>CAYMHO010000053.1:0-28991 GCA_964390195.1 uncultured Fimbriiglobus sp. | reverse complement strand
CCCCGCACGTCGCAGATGTCGAAGTCGTTGGCCGGGTCGGCGTACACCGCCGGCAGGTACAGGGTGCTGGCCGACCGCACCTTGAACCGCCCGAGCTCCGCGTTCACCGCCGCCTTGGCCTGTTCCGCCGCGTCCCTCTTCGGGTCGGGCCGGTGGAACAGGGTGAGTTGTTCTCCCACCCCCCGCCGCAGGTCGGCGGCGACGACGTGCATGTGGGTGGCCACGCCGTGCGGGACGTACGCCCGTCGCAGGGCGGTGCGGGCGGCATCCAAGAGGGCATCGAACCGGTCGCTCGGCGCGTCCAGGGTGGCCGACCCGCCGGTGCCGACGGAGTCCTTCCAGGCGAGTTCCACCCCGAGGGTGGCCGTCCGCACCCGGTGGTAGCGGAGCTCCTCGATGAGCCGTTCGACGTGCCGCACGCACCACGCCCACAGCCGCTTCGGGTCGGACACGTTCCCCATCAGGCTGCCGCCGCGGGCCAGTGCCTTGTGCGGCGTCCGCTCCGGGCGTACGGGGGTGACGGGCGTGCCGTTCAGCTCCAGCCACAGGTCGAACCCGGTGGCGGTGAGCAGCCGCTTGACCAGCACGCCGTCGGCGTCGGCCAGGTCGAGGCAGGTGCGGATGCCGTAGGGCAACAGTCGGTCGGCCCGGCGGTGGCCGATGCCGGAAATCTCGGTGACGGCCAGCTTGGCGAGCAACTCCCGCTCGTGGTCGCGGGTGAGGACGGCGACCGACCCGAACGGCTTGGCGGTGTCGCTGAACAGTTTCGCCAGGGTGCGGGTGCGGCCGACGCCGATGGTCACCGGCAGGCCGGTGTCGCGGAGGATGCGGTCGCGGATGTGGGTGGCGGTCGTCTGGAGGGGCTGCCCCGGCCGCAGCCGCTCGGCGTGGAAGAAGAACTCGTCGATGGAGTAGTACTCCACCCGCGGCGAGCAGTCGCCGACGATGCCCAGCATCTTGCGGCTGAGCACCTCGTACCAGTAGAAGTCGCGTTTGACGTACACGCCCTGCGGGCACAGCTTGACCGCGTCCCAGACGGGGGTGCCGGTCTTCACCCCGGCGGCCTTCATCTCGTAGCTCTTGGCGATGACGCACGCCCCGTTGTTCCCCAGCACGCCGACCGGCTTCCCCCGCAGGTCCGGGTGCCGCACCCGCTCGGCACTCACGTAGAAACAGTCGGCGTCGAGGTGGGCGACGAATCCGGTCATGACGCCCCCTCCGGCACGGCCGCGGCAAGTATTAGTGGTTTTGTGTTCACTATCACCCCTCCCATCTATAAGCTCGGAACTGCCCCCGGCCAACCGCCGACGGGCGGATTTGGTGTTCCGAACTGTTCCGCGGGAGCGACCGTGCCGACCGACCGCGCCACCGCCGCCGCCGCCGCGCGGGACCTGCTGCGGGCGCTGGCCGCCTCCCCCGGCCCGGTGGCGGTGCGGGTGACGGAGGCGGACGGCGGGCGGGCGTGCCTGGTGCTGGTGTGGGAGGCGGGGGAGGTGATGCCGACGGCGGCCGGGGTGCGGCGGCGGGGGGAGCGGGCGGGATGCCGGGCGGACATCCTGGCGGCGGTGGGGGACGCCGGATGTCCGCTCACCCGCCGGCAGGTGATGCGGGCGCTGCGGGAGCGGGGCACCCCGCACGGGCCGGGCACGGTGGCCAAAGCGCTGGCCGAGTTGACCGCCGCCGGCGAACTGGTGAACCGCCTCGACCGCCGCGGGTACCGCCTGCCCGACTGGCCGAAGCCGCCGGCCACCCCCGACCTGTTCGGGTGACGACCGTGCGCGGAGGAGGCGGGCGCCGCCACGGGAGTGGCTTCACCGGTCACCCTCAGGCAGTTTGGTGGACACGTTGGTTCGGACTCGGAAGCGGGTGCCAGTGCCCCAGCACGACCGCGCCGGGCACCACCGCCCCTGGCGCCGACGGCGACTCGCGGCTCGGGGGACTGCCCGCGGTGCTCACTTCGGCGAGTTCAGAAGGTGACCGGGGTCACGGCGGCCGTGGGCCAGAACGGGCGAATCCGGCCGGCGCAATCAAACGTGACTGTCAGAAAATCAGGCGGCAGTATCGGCCATGACGGCAATTCGTTCGGCAATCTCTTGTACCCGCCGGGGTGAGCCGAGTAGACTGACAAAAGACCGGCCGCGGCCACCTCACTGAATGGGCGACAGTGGGGGAAACGCGGCCGGTTTTTTCGTGCGCTCACGCCCGCATCCCGGGCAGCCTCTCACCCAACCGGACCAGCAGCCGCCCGGCGTCCAGCGGGCGGGTGACCACCAGGTCGTACCCGGCCGCCCGGGCCCGGGCCCTCCCCTCCCAGTCGTCCGCCTCGGCCACCGCCACCACCACCGGGCTCAGCCCGTGCCAGTGGTCGGCCAGCTCGCCCGTCGCCTCGCCCACGTCCACCACCACCGCGTCCGGGTGCGCGAGTTCGGCCATGTCGTCGCCCAGCCGCACGTCGGCCTCCGCCCCGAACCCCTCCAGTGCCTCGGCCAGCTCGAGGGCCTCGCCCGCCCGGTGGGCGTCGGCCAGCACCCGCACGCGGAGCGGGCAGCGGAAGGCGGACGTTTCGCGGACGTCCGAGGCGGGGCGGGTGAGGGGGGTCATGTGCGCGTCTCCCGCTGTGCGAGTGATGAGAGCATCATTAGATTCTAACCGGCCCCGGCACCGAGCGGGCGTGAAACGGGCGAGCCGTCACGTTTCGGGCGGTGCATTTTCCGACACCCCCGGGCCGGAGGCACCTGCGCGACTCGCGTGGTTGACCCGTGGTCCGGAAACGACAAACGGCAGGGGCCCTCGCCCCCGCCACGATGCTTCTCCCCTTCAAATCGCCCGGCCGCTTGCCGGGAATTCGACCACGACCCACGCGAACGGTGGCTCCCGCGTGACGCCGACCACCAAGGCCCGCACCGGTTCGCCGCCGCCCACCCCCAGCCGCACCTGGCTGCCCGCGAACAGGTCGAGCCGGTCGCACTCGTCGGCCGACACCCGCACCCGGGTGGTGCCGCCGTCCGTGGCGACGAACGCGTACACCAACTCCGTGCCGAACCGCACCGCCTTCGCCCCGACCATGTCCCGCCCCCCGTGGTGAAAGTCGAACGGGGATGGTTGCAGGCGGTGGTCCCGGCCGCAAGGAGGGTTGCCGGGAAGGTCGGGACTGTCGCTTCCCGCCCCCGGCACGACAGTCGCAGACCGAAGGGAGCCCCAGAAATGACGACAGGCGGGGCCGAAGCCCCGCCCGCCTGTTTCAGCCACCGCCCCGTACTCGTGTCCGCCCGGGGTGCCCACGGCCGCGCGCCGGAATGGGACGTGCGGGGGTCAGGCGGCCCGGCCGCCGCCACGCGGCTTGGGGTCGCCCGAGGTGCCGCGGGCCAGCCGCTCGGCCTCGCCCTCGTTCGCCAGCCCGGCCTGAATCAGGGTGTGCCCGGCCGCCTCCAGCGCCGGCCACTCGTCCGCCGGGCACATGGCCCGCCCGCCCCCGCGCTTCACCACCGCCTGGTACACCACCCACGACTCGACCGGTTTGGTAAACCGCATGAACTTCCCTTCGGAGGACTGGGTCGGGCGAAGTGCCGAGGGTGGAGTGTACCACGCGGACGGGCGATGTTCCGAAACAAACCCGAACAACCGCGCACGAAAGAAGGCGAAACGCGTTCACCCCCCCGCCCAGTCTCCACCCCTTCGGTCCGCCCGACGAACGGTTGTTCGCCTCGGCGCCTCCCATGGTGCCAACGGACTCGTCGTTCGCGGGGTTCATACACCCGGCCCGGCCGGGTGCTTCCGGGGTGTGAACTGTGCGTCCGCCGCCATGACCCTCGGGAGGTTCGTTCGCGTCGGTCACCCGGTCGGCGGCCCGTTCCCCTCGACCGCGGCCACGAACTCCTCCCAGGTGACCTTCCGGTCCTTGTCGGCGTCCATCTCCTCAATCACCCCGGCCGCCCACGCCCACCCGGTGAACACGTTCCCCACCCCGGCGTCGGACAGCAGCACCTTCACCTCGGGCGAACCGATGCCCCCGTCCCCGTCCGCGTCGTAGTGGGCGAACGCCGCCCGGTAGTCCCCGCCGAACCGGGCGGCCACCAGGGCGGCCACCTTCCCCGCCAGCTCCTTCCGTTGCGCGTCGAACGCCATGGCGTTTGCCTCCGGGGCGATACTCCCAACGGCCGCGGGGTCGGGCGGGGTCCCGCGGGGGTGAGACCCTGCATTGGGTTCCACCGGACGGCAGTATAGGGCGGTGGGGTCGCGCCCCCCAACCGCCGGAAGGCCAACGCCCGGCCGCCGCAGGGCTTGCTGGGGGGGCCGGCGGCTGCCGGGCGACTCGGCCGGCCGGGCCACCAGTTGCTTCCGTAGCTTCGTGCCGCCCGCCTCGGCGGCCAGCCTCTTCACACCCGCCCGGGCTGCGGGTGGTGGCGACCGCCCGCTCCCGCTTGGCCTTCCGCGCCGCCCGGCCGAGCTTGCCGCGGACGGAGTACACCACCGGCTAGGCCACTTTCGCCCCCCCCGCGTGATGTCCGTCTCGGAGTCCGCCGCCGGGTCGGCCGCGAGCGCCTCGCGGATGTCCTGCGACTCGTTCACCGTGCACCCGCCCTTCTGCGCCTCAAGGCGGCGCGGCCCTCGCGTACGGACCCACCCCGAGGTTCGGCCCTCCGCTGGGACCCGAGTGGCCCGCCACCGCCGTGGCCCGCCGCCGACATTCCGGCCGAATCCGTGCGGCTGGCACGGGAGTTGAGGTGGTAAACCCCTCCGGCCCACCCCTCCGCCCGAGCGAACCCCATGACGCGCACACTCCTTGTTCTCCTCGGCCTGGCCGGGCTGACGGCCGCCGCCCCCGCCCAGACGCTCGTCCGGCCGGTCTACCCGCCTCCGGCCCACTCCGCCTGGGGCCGGCCGGACGTGGGCACGTACAACTACAACAACCCGCTCTACCACGGCGTCTACCCGCCCACCGCCTTCTACCCCGGCGGGTACGCCAGCTCCCAGGCGTACACTAACCCCGGCTCGGCCGTCCCGACGACGTACATCACCCACTACGGCCGCCTGCCGGCGGTCCCGGTCATCGAGACGCACTACACCGAGGTTCGCCGCGTCTACTACCCGCCGCCGGTCGTCGAGACGCACTACACCGAAATTCGCAGCGTCTACTACCCGCCGCCGGTCTACCCCGCCTACCGCGGCCGGTGGCGGTGAACGCCGGCGAGGGTGTCCCTGCCGAGCCCGCGGCGCACTCCGTCTTTGGGCGCGGGGGTACGCTCGGGGCACCGCGTGCGAGCCGTCCTTGCTCTCCACATTGGTCACCGTCTCCGTCGTCTCCGCCGCCTTCCCGTTCACGGTGCACTCCAGCACCCGCCTCGTCCCCTCCCGGGTCGGCCAGTACACGTCCGGTTCCTTCGCCTTTGGGACGGGGCGGCGAGGGCGAGGGCGAGGAGTGCGGTGACAATGGCGGACTCCGGTGGCGGGTGCGGTGGGCGGGTTCACTTGCTCTTCAGCCGGACGAACGCCTTCAGCGACCGGGTGGCGTTCGGCGGCAGTTCGAAGTCGGCCGGGACAGTGGTGGGGTCGGCCGGGTTGTGGATGAGGGTGAGCCTGCCCTCTTCCAGCTTGACCCGCCTCAGGTTTCCCGGCGGCTCGTCCTTCGACCCGGGCTTGTCCGGGGCGTAGGGGATGAGCTCCGGCTTCTCCTTGTCCCAGGCGATGCGGTACGCCCGCACCACCTTCTTCGACCCCTCGTCCACCGTCTCGACGTCCGCCAGCGTCGCCTGGGAGACGCGGACCCGGCCGCCGTCGAACGACCCGACCAAATAGCTGGGAGCCCTTCTGGAAGGTGTGAGCGGTCTTCACAACCGACTCGGGGGTGTCCGGCGTCGGGGCACTTTAACTGTTCGCCGGCAATAGTCGATTTTCGGCTGAGTGCCTGCCCGCGCATTCCGTGAAATTAACTGAATCCCTCATGCGGTCGGGCCGATTAATCATGTCAACGTAAGACCGGTTCTGCTTCATCTGTGGGGGAACCTCTGATGTTCCGCGTGTCAGTGTTGCTACTGGGACTCTTGAGCCTGGCGAGCGTGGGGTGTCTGCACAAGCAGGTGGCGCGTGACGGCATCGGGTCGAGGCAGGCCATCCTCGACGTGTACACCGACCAAATCATGGACAACCTGATTCGGGCGAAGACCTGCCAGCCGTTCGTCCAACTCCAGTACCGTGACCTGAGCGTGCAAGACCTCGACACCGTGGGCGGCGGGTTCGACGACACGTTGACGGCAGGCACAAACCAAACCTTGGTGGGGGCGGTCGTCACCGGGATGACGCGAAGTTGGAGCAACGCGTTCAAGTTCAACGGCTCGGGGCGACGGGACCGGACCATCAGTTTCAAGGCGGACCCGGTCACCGACGAGAACGAGGTGTACGAGTATTACATGGCCTTCGCCCTCGACCCGACCTTGTTTGTCGAGTCGGACACCAAGCCCCAGTGCGATGTCCACATCATGCGGAAGTGCGGCAAAAGGTACTTCTACGTGCCGTGTGAGGCCGCCGGCGTGTTCCAGCAGCTCTGTCTGAAGACGACATTCATGCGGGGCCAGTCCGCGAAGGCCGCCCCCGAACATTACGAATGCACCATCCGCCAACTCCTCGTCGGCGACCCTGACGCGAACGGGGACGTACGCGGCCAAGTGGTCTTCGACCGCGTCATACCGAACGACAAGGGATATGCCCTCGTGACGCTCACTGACAAGAGGCAGGTACGCGTCGAACTGAAGCACCTCACCGTGAAGCCAGCCGGGGCCGCCGATTTGCCCGCACACAACGGGGACACGACCTCACTGGACATCGTGTACAACGAGAAAAAGATTCTCGCGACGAAGCTGCAAATCGAGGGCGGCAAGGCGAAGGTGTACTTGGAAAACAACCGCCCGGCCCCGCCGCCTGCGCCCGTGGACCTGAAGCGGCTGAACGACAACCTGGACACCATCCGCCTCAACCTTTTGAACCAATCCAACCGTTAACAAGGGGGCCCCTATGGAAACGATTACCGTTTCTCGGTTCAATGTGGACGCAAACGTGGGCTCGCCGTCGTACTTCGACATGTGGGTGTTCGAATCCGACACCGACACCCATGGTTTCTTCCTGAGTGGCAACCGGACCGTAAACCGGGACCTGATTCGTGAGGCCTATGCGACGCTCGGGCTTCGGTGGGCGCTCCCTTTCAAGGTTCAGGTCGACCGGCAGACGCGACGGATTGTCGGGTTCAATCAGGGTTGAGTGGGGTGAGTGGGGCTGGGTCTGCCCAACCCCGTGACGCCCGGCGGGGTTCAGAGGTCGTTGAACTCGTACCGGGCCACTTCCATCAAGTTGACCAAATCGCCGCCCGCCACCACAGCCGAACCTCACCCGGCGGCGCCCGCCGGGAAGTAGAACAGGAAAAGGCTGGGTGCAGCCCGTCTGGCTTCCCCCGTGTCGACGGTCAGTTCGTGCCAGAAGCCTCTTTCCCAGCCGTTGGGACGGCTCTGTCGCTCCCTTGATTGGCGGAACGCCGGGGAAAAGCGGAAACGAGTTGAGGTGACCGTCAACTCGTGCATCGCCACCCCGACCCGTCCCCGAGTGCGGACAACTCCGGCGGAGGTCGTCCCATGCAAGCGGCGTGTTCCCGACGCCCGATTACCCTCAAGGGGGCGTAGCCTAAACGGTGGGACAACCCGGAGGGCGACGGTGGCCAGTTTCGACATCCGTATCCGCACCGGCGGCAGCCTGCACCCGGACGGCGAGCCGACCGAATTCGTGTCGGCGTACACGGCCGTCATCACCTGCACGGACGACGCGACCGGGGCGGTGTCGAAGGTCGGGCGGGTGACCGCCCTGCGGGTGCACGCCGGGCTGGCCCACAACGCCGGCGAGCCCCTGTTCGACGTATGCGACGCCCACAGCGACGAACTCCACCACCTGTACGCCCTGCTGTACGAGCCCGACCGCCACCACTTCCGGGAGGAACTGATGGCGCGGTTCGAGGCCACCGAGCCCGACCTGCTCGTCCTCGACTACGTGTTGCTCGCTCCCCAATGGCGGGGGCTACGGCTCGGGTTGCTGGCCGTCCGAAGGCTGGTGGACCTGGTCGGCGGCGGGTGCGGGCTGGCGGTCAGCCTCGTCGCCCCCCTCCGCCGCCGCGCCGCTCCCGCCCTCCGCGTGCCGCCCGGCTGGCTCCCCCGCCACCCGACCCCAGGCGAGAAGCGGGCCGCCCGTGTGCGGCTGCGGCAGTACTTCCGGCGGATGGGGTTCGTGCGGCTCGGCCGGACACCCTACTACGCCCTCCCGCTCAACCTGGTCACCCCGGGGGCGGACGAGTTGTTGGGGGCGGACGGGTGACCGGTGCCCTCCCACACCCCGGTTCGTCCGCGTCGGCACGGTCGCCCCCTGCCGGCCGGCCCACCAGCTTGTCGAGCGAGGCACCGCCACCGTGGTCGGCCGGACCAGGCGTTGCCCTGCCCCACCGGGGCGGGTAGCGTTGGCCGACTTGCCCGCCCCCGAGGTGTCACCGATGCCCCCGAGCCCGGTCGCCGACCTGAGCGCCTTCGTGCCCGCCAAGGACTACGACCTGTCCCAACAGTTCTACCTCGACCTCGGCTTCGAGCGGCCGTGGGCCACCCCCGAGGTCGCCCTGTTCCAGGCGGGCGGGTTCCGGTTCTTGCTGCAGAACTTCTACGTGAAGCCGCTCGCCGAGAACCTGATGATGAGCCTGGCGGTGGACGACGCCGACGCCTGGTGGCGGCACGTGCTGGAACACGACCTCCCGGGCCGCTACGGGCTCCACACGGCCAAGGCCCCGGCGGTGCAGCCGTGGGGCCTGCGGGTGCTCTACCTGTCGGACCCCAGCGGCGTCCTCTGGCACATCTCCGACCGCCGGACGTGAGCCGGTGAGCCGCGAACGACATCGGCCTCCGTGTGGTGCCGCGGCCCTCCCGGCCCGCCCTCAGTTCAGGTTCAGCCCGGTCACCCGCGTGCCCGGCTTCTCCACGAACACCGCCTCGCGTGCGATGAAGTTGTCGTTGGTCAACGCCCTGGGACAGGTTCGCACGAGCGAGAAGCGGTAGCGGGCCGGATGGACCACCGCCCCTGTCGAGCAACACCGCCGGCCGCTTGCTCCCGGAGTGCCCGCACTTGGGGCGCTGTGCAGGCCGCCCGCCCCGGACACGCTGCCGATTCCCAGTACCCCCGCGTTCTCGGCCGGAACGAGGTACACCCCGGCCTCCCCTCCCACACTGCCCACCATTCGGCGGACCAGTCGTGTGTGGCTTCCCAGCCGGCCCTTCAAGTCGGGGTCGCACGCGCGGCCGGAGCAAGTCGAGAGCGCCGAGTGGTGAAGTCGGGCAGGCCTCCCAGGAGAGCTGGTGAGACAACCACAGACGTTTCCGCTCCTCGGCAACGGCTATCCTGACGTCAACCCGTCGCACGACGTGCCGCCATGCCGAAGCCCACCCTGACTGTCGCCGACATCCTCCGCTGGGCGGACGCCTTCCACGCCCGTCGTGGCCGGTACCCCCGCCAGGACGACGGGCGGGTGGCCGAGGCCGACCTCACCTGGTCGGCGGTGAGCCAGTCGCTCAAACGCGGGTACCGCGGCCTCCCGGGCGGGTCATCCCTGGCCGAACTGCTCCAGGCGAAGCGCGGGGTGCGGAACAGGAAGCGGTTGCCCAAACTGACCCTGACGCAAATCGTCGGGTGGGCCGACGACCACCACGCCCGAACCGGCGGCTGGCCGGGCCACGAGAGCGGGGCGATTCCCGGCTCGAGCGGGGAGACGTGGCTGGCGGTGGAGACCGCGCTCCGGGTCGGCGGCCGGGGGCTGCGGGGCGGGTCGTCGCTCGCCCGGCTGCTCGCCGCGAGGCGGGGCGTCCGCAACCACATGGACCTACCTCCGCTCACCGCCGACCGCATCCTCGCCTGGGCAGACCGGCACCACGCGAAGACCGGGGAATGGCCGACGCAGCAGAGCGGACCGGTGGTCGGCGAGCCGGAGGAGTCGTGGGGGGCGGTGGACGCGTCCCTGTTGACAGGCGGCCGGGGGTTGCCCCCGGGCGGGTCGGTCGCCCGGCTGCTGGCGGAACACCGTCAGGTCCGCCACCCGCACGCCGTGCCACCCCTGTCCGTCGAACAGATTCTGGTGTGGGCCGACGAACACCGGGCGCGAACCGGGGCGTGGCCGGTGACCTCGAGCGGGCCGGTCGTCGGCGGGCTGGGCGACAGCTGGGCGGCGGTGAACGCGGCCCTGGAGAACGGCCTCCGCGGGCTGCCGGGCGACGACAGCCTGGCTCGCCTCCTCGCCCGACACCGCGGGAAGCGGAACCCGGCCCTCCTTCCCCCCCTGTCAGTCGAGGAAATCGTCAGGTGGGCCGAGGCGCACTACCGTCGGTGCGGGCGGTGGCCGGCCCGCTCCTCGGGGGCCATCCCCGAAGCCGAGGGCGAGACGTGGGCGGGGGTGCACAAGGCGTTCGAACGTGGGCGGCGGGGTCTCCCCCAGGGGACATCACTCAAACGGTTCCTGGCCGCACGAGAGGCGCCCCGCGGGTAAGCAGGCGTTCACCCCTCATCGGCCGCGGTCAGCGCGTCCGCCCACTCCTCACTCGCCCCCACCATCCCCTCCGCCCGTCGTCGCCCGAGCGCAGTGAGCCGCCCGCTCAGTTCTTCGACGGCCTCCAGCCAGCCTACCTCCCGCTGCACCGCCTGGGCCTCCGTCGGGTCGGCAGGGGTGTGGGCCGACAGGCGGGCTCGCAGGGCGGCCGCGCGGGCGGCGAGCGGGTCGGTGGGGGCGGTCATGACGAACCTCGGGTTGGGGTTTGGTGGTGAACACACCGACGCCACCGCCGCGGGCGACGCGACGGACGCGACCGTTCCACCCGCGGGGCGGGGGCTCGAAGTGGGGCGTGTGGCGGTTGAAGTTTGGCGCGGCCGGCAGCTTTTTCGGAAGATTTTTTACCGCCGCCCGGTGGCTCCTTTGCGGCACCTTATCGGGCGGGCGGGGCAGGAAAGGAGCCGGCGAGAGCGTCAGAAAAGCCTGGATTTCCAGGGGGCGTAGCCCCCCGCTTCGGTTCGGGACCAAGAGGTCGCAGGTTCGAATCCTGTCAGCCCGACTGATGCCCCGGTGATGACTCCCGTTGTCACTGGGGCATTTTCGTTCACTTTCAAGCCACTTCCGCCGACCTCTTGGTCGGTGCCACTACCCTCATACAGTCGCTCCGACTTGCCCGCCGATGACACGGATGGACCCGAACTGAATGGGGTCGGTGCAACCGGTGGTGCAACCGAATTCGGCACCGGCAGCGGAGGCAACTTTTCCACCGCCCCGCGGGTGTCGAGTAGCCGGGGGTCGGTGTACACGCCCATCGTCAGCTTGATGTCCGAGTGCCGCATCGCCTGCTGGGCCGTCCGGGGCGAAACCCCGGCCTTGCTCAGCAGCGTGCCGAAGGTGGTGCGGAGGGCGTGAACGTCCACCGTCCGCCCGCGGTCGTCCTTCTTCGGAATGCCGGCCGCCTTCAGGTCGCGGTTCAGGATGCGGAGGAACCCGTCCGGCACCGCGAACAGGGTGGTATTGGGATCGGTACGGGCGGTGTCGGCAAGCCAGCCCCGGAGGTCGGCGGCGAGGTCGCCGCGGATGGCCACCGCGTTCCCCTCCCGGCTCTTCTCGTCGGCCGCGTCCAGTTGCAGGAACTCCCCGCCGGGGGTGAGGTCGAGCTGCCCGACGGTGAGTGTCCGCAACTCGTTCACCCGCAGCCCGGTCAGCACCAGCGTCTTGACGATGAGCGCCCGCTCGCGGCCGACGTGGTACAGCCGCTCGATGAGAGAGTCGGACAGTCTGGCCGCCTGCTCGCCCTTCCGTTTCCCGCGGCGGATGGTGCGGGCTTCGGCCAGCGGGCGGGCGGCGGCCACGCCGAGCAGCCGGGCGAGTTCGTCCTCGGTGAGCGCCCGCCGCTGCCGCCGCGGGTCGGCCTTCTTGTCCGCCCGCGGCAGGCGATCCAGGTCGTGCGCCCGCAGCCGCGAGGACTCCACACACCAGTTGCCAAACGCCACCAGCGACTCGCGGTAGTAGTTGCGGGTGCGGGCGCTCATGTCTTCGCCCGTCCGGGCGGCGAGCCAGCGTTCAATCGGCCCGCGGGAGATGTCGGCGAGCGAGACGAACCCGCAGTCGGTCGCCACCCGCTCCACCGCTCGCCGCAAGTTCTTCCGGTATCCGTCGGTGGTGCCGGCGGCGATTAGCGACTGCTCGTGCGCGTCGAGGTGCTCGGCGATGGGGGAGGCGGCACGCCGGGCGGTGTCCAACTCGCCGGGGTCGAAGGTGCCGGCCCGGATGCGTTCCACCTCCCGCTCCCAGCCGGCGAGCATCTGCCGGGCGGCCTGCTCGTCGCGGCAGCCGGTCGGGCGTTCCACCACCTTCCCGGTGTGGTCCCGGTACTTGGCGGTGTACGTCGTCGCTTTGGTGCTGATGCGGTCGGTGCCGTCCTCCCCGGTGGTGAGCGGGGCGGTTCGCACTTTCCCCCGGACCTTCCACCGGGCGGTTCGAACGCCCGCCTTGCTCACGATCTCCGCACCCGGCGGAACCGGCCGGGTGGTCGTTTTCTTGAACACCGTGCCCATTTGTCTTCTCCTTCATGCCGTGGGTCCGGACCGGTCCACGGCTGGGTGTGGTGAATGTACCGTGACGCTGAACAGCGCGCCACCTCGGTCGAAGCCGGTGGGACAAGACCGCGCCGGCGCGGTTGGTCCAGCGTCCGGCGCGGGATGGGGTCACCGACCGGTCAGTGCAGATTCAGGAACGCGTCGAACTGCTCACGGCTGACCGGCGGGGAGGGACGGCCGAGGCCGTCCGCACCGTCCGGGTCGTCCGAACTCTCCTGGCCGGGGGACGGCGCCACCGGCGGGGCGGGGGCGGCCGCCGGATCTCCGCCCGCGGACCCGAGCGGTCCGTCCGGGGGGAACCCGAACTGCCACCAGCGGCGCTTGCGTTCCTCCTCCGCCGCAGGCCAGTGGATCTTGATCAGCCGGGTCCGCTTGGCGTCCGTCGACTTGTGGAAGGTGACGTCGATCCCGTGCACCTTCCGCAGGTTGGGCGCCAGCCGCCGGAGCGGGCCGGTGATGGCGTTCGGCGACCTCGGCCAGTCCTGGGGCATGTAGTCGGGCATGAACTCCTGGATCGCCTCGAGCAGCGAGGTCGCCGTGCCCTCCCACACCCCACTATGGGCAACCAATTGACACACCGCACTCGCCAGGCTGGACCCGTCGAGGGCCTGGGCGTGGGCGGCCGCCTGGTTGGCCTGGTACGCCTGTAGGAACCGCGGCGGCTCCCCCGCCCCCCGCTCGCACGCCACCGCCCAGGACACGAAGTCCGCCATCCGCGGCAATCCCTCGACCCGCACCCGGGGCAGCTCCCGCAGCCCGCCCGCCACCCGGTCGAGCAGCGCCCCGAGCACCCGCGGGTGGAGCAGGTCGAACCGGGCCGCCAGCTCGGCCTCGGTCGTCCGCTGGCTCGGGGCGATCGCCCCCAGGTGCACAGGAATCGACCGCTCCAGCAGGTCGCCGCGGGTGACGAAATCCTCGATGCCGGTCAGGATGGCCGGCCGGCGGGCGTCGAAGATCACCTCGTCCTCGTCGGTGTACATGCCGCGGGTGGCGAACCCGCCGCCGGTGGCCAGCCGGCACAGGGCGTCGGACTGCCACGGCTTGAGTTCGCTCAGGTTGTCGAGGCAGAGCAGGTGGTTGCCGCGGGTGGCGATCATCAGGTCGCGGATCTCCCGCGGCTCGCACCGCAGGGCCGCGGCGGTCGGGTCCATCAACCCCTTGAGGGTCCTGGCCAGCGTGGACTTGCCGCTCCCCTGCTCGCCGGTCAGCACCAGCAGGGGCGTGGGGCCGGACGGCCTCAACACCCCGCACACGAAGCCGACCACAAGGGCGAACTGGTCGGGGTCCGCCAGCCCGAGCAGTTCCCGCAGGTCGTCCATCGACCCGCCCGGCTGCGGCCGGGGCAGCGGTCGCACGCTCCCCGTCCGGCGGAACCGCACGGGCGGGGCCTCACACTCCCGCCACCCGCCGGCGTCCACCTCGATCACGGTGTCGGCGGCGTCGGCCAGGTGCAGGTACACCCGCCCCCCATGGCAGGCGACGCGGACGTGCGCCTCGTGCTCCGGACCGTCGAGTGTGGCCCGCGCCTCGATGGCATGGGCGGCGCTGCCCAGCGCCTCCTTCCCGGGCACCTTGCCGTCGGTACCTCCACGGTAGCGGGCGGTCAGCCACAACTTGAACTGGGTCGAGCGGACGGCCATCGTCCGCCGGCCGACGGTGGCGAACGCCGCCCCGGTGCTGTCGTGCCAGAGCTCGGTCTCGGCGGCGGCGATGTTCGCCAGCAGCTCGGCTACTGGCGTTTTGCCCTCCTGGTCGTCTCCGCCACCCCCACCGCCGTCCCCATCATCTCGGCGGCGGGGGTTGCCCTTCGGCTTCCGCCCCTCCGCGATGTAGAACTCGGTCTGCCCCCTCAACACCTTGTCAATGGTGTCCCGCCCCCAGGTGGAGTCCTTTCTCCGGCTGTCCCACTTGTCACGCATCAGGGCGGACCGGCGGAACAGGCGGTCAATGCGGTCCGCGTCCCCGCGACACCACCACGCCAGCATTGCGACCAGGGCCATGGCGGCCCGCGACTCGTCCCCGCCGTACTCGCCCAGGTCCCCGCGGTCGAACAGCGCGGTGAACTTGGCCCCCTGCCTGGACCGGCGGATCTTCTCCAGCAGTTCGTCGTCCGAGTCCGGGGATGCCCCGGCGGGAGGTTCGGGCGGCGGTGCGGGAGGAGACGGCGGCGCGAATAGACTGGTCGACGCGTTCAGTGTCGGTTGCAGGTCTAGCGAGGTGCCGCCGCCGATAGCATGCCCTGTGACGGTGAAGTACCGCCCGCTCGTGTACACCTCGACTTCCCCGCCGTGCGGGTGCTTCTTCCGGTTCCACCCCGCCGACCATTCGCCGCGGCCGAGCATCTTCAGGCCGGTGCCACTGGGCGACACCTCGGCGTAGCCACCGAGGGCGACCGCCCTCTCAGCCCACTCCATGAGTTGCCCGGAGGGGCGGTCGCGCACGCCGTCCAGGTCGACACCCGCCCACCCGTCACCAAGGATGAACCCGATGCCGGTATACCGCCCCGTCTGGTAGGCGGTCATCACTTCGTCGAACGACGTCCAGGTGGCCGGGTCGTTGCTCTTCGCGGCCCGCCCGGCGGTCGTCAGCGGCGGCTTGTCCCACTTGCCGCCCCCGGCCTTGTTCTCCTTCCAGAGGAGCTTCCACATCACCCACCGCCGCTCGGCCTTCAGTTCGGTCGGGATGCCGTCCGGCAGCACCGGCAGCATGGCCGGCGGCTGTCCCTTGTCGGCGTAGACTGCCTTCTTGTCGATGTTCGTCACGGTGGAGGACAGGTCCGAGTACATAACAGTTACTCCGGTGGGAAGCCCCGGATCCACGGCGGACCGCGCCTCGAGTAGCCATTGAGGCGGTCGGTCGCAAACCCGGGGCGGTGTGTTGTTTAACGGGTGACGGGGATGACGCCGGTGGACAGCCACTTGTCGATGATCGCCTTGGCGAACCGCACGGCCTTGCCGAACCGCAGTTCTCCCGGGATCTGCTTGAGGTCCCGCATCCGGTGGATGTGCCGCTCGCTCACCCCGAGCAGGGTGGCGAGGTCGGCGACGGTGTACGTCGCCGCTTCGAGTTGTTGCCGCTTGGCTTGGGCTTCAGACGCGAGAGTGGACATTGTTCCCCCAGTAGTGCGTGTGGTCCGGCGTGTCGGTCGCCGTCAACACACTTCACCACGTGGCGGGTGCGCACATCATGGCGCAATGATGACATTGGTGACTTGGCCCGAGATGTCACGATTGCGAACGGTCATCGCGAAGCCGGATTGCCTCCTCTTTGCCCTTCGAAGTCAGCCAGATGCCGCCATCAGGACCACGTTGTGAGTCTGCGAATTTTGCTTGCGAGAGTGCCGCGAAGTCACGTCCGTAGTCACCCCCGATCTTATTCTTGTTCAGGCGTTTCGCAACGAGGTCGCGAGTCGTCTTCTTCCCCGAACCAATTGCCCCCATGTCAAGGAGTTCTCTGAGCAGGTGCTTCTGGCGGTCGGTGAGACGGACGACGGAATCCGCTGGCTGGACGGGTGTGTCCGTTTGGTCCGGTGGCCGGTCTGATTCGAGTTCGCTTGCCATCCGATCCTTCATCTCAACTGGTGAAGCGACAACTGGCCACATTGGGAAGCCATATGCCAGGGTGTATTCGCTGGACCCCATCGGTCGCACAGCACCCGGCATCTCGACCCACTCCACCCAGGTGGCGAGCGCCTGGTACGCGTGCACGGTCAGATAAGGGCGGAGTTGGTGAAGGGCGTCGTGCGCGACCGTCAGTCCGATCGACTCCAGAATGCCGGCGGCTCGTTCGATATACGCCTCGATGTGCCGCGAGTACACCCAACTCGTCCACATCTCGCCCGCTTCGCGGAACAGCGGCCGGAGATGTGGCAGTGCATCCGGGTCGCTGGTGATGGCCGAAAACGCCTCATCGAATCGGGATCGATCAACCGCCAACCCGGCCTGAAGCATCTCGCTGATCGCCCAGCACGCCCGCTGCCTGTCGGTCGGTTCGAGATGCGGCGCAGACGACCACCCCAGACTCGCGTGCTTCTCCTCCAAGGTGCGATTCACCCGTTTGACCAGTGACTCGTCCGTGAAGACTTGACCCAACTCGACGAACGGGGGGAAACAAACGTCGGCGGTCTGGAAGTCGGCGAAGTGAACCACGGTTACGGCGTCCCACACCGGCTTTGCGACATCCCAGAATTTGCCGGCCAAGTCCTTCATTGCCGGGATGACGGCTGCGAGAGCGGTCGCACGTTTCTCCAGGCGGGCGTAAGGACTCGGAATGGTCATGGGTCACCGATGGACAAGTGTACCTTCCTACTACACGGATAGCACTCCGGGGCATGCGCGCGAAGGGCATGACGTGAACAAAATTGACCCGAGGTGACTTTTGTCCTCTGACTCTGCCGTCAGTTCCGCGTCATCGACCGTCGCGCCACTGTGCGAATGCTCGCCCGGCCGGTAGATTGTCACCCCTCAGCCGACGTGAAACCGGCCCGCCCCTCCTCCGTGGCGGACCTGCGCCCGATGGCTCTCAAGAAGTCCGAACTCTACTCCTCGCTGTGGGCGAGCTGTGACGCCCTCCGCGGCGGCATGGACGCCAGCCAGTACAAGGACTACGTCCTGGTGATGCTGTTCATCAAGTACGTCAGCGACAAGTTCGCCGGCCAGCCGTACGCGCCCATCGTCATCCCGGAAGGTGCCAGCTTCGCCGACATGGTCGCCCTGAAGGGCCCCGCAAGAGCGTCGAGCCGATCGCCCTGGCCGCCGGCACGGCCGTCCGCACCCTGCAAGAGTTCCTGGTGACGGCCAAGTGGGAGCACGCCACCGCCCGCGACGTGCTCCACCGGCGGGTGGCCGAGGCGCTCGCCGACGGGCCGCCCGACCCGCTCGGGGTGGTCGGGGTGATCGACGAGACGAGTGCGGTGAAGAAGGGGGACCGGACGCCGGGCGTGCAGCGGCAGTACCTGGGGTGCGTGGGGAAGATCGACAACGGCGTCGTCACCGTCCACGTGGGGGTGGCGAAGGGGCGGTTCCAGGCGCTGCTCGACGCCGACCTGTACCTGCCCGCGTCGTGGGCGGGCGACCGCGAGCGGTGCCGCGCGGCCGGCGTCCCGGACGACGTGCGATACCGGGCGAAGTGGCGGATCGCCCTCGACCAGCTGACGCGACTGGACGCGAACGGGGTGCGGTTCGACTGGCTGACGTTCGACGAGGGGTACGGGAGCAAGGGGCCGCTCCTGTGGGTGCTCGGGCTGGTGAAGCAGAAGTTCGTGGCCGAGGTGCCGACCAACTTCAGCGTGCGGGCCACCCGCGGCGGCCCGCCCCGGCGGGCGGACGCCCACCAGCCGGGGGTGCGGACGGGCCGGTGGCGGCGGTTCCGCATCGGGCGGAAGACGCTGGCCGATCAGGTGTGGCGGGCGCGGCGGAGTCGGGTGTGGGCGGCCCGCGGGTGGCACACGCTGGTGACGGCGGTGAGCGAGGCGACCGGGGAGGTGAAGCACTTCGTCACGAATGCCGTGGGCGAGTCGCTGGCCACGGTGCTGGCGGTCGCCTTCCGGCGGGCGACGGTGGAACACGCCTTCCGGGTGGGCAAGACGGAGTTGGGGCTGACCCACTTCGAGGGGCGGCAGTACGTCGGGTTGGAGCGGCACCTGCTGCTGACGCTCATCGTGATGGGGTTCGTGGCCGTTCACACCGAGCGGCTGCGGGGGGAAAAACCCGCACGTGACGCGGGAGCAGGTGTGCCGGGCGTTGAACGCGGTGTGCCAGCGGCTGTTCCGGCGGCGACGGGGCACGCCCGACCTGCCGCACGTCGGCGAGGTGATCCGCTACCACCAGCGACGAAACGCGCAGGCCACGAAGTCCCACAAGAAACGGCAGCATAGGTGTGTCATCTGAAGCCGCGCTGTAGTGTTAAGCTGGACAAGTACCTGCTCAAGATGTGCGACAAGCGTCGACTGCTCGAACTCATCCACGACTTTGTGCTGTTCGACGCCGGGGTGAAGAAGCTGCCGCGGGTTCACCAGTACTTCGGCATCAAGGAAGCCCAGGAGCATGTGAAGCAGAAGAAGGGCGGGATCATCTGGCACACGCAGGGCAGCGGCAAGAGCATCGTCATGGTGCTGTTGGCCAAGTGGATCCTGGAGAACCGCCCGAACGCCCGCGTGGCGGTCATGACCGACCGGGACGAACTGGACAAGCAGATCGAGGGCGTGTTCGGGCAGATCGGGGAGCAAATCTATCGGGCGGAGAGCGGCCAGGACCTGATGCGGCAGTTGGCCCAGCCCACCCCACGGTTGTTCTGCTCGCTCGTCCACAAGTTCGGGCTGAAGGGCAAGAAGGGGAAGCGGCTGACCGACGAGGAGTTCAACCAGCTCATCAAGGACATCGAGAACCAGCCGGGGGTGGCGGCGGGCGAGCTGTTCGTGTTCGTGGACGAGTGCCACCGCACGCAGAACGGCCGCCTGCACCGGGCGATGAAGGCGAAGATGCCGGGGGCGGTGTTCATCGGGTTCACCGGCACGCCGCTGCTGAAGAAGGACAAGGCGACCAGCCTGGAGGTGTTCGGCGGGTACATCCACACCTACAAGTTCAGCGAGGCGGTCGAGGACGAGGTGGTACTCGACCTGGTGTACGAGGCGCGGGACATCGACCAGCGTCTCGGGTCGGAGGCCAAGATCGACGCCTGGTTCGCGGCGAAGACGAAGGGGCTGAACGACTGGCAGAAGGAGGAGCTGAAGGGCAAGTGGGGCACCATGCAGCAGGTGCTCAGTTCGAAGTCGCGGATGGACAAGGTGGTGGCGGACATCGTGTTCGACTTCAGCGTGAAGCCGCGGCTGTCGAACGAGCGGGGCAACGCCATCCTGGTGGCCGGGAGCATCTACGAGGCGTGCAAGTACTTCACCCTGTTCCAGAAGACGCCGTTCAAGGGCAAGTGTGCGGTGGTCACGTCGTACAACCCGCAGGCGAAGGACGTGTCGAAGGAGGAGGTGGGGGCGAACACCGAGACGGACAAGCAGTTCGTGTTCAGCACGTACACCGATCTGCTCAAGGACGTGACCGGGGAGACCGGCCTGACGAAGACGGAGACCTACGAGGAGCGGGCGAAGAAACTGTTCGCCAAGGAACCGGCGAACATGAAGCTGCTGATCGTGGTGGACAAACTCCTCACCGGGTTCGACGCCCCGCCCTGCACGTACCTGTACATCGACAAGGCGATGCAGGACCACGGGCTGTTCCAGGCCATCTGTCGCACCAACCGGCTGGACGGCGAGGACAAGGACTTCGGCTACATCGTGGACTACAAGGACCTCTTCAAGCGGGTGGAGAAGGCCATCGCGGTGTACACGTCCGAGATCGACAAGTCGGCCGGCGGGGCGGACCCGGAGGTGATGGTCCAGGACCGGCTGAAGAAGGGGAAGGAGCGGCTCGACACGGCCGTTGAGGCCCTGGTGTTGTTGTGCGAGTCGGTGGCTCAGCCGAAGGGCGACCTGGAGCACATCCACTACTTCTGCGGCAACACCGAGGTGCCGGCCGACCTGAAGGAGCGCGAGCCGCAGCGGGCACAACTGTACAAGGCGGTCGTCGGGCTGGTTCGGGCCTACGCGAACATCGCCGACGAGTTGGAACCGGCGGGCTACACGCCGGCGGACGTGGGCCGGATCAAGACGCACCTCGATCACTACCTGAAGGTGCGGGAGGTGGTGCGGAAGGCAAGCGGGGAGACGCTCGACCTGAAGGCGTATGAGGCGGACATGCGGCACCTGATCGACACGTACATCGAAGCCGACGAGCCGCGAAAGATCTCACCGTTCGACGGCATCGGCCTGCTCGACCTGATCGTGAAGACGGGCATCGCCGACGCCATCGCCAACAAGCTGGGCGGGCTGGCGGGGAACCGGGAGGCGGTGGCCGAGGTCATCGAGAACAACGTCCGCAAGAAGATCGTCCAGGAGCAACTGACCGACCCGGCGTACTACGCGACGATGTCCGGACTGCTCGACGAGATCATCAAGGCGCGGAAGGCGAAGGCGATCGACTACGAGGAGTACCTGCGGCGGATCGCCGAGTTGGTCAAGAAGATGGACGCGGGGAAGGCGGACGACACCCCGGCGACTCTCGACACGCCGGGCAAGCGGGCGCTGTTCAACAACCTGAACCGTGACGAGTCGCTCGCCCTGCGGGTGGACGCGGTCGTGCGTGAGGTGCGGCCGGACGGCTGGCGTGGCGTACAGACCCGCAAGCAGGTGATCAAGGCGGCCCTGTTCGGCGTACTTCAAGACCGGGACGCGGTCGAACGGGTGTTCCAGATCATCGAGGCCCAAGCGGAGTACTGATGGGCCAGCAGATCCAACTGGGCGAGACGACCATCGAGGTGGTGTTCAAGGACATCAAGAACGTCCACCTGAGTGTCCACCCGCCGGCCGGCCGGGTGAGCATCTCCGCGCCACGGCGGATGAGCCTGGACTCAATCCGCCTCTTCGCCATCTCCAAACTCGCCTGGATTCGCCAGCAGCAGAAGAAGATTCGGGAGCAGGACCGCGAGCCAGAACGTGAGTACCTGGACCGCGAGAGCCATTACCTGTGGGGCCGTCGATACCTACTCTCGGTCGTGGAGCGAGATGCACGACCGGCGGTCGAACTGAGGCACTCCACGTTGGTTCTCGGCGTGCGCCCGGGCGGTGACCGGGCGAAGCGGGAATCGCTGCTGGAGGCGTGGTACCGGGAACAACTGCGGCAGGCCGTGCCGCCGCTGGTGGCGAAGTGGGAGCCGACGATGGGCGTGCGGGTGGCGAGGTTCTTCGTACAGCGGATGCGGACCCGCTGGGGCAGTTGTAATCCCAAGGCCCGCAACCTGCGGTTCAACACCGACCTGGCGAAGAAGCCGAGGGAGTGCCTGGAGTACATCGTCGTCCACGAGATGTGTCACCTGCTCGAGCCGACGCACAACGCCCGCTTCCTGGCGTTCATGGACCGCTTCTTGCCGAACTGGGACCAGCACCGACAAGCACTCAACCGCCTCCCGGTCCGACACGAGGAGTGGGGGTATTGAGCCGTCCGGGCCGTCCGAGCCGTCCGGGCCGTCCGGGCCGCCCGGACGGCCCGGACGGCCCGGACGGTTTCAGCGTGTCGTCACGGATGCGGGGCTGGGGTCCACACAAGTCCAGGATCGGCGTCCACGACCGATTGTCGAACTGACAAGCCGGCCAAGGAATCGCACACGTCGGAGTTATGACGCGGCACCCGACCGGGAGCAGGCGGCGATCCGCTCGGCGGAGGGCATGAGCAGGCGGGCGGTGTGCCCGTTCACTGTCGCGGTCCCCACTGCCACCGTGCAGAGTTCGCGGAGCGCCTTCCAGAGTTTCGCCTGCTCGTAGTGGTCCGCCTCCGCCGGGATGTGGTCGAGTAGGGTGCGGGCGCACACCACCACCAGCCGCTCCTTCACCCGCGAGAAGGCCACGTTCGCCCGGTTCAGGTCGAGCACGAACTCGGCGTTCCGCTCGATGGCCGACGGGTCGCTGGCGGTGGCCGAGACGATGATGTTCTTCCGCTCCCCGCCCTGCAACCGCTCCACCGTGTCGATGGTGTCCACCGGCAGTCCGTCGCCGTGCGGCAGGTGGGCGGTGAACAGGCTCCGCTGGGCCCGGTGCGGGGTGATGACGGCGACCGACCTGGCTTCCAGCGGCGGGGCCGCCTGCAACACCCGCCGCACAATCTCCAACTCGGTCGCGTTGCTCCGCTTCGACCCGTCCTCGTCGTGGACGATCAGGAATACGCCCAGGCTCCACCGCCACACCTGATGCCAGAGGGTGTCGCCGCCGGCGGGCAGTTCCTCCGTCGCCCGGTCGGGGCCGGTCAGGTCGATGCAGTCGTCCCGGTAGATGCGGGCGATCAACTCCCTCACCACGGGGGGTAGGCGGAAGGTCGTCCGCAAGGCGGAGCGAAGGCCGGAGCGGGGGGTGGCCGGGTCGATCACCTTCCGCACGGCGTCGTAGGCACTGGCGAACGGCTGGTACTTCACCGCCGGCGGGCGATCCTCGGCGTCCCACTCGTGGGCGGTGATGGGGGCGAGCTGGCGGTGGTCGCCGGTGAGCATCACCCGCCCTCCGGGGCCGACGAGGGTGGCCAGGGCGAGGAAGTGTGGGAACACCATCATGCTCGCCTCGTCCACCACCAGCAAATCGGCCGCCAGCCCGTTGCCGCCGTTGTACGTCTTCAACTTGCCCACCTCGCCGGCCAGTTTGAGCAAGCCGGCGGTGGTGCCCCCCACCGCCGACACGCCGCCGGCGGTCAACTCCGACAGCTTCTTCTTCGTCTTCAGCGCGGCCACCGCCACGTCGTCAACACCCTCACCCGTCGGCGGCCCGCTCGGCTCGCCGGAGTGGGCCTTCACCAGCCGGAGCGGTGGCACGGGGATGCCGGCGGCGGTGGCATGGGTGCGGAAGGCCGCGGCGTAACGGGCGATGCGGGTGAGCAACTCGTCCACCGCCCGGTGGGTGTGCGCCGCCAGCAGCACGATGCCGCCCGGCTTCAGGTGGCACATGGCCCGCACCAGCACGGCGAGGGCGGTAGTGGTCGTCTTGCCGGTGCCCGGCGGCCCTTGCAGCAGCTGCACGCGGGTGCCCAGCCCGTCCACCACCGCCTGCACCTGATCCCGTTCCGGCGGGTAGGTCAGCTCCTTCGGTAGGAGGAACGTGTCGAGCAGGCGGCGGACGCGGTCGGCCTCGCCGGGCGGGGGCGGCGGCACGGGCGGCGGGGCCGGGGTGGTCGGGTCGAACCAGGAGTACACCGGGTGCGGCGTCTGGAGGCGATCGTCCACCCGCCGCGACACGAAGTCGGTCACGCTCTCGTCGAGGGTGGCGTACCCGTCGGTGAACAAGGTCTCGGCCTGCCGGCTGCCGCCGCTGGCGAGCGTGTATCCGTCCTCCTCGGCGTACAGGTTCTGAAGCGTCACCGCCCCGGTCGCCCAGTTCAGGTCGGTCACCACGCAGGTGCGGCTGATGCCGCCGGTCAGTTGCCTCACCGTCTGCCCGCGGTGCGGGTCACCGTTCCACGGGGAGAGGCGGACGAACGACCCGGCAGCGAACGCGCACCGCGTCCGCAGGTCGTCCCGCGTCAGCCCGTGGAAGCCGTTCAGGTAGAGCTTTCCGCGGACGGTCGTCTTGTCCTTCTCCACCCGCACGCCGGACAGCGGTAGGGTGCGGCCGAGCGGCACGCGGGAGATCGGCGGCACCAGCCCGGCTGCGATCCAGTCGGACTTCTTGACGTGGTGGTCGAACCGCAGAAAGTCGAGCGCGGCCTTGGCCACGTCGTCGCGGCCGAGGTGGAAGACGGGCAAGTCGGCGAGCGGGACGGCCGGCTTGGTGATGTCGGCGTTCTTCGGGACGACGTTCTCTTCCAGCCACCGCAGGGCGTGGCAGCGGGCTTCCAGGTACCCGCGGAACACGCCGGGGTCGGACGCCCGGTTGTACCGCTCGACGGCCGCCTTCAGCCGCGGGTCGTCGTCCGGCTTGGTGGTCAACTTCCCCCAGACGGCGTGCCAGTACGCTGCCGGCAGCGAGTCGGCGAACCGGCTCCGCACTTCGAACGGGTGGGCCGTCCCGTGGCCGTCCGTCGCCCACCCGCCGGCCGCGTCCAGGTGCAAGTGCGTCTTGAAGTCGAACACGTTCTGGCTGAACTCGTGGTCCAGGTCGAGTGGCACGCCGTTCACCACCCGCCGCCAGTGGTACCGCCGGCCGAACCACCGCAGCGACGCGGCAACCACCAGCCCGCGGCCGGTCCACCCGAGGGCGAACCGCCGGTCGATCTCCTCCCCCACCACCGAGTAGAGCAGTTGTTCCAGCCCCTCGCGGCAGCCGAGGAGCTGGGCCAGGTGGCCGAGCAGGCCTTCGCCCGCCCGCCCGCACGCGTCGGTCAGTTGCTTCACCTCCGCCGCCGACCAGACGTAGAAGTGAACGGGGGCCGACTCGGTGCCGGCCTCGGCCCTCATCGCCTCCACCAGCCGGCGGAAGAAGTCGCGAACGAGTTCGCCTTCGGCGAGCGAGTCGGCGGCGTGGTCGTTGCCCGACCACGGCGTCTCCTTGTACCGTACCACCTGCCGCCCGACCGCATCCCGTAGCTGGGAAGCACGCCCGTACTTCGGCCGCCCCTTATCGTCGAACGACTCGGCCACCTGCTCCCGCACGCCCGGTGCCGGCCGTCGCCGGCCTTCGGTCTCGAACTCGGTGTGCAACCGCCCGTCGCTGCGGGTGACGTGGGCCGCCAGGGCCCCCACCCGGTTCTCGCTGTAGTCGTAGTCCACCGACAGGTAGACCCGCAGCAGCCGCCCGTGGCCGCCGTCGTAAGCCGGCAGCCGCCCGCCGCCGGTGAACGGGATGGACTCCACGTCGTACTCGTCGTCCAGGGTCGGAGTGCCGACGGTCGGCAGGGTGTGCCGCCGGGCTTTCGCCCGCAAGCGGAGTAGTTTCAGGTCGTCGTCGAAGCCGGGGCTGCGGAGCAGGGCTTCCATCGCCGGTGTGGGGATGAGGGGCGGGTTGGCCAGATCGTCGAGGGATTTCAGTCCGGCGGCGGCGAGCTGGCGGACGGTGACGGGGTCGAGGCCGAGCAGTTCCGGGCGGCGGAGGCGGGCAGACTCGGTCAGGCAGTGGGTGTCGTACAGGCAGGCATCGCACTTGGAGGCGAGCTGGAAGCCGATGTCGGACAGGCGGCCGCTCACCACCCGGTCGAGCCGGCCGCCGGGGGCGAGCAGCCGCCGCAAGTCTTCCTCGGTTGACGCCAGGTCGAGCGGTTCGAGTGTGAGGATGCCCTGGTTGGTGTTGGTGTCCTCGTCGATGCGGGCGATGACGCACGCGACCGCGTCGGCCGGCGTCACCACCCCGCCCACGGCCATCACCCGCCCGCCGAGCAACTGCCGCAGCAGCAGGCGGTACGCCGCCACCTGCACGCGGTGGTAGGTGCGGTCCTTGCGGCTGGCCTTGCACTCCACCAGCCACACCCGCGGCCGGCCGCCGTCCCACCGCACCAGCACGAAGTCGATCAGGCCCGACACGGCGAACGCGCCCAACTCGCCCTCCACCCGCACCTGCCGGGCGTACCCGTTCGTGCCGGGCGTGAGGGTAGCAAGAGCGCCGGCCAGATCAGCCCAGCCCACGTCCTGCCGCTCCCCGCGGGGCAGTCCGGCGGTCAGGTCGGCGAAGCCTTCCCCCTTCAATTCGTCTTCCCACTGCTGTTCGCGGCTTTCCCCAACGGCCGCCAGCACCGGCTCCAGGGTGCCGCCGAGCCGGTCGAAGAAGGGCAACGCCTGCACCTCCCGCGCGTCGTTCACCTTCAGGTAGAACCGGCGGTCGCAAGAGTGGTGGCGGATGTACTCGCCGATGGTGGTGACGGTGATGACGGGGCGGGTCGAACTGCTCATAGGCGGTCAAGGTCGTTCGAATCGAGTGGGAGCATCATACCCGGAACTGACATCGCCCCTCGCGGCACGTGTGCTCATTCGTGGTGAATTTTACTCGAACAGGCTGGGCGTCTGCGACGGCTTCGGCCACTCGAGCAGGCGGTAGCCCCGCCGGTCTCGCGGATTCACCAACTCACCGGCCGAGGTCATCTCGGCCAGCGCCTTCGCCACCGTCCCCGGTCCGTGCGACGTGCCCCGCTCCCGGAGCACCCGCACCAGTTGCCGGCGGGTGAGCGTGTGGCCCGTCTCCCCTACCGTCGCCAAGATGTCCCGCCGGCACCCGGCCCGCCGCCCGCCGTCGCGGGACCGCCGCTCCCCGCCGGCTGTCGGCATTCCCTCCCCGCCCTCCCACACCAGCACCAGACACCCCCGCCGCCCGTCGGTGGCCGCCACCCGCACCGTCACCGGGCCGGAAGTCGTGGCCAGCACAGCGAGCAGGTCGCGGGCGGCAGTCTCGGCGGCGGTTCGCACGGGGTTGGGCACGGCGGCGGACCGGTGGGAACAAAAGGGAACACCAAATCCGCCCGGCGGCGGTTGGCCGGGGGCAGTTCCGAGCTTATAGATGGGAGGTGGAGTAGTGAACACAAAACCACTAATACTTGCCGCGGCCGTGCCCGAGGGGTCGTCATGACCGGATGCGTCGCCCACCTCGATGCCGATTGCTTCTACGTGTCCGCCGAGCGGGTGCGGCACCCGGACCTGAAGGGCAAGCCGGTCGGCGTGCTGGGGAACAACGGGGCGTGCGTCATCGCCAAGAGCTACGAGATGAAGGCCGCCGGGGTGAAGACCGGCACCCCCGTCTGGGACGCGGTCAAGCTGTGCCCGCAGGGCGTGTACGTCAAACGCGACTTCTACTGGTACGAGGTGCTCAGCCGCAAGATGCTGGGCATCGTCGGCGACTGCTCGCCGCGGGTGGAGTACTACTCCATCGACGAGTTCTTCTACCACGCCGAGCGGTTGCGGCCTGGGGAGTCGCTCCAGACGACCGCCACCCACATCCGCGACCGCATCCTGAGAGAGGCCGGCCTGCCGGTGACCATCGGCGTCGGCCGCACCCGCACCCGCACCCTGGCCAAGCTGTTCAGCGACACCGCCAAACCGTTCGGGTCGGTCGCCGTCCTCACCCGCGAGCACGAGCGGGAACTGCTCGCCAAACTGCCCGTCACCGAGATCAGCGGCATCGGCCAACGACGGGCCGACCGCCTGTTGCCCTACGGCATCCGCACCTGCCTCGATCTGGCCGACGCCGACGGCGGGTTGGTGAAGCGGTTGCTCACCGCCACCGGCTTCGACCTGTGGCTCGAACTGAACGGCCGGCCGGTCACGCCGATCCGCCCCGAGCGGATCCCGCACAAGGCACTCGCCCGCGGCGGGTCGCTGATGGGCAACGTGACCGACCCGAAGCTGCTGTGGGCGTGGTGTGTGCGGCACGTCGAGCGGCTTATCGAGGAACTCCGCTACCACCGGGTGCGGACGGCCTCGGTGGGGGTAGACCTCGCCTGGAAGGACGGCTTCGGCACCGGCGGGTCGGCCGATTTGGACGCCCCGTCGGATGGGTTCGACGCCCTCCTCGACGCCGCGCGCACCGCCTTGCGGCGGGCGTACGTGCCCGGTGCCACCGCCACCCACATGCACGTGATTGCCCCGGCGCTGCGGCGGGGGGTAGGCGAGCAGTTGACCCTGTTCCACCGCCCCGACCCCAAGAAGGACGCGGCCAAGCGGGTGAAGGCGGCGGTGAACGACACGTTCGGGCGGTTCAAACTCCGCTCGGCCACGACGCTCCACCTGCCGGCTGTGTACCGCGACCCGGCGAACGACTTCGACATCTGCGACGTGCGGGGGAAGGTGTGCTTCTGACCTCACCGGGGGCGACCGATGCCGATGCCGTACTTCCTGGCCCGCGCCGCCGAGTGGCGGGCGGTGGCCGACGCCTTGCGGGACGCGGGCGCCCCGGCCGGCGAGCCACTGCTGTCCGTCTGGCGTGAAGCGGCGTGGTGCCATCTGTTGGACGGGCGGCGTCTTCCCGCCGTCGCCCACCTGCGGCGGGTGGTGCATGCCCTGACCGGCCAGTCGCCACCGGATGCCCCCGCCGACCTGTTCGCCACCCTGCGAGCGGCCGTCCGCTTCCCGCCCGTCCCCGAACCGCACCGGAGGTCTCCCGCCGTGTGTACGGCCGTCGCCCTGCCCGTGAGCGAACTGCCAGAGTCAGTCCTGCCCCCCTCGCCGACCGGGTCCACGACCGGGGCGGGGAGCGGGAGGTGCGGTTCGACTGGCGGAACCGGCCGGCCCTGCTCCCGGTGTGGTGGGAGGGCAAGCTGCAAGTGCTCCGCTGGGGCAACCGCGACCGCTCCGACCGGAAGTTGCCGTCGACCGGGTGGACGTGGCAAGAATCGGTGGAAGCCGGCAAGTGGTCCGGGGTGGCGCCGGTGCCGGTGGAGGTACCGGCCCGGTACGCCCTCATGAACGGGGTGTGGTACAAGGTGAAGCGGGGGTTGCGGGGGCTGGCCGTTTTCACCCCGGCCGAGGAGCCGGTGGTGTACCTGCTGTGCGAGCCGAGCACCCGCTACTACCGGGTAATGACCCGCGCCGAGTGGATGCCCGTCCTTGTCGGTGAGGGCATCTGAAGTGTTGGATTGGGAACAATACTGTTTCCGTCAAGCCGTCCGGATCGTCCGAGCCGTCCGGGTGACAGTGACGTACTACCGGACGGTCCGGACGGCTCGGACGGTCCCGGTGAAGCGGAAGGGTGTAATGCGGCGGAGTCGCCGAGCCGCTTGGCCGTGTGCCAGACTGCAAGGACCCTCGATGCACAGTCCCGCGACAGAACCGAATATGCATTCGCAGCCACATTACAGCGATTCTGGTTCGACCAACTGCGTGTGCTTGTCCTCGGG
>CAYMHO010000052.1:0-29122 GCA_964390195.1 uncultured Fimbriiglobus sp. | reverse complement strand
GCAAGTGAAGCCGCGGCACGCCATCGCCGTGACGGTCGGGCCGACGGCCGAGCCGGTGTCGCTCGCCGCGGCCAAGCTGCAGTGCCGGGTCGAGCACGCGGCCGACGACGCCCTGTTCGCCGGGTCGGCCACGCAGAAGGGGTGGATCCGCTCCGCCCGCGAGATGGTCGAGGCGGCCGCCGGCGTCCGGCTGCTCACCCAGACGGTGGCGGTGACGTTCGACGCCTTCCCGTGCGGGGCCGACCCGCTCGAGCTGCCGGTGCGGCCGGTCCAGTCGGTGTCGGCGGTCAGCTACAAGCGGGCGGAGGACGGGGCCGACACCGCCCTGACCGGGTTCCAGACGTGGCTCAGTCACGACCCGCCGCTGGTCGCCCCGCCCGTCGCCGACGGGTACTGGCCGGCGGTGCAGTGCGGGGCGATCGCCCCGGTGACGGTGACGTGCGTGTGCGGCGGGGTGGCGGCCGACGTGCCCGGGCACGCGGTGCAGGCCATCCTGCTCACCCTCGGTTACTGGTGCGGGTTCCGCGGGGACGGCTTCGACCCGGCCCGCGACGAGTCCATCCCCGGCGAGGCCGGACTGCCGGCCGGTGTCGTGCGGCTGATCGGCCTGCTCAAGCGGAGGCGGTACGCATGAGCGGCCAGATGACCGCCGGCCAGCTCCGCGACCGGGTGACCTGGCTGCGGCCGGTGCGGACCGAGAACGAGGCCGGGCAGGCGGTGGTCAGCTACGAGGCGGCCAACACCTCCTTCGCCCTGGTGGAGGCGACGGCCGGCGGGGCCGGGGAGGGCGACCAGCACGCCCAGCTCACCCCGCAGGTGGCGTACAAGGTGACGATCCGCAGCCGGACGGTGCCCGACCTGGCCCACGACTGGCGGCTCGCCTGGCTGAACCGCTCGCTCACCCTGGAGGTGGCGGCGGTGCTGCCGCACCCGAACGGCGGCGAGTGGGTGCTGGTGGCGTGCCGCGAGCGGCCGGCCTCGACCACGGGGTGATGAGGTGAAGATCAGGGGCAAACTGGCGGGGGCGGCCGGGCTGAAGGCGGTGCTGGCTGCCGCCGGGCCGAAGGCGTTCCGGGAGGGGGCGAGGAAGGGGGTGACGGCCGCCGCCCAGGTGGTGAGCAAGGACGCCAAGGCCAAGGTGCCCACCCGCACCAAGAGCCTGAAGAAGGCGATCGGGCACAAGGTGAAGGCGAACCGGGAGAAGACGGGGTACGTCGGCGTCATCGGCCCGCGGAAGGACGTGAAGGGGGCGGTGGTCGGCGGGGCCGGCAAGCGGCGGGCGAAGTTCCGCCGGAAGGTGAAGCACAAGGGGCGTGAGCTGATCGTCGACCCGGTGAAGTACGCCCACCTGGTGGAGGGGGGGCGGAAGGCGGTGAAGCGGAAGGAGTCGGCCGGGAACAAGGCGAAGCGGCTGTTCGGCAAGCTGACCAAGGCCCTCGGGCTGGGCGGCAACTCGGCCCGGCGGCCGGTGCTGAGCGACGGGCAGACGGTGTTCGGGCCGAAGGCGAAGGCGGTCCCGCCCCGCCCGTTCATGCGGCCGGCGTGGGAGGAGAACAAGGCCCGGTGCGCCGCCCTCATCCGGCAGAAGCTGGCCGAGGCCGCGGCGAAGCTGAAGGCCAAGGGGTGACCCGGTGTACGCGAAGTTCGGGGCGGCCCTGGTGAAGTACCTGAAGGCCCGGCTGGCCGGGTTCCCGACCGCCGTCCGCCCGAGCGCCGCCCCGCCCGACGACGTGCCGCCGTACGTGTCCTGGGAGCGGGACGACTACCGGCCGGGCGGGCAGCACGACGAGCGGGACGGGCGGCAGGGCCTCGGCGGGTTCTACGACGTGTCGGTCGTGCTCGTCGTGTGGGACACCGACCGGGTGCGGGCCGACCAGGTGGTGGACAAGATCCTCGGCACCACCGCCGACCCCGGCCTGCTCGGCTGGCGGAAGTGGTTCCCCTCCGCCGCCGACGCCGGGCGGGTGGCGGTCCAGCACTGCCGGCAGACCGACGACCCGTTCGACGGCATGGTGCTGCCGGCCGACGGCAGCGAAGTGCGGTGGTACTCGACCACGATCACCCTCGAATTCCGGTACACGGAGTAGGCCCATGCCCGAGACCGCCAGCTACAGCCGGTCGGTGACGATCGACAACGACACGTACACGCAAATCCTCTCGGCCACCGGCAACGCCATCGAGCGGGCCAGCCCGAGCGTGGCGGCGGCCAAGACGGGCGCCCTCACCACCCGCACGGACAACGACACCGGCGAGTTGACGATGGACTCGGGGCACGGCATCACCACCGGGGTCAAGCTCGACGTGTTCTGGAACGGCGGGTCGCGGCGGAACATGACCGTCGGCACCGTCGCCACCAACGCCGTGCCGATCGACGGCGGGAGCGGGGACAACCTGCCGGCCGACGAGACGGCGGTCACGGCGATGGTCGCCACCCAGGTGCAGGTGGACCTGGACGGCGACGACCTCGAGGCCCTGGCCAGCTTCTGCCCGGTGAGCGGGTGGGTGGTGTACCGGGACAACACGGACGCCGTCCTGCTCGCCCACCAGATCCTGCCCAACCTGGGCGGGGCGAAGGTCTGGGTGAGCGGGGACGGGGTGACCAACCCGCTCGCGGGCGTGGTGGTCGAGAACATCCTGTTCAGCCACGGCGACTCGACCCAGGCCCAGACCATGAAGGCCGTCGCCGTCCACTAAACCCCGCCCGCCGCCGCCCGGCGGCCCGAACCCGCCCACCGCCCCCGAGGAACCGCCGATGCCCTGGCCACTGTACACGACCAGCTCCCGCCCGCCGGCGGCGGGCAACGCCGCCAACACCGCCCTGTACGCGAACGGCTCGCAGAGCCACAGCTTCGCCACCCGCGTGTGGGTGAACACCACCGCCGGCACCACCCCGTCGGCGTTCACCGCGTCGTTCACCCACCTCACCCAGTGCCGCAAGGCGAACTGGGAGCCGGCCGACTTCGACGCCCGCGACGTCACCCACAACCTCAGCCCGTACCGGTTCAAGGAGCGGCGGAGCTCGTGGGGCAACCCCGGCCGGTACCAGATGGAGTTCAACTACACGCCCGCCGTGTACGAGCGGCAGGCCCAGCTCACCCCCAGCCCGACGGTGAGCGACGACAACCACCGGTACCTGGTGGTCGAGGACCCGGACGGGTCGGTGCACCAGCTGTACGGGTTCTTCCAGAACCCGAACAAGGCCCACGACTCCACCGCCAACGAGAACGTCATCGAGCAGGCGTTCGAATCCTGCGGCGTCGACACCTACGTGAAGAGCGCCTGATGGACTTCGGCCGGCCCGACCTGACGCAGGTGCTCTGCCCGCTCGCCGACACCGCCCAGGTGGTGGCCGGCGAGCGGGTGCCGACGCGGGCCTGCCTGGTGTTCGTCCGCCGCCTGCCCGAGCCCGACCGGCGGGCGCTCGAGGACCTGCTGCCGGACGACTGGGGCGACCGCTGCCGGCTCATCTTCGCCGAGTGCGTGTGCGACGAGCGGGGGGTGTGCCCGCCGCCCGAGCTGCTGGCCGACGTGTTCGGCCGGTTCGACCTGGAGACCACCGAGCGGGTCCACCGCGCGTGCTGCGCGGCGAACGGCCTGCCCTACCTGGAGTTCCCGCGAGATGAGCGAGCCGAAGACGGACAGCCCGCGTGACGCCCTGCTGGCCCGCCGGATCACCAAGCCGGAGGCGGGGTGCACGCCGCTGCCGTGCCCCGAGTGCCCGGTGCCCGGGGTGTTCGTCGCCCGGCTGAGCGGCGCCCGGTACATGGAGTTCCTCAACGCCTACAAGTCGTTCCAGTCGGACACCAAGGACCCGGCCGCCCAGGCCGTGCTGCGGAAGCACCGGCTCGGAGTTCAACTGCTCTACGCCGCGGTGGACGCCGACGGCCGGCCGCTCCTGAAGACGGCCGACGAGGCCCTCGCCCTCGACGCCGAGGTGGCCTCCCCGCTCGTCGAGCTGTTCCTGGAGGCGAACGGGCTGCTGGAAAAAAAATCGGCCCCGCCGAGCTCGCCGCCCGCCGCGTCGCCCTGAGGTTCGGCCGGGCCGACTTCGAGCGGTTCCTGGCGGAGACGCCGGCGGCCGAGCTGAACGGCTGGCTGGCCTTCGAGGAGCAGGACCCGGTCGGGTGGCAGCCGGAGTGGGCCATGTTCGCCCGGCTCATGTCGTGGATGGCCGCCACCCACCCGTTCAGCCCGCGGGACGTCCACCCGCGGGCATTCCTGCCGGGGCCGCCGGCCGACGGGGGCGGGCCGCTGACGAGCGTGGAGAAGGCGGCGAAGGTGCGGGGCGGGGGCGGGGTGGTGCGGACGTCCGCACCCCTGATCCGGGCGAAACCGAAGGAGCACTGACCCCGTGGCGACGTCGATCGGCGACCTGGCAGTCATCCTCTCGGCCGACACGGGGCGGGCCGAGCGGAAGCTGCACGCCTTCGGCGGCAACCTCGACCGGCTGGACCGGAAGGTCCGCGGGGTGGGGGCGGCCGAGCCGAAGATGCGGGGGCTCGACCGGGCCGGCAAGGTGCTCGGCGACAAGGCCGGCAAGATGCTCGGCCTCGGCGAGATCGCCGGGGCGGGCGGGGCCGGCGGGCCGTGGGCGGCCGCCGGTGTCGCCGCCCTGGCCGGGCTGGCGGCCGCCGGGCTGCTGGTGAAGAAGTCACTCGACCTGGCCGGGGAGGCGGAGAAGAACCGGCTGGCCTTCGAGGCCATGACCGGCAGCGCCGAGGCGGCGGGGCGGGTGCTCGGCAAGCTCAACCGGTACGCGGCCGAGTCGCCGTTCAGCACCGCCCAGGTGACGGACATCGGCAAGCGGCTGCTCGCCTTCGGCATCGAGGCCGACCAGCTCACCCCGACGGTGCGGGCGCTCGGCGACATGGCGGCGGCGACCGGCGGCGACCTCGGCCGGCTGGCCCTGGCGTTCGGTCAGGTGAAGACGACCGGGCGGCTGATGGGCGACGAGCTGAACCAGTTCGCCGAGCAGGGCATCCCGCTGATCGAGGCCCTGGCCGACGTCATGGGCAAGCCGAAGGACCAGATCAAGCAACTGGTGAGCGACGGCGAGGTCGGGTTCGACACGGTGGTGGCCGCCATCAACCGCCTCACGTCAGCGGGCGGGCGGTTCGCCGGGCTGACCGACAAGTACAGCAACTCGTTCGGCGGGCTGAAGGACCGGGTTCAGGACGCGGCCGAGTCGATGGGCCGGGACTTCGGCACCAGCCTGATCGAGGACATCGGGCTGAAGGACGGGCTGAAGGACACCCTGCGGGTCCTCGACGCCTTCAAGCCGGCCCTGGAGGGGATCCGGCCGGGCATGCGGTTCCTCGGCGACCACCTGAGGGTGGCGAGCAAGCTGGCCACCGACCTGACGATCGGCGGGGTGAAGCTCACCCGCACGATCCTGGCCTTCGGCAAGGCGTTCTTCTCCCCGGAGATCCGGCAGGCCGCCGGGGTGCTGAACGAGATCAAGAAGCTGCTCGGGGACATCGACGGGCTCGACCTGCAGGAGGTGTTCCACCGCGGGATGGCGTTGGCCCTCGACGAGCTGGAGCCGATGGCCCTCGGCGTGGCCGACATGATGGACAACGTGGCCGCCTCGGTCGAGAAGGTGACCGCCCTGTTCGGCGGGGTGGGCGGGGCCGCCAAGGCCGGGCTCGCCGGCGTCGGCCTGGCCATCGGGGCGGCGTTCGCCCCGCTCGACGTGGCCCTCGCCAAGCTGAAGCTCCTCAAGGACGTGATGCTCGACCCGCAGAAGCTGAAGGGCATCGACCTGAAGAAGGAGCTGGACGACGCGGTCGAGCAGCTCGCCGGCAAGTGGGGCGTCGAGTTGCCGAAGGGGCCCGGCGAGAGGAACCCGAAGGGCGACTTCAACTGGGACGAGGTGCCCGACCGCTTCCGCAACCCGTTCACCGGCGAGATCCAGGAGCGGAGGGCCCGGACGGCGGAGAAGGCGATGGGCGAGCCGCGGACGTTCCGCGAGCGGATGGAACGCGGGTTCGACGCCGCCAGGAAGCTGAACCGGGCGATGGAGGAGGCGCACCAGGCGGAGAAGTACCGCCTGGACAACATCGACAAGAACCTGGGGCAGGCGTTCGGCCCCGGCTGGCAGAAGGCGAAGGACTTCGCGGCGAAGCTGGGCGAGTCCAACACCGCCCTCAAGGACTTCGGCGGGTGGGTCCAGAAGGGCCGGGAGTTCCTCGGGTTCGCCGGCGACACCCTGAAGGCCGCGAAGGGGGTCAGTCAGGCGATGAAGGACGACGCGAAGAAGCTGACCGACGAGTACGCCGACCCGTTCGCCGCGCTGGGCAAGCGGGCCAAGCAGCTCGACGACATGTTCGCCGCCAGCCTCATCACCGACAAGGTCCGCGGGATGGCGTTCGACGCCGAGGTGAACCGGTTGTTGAAGGACCGGGGCGACAAGTTCCGCCCGGCGCCGGCCGTCGAGTACGGCACCCAGGAGTTCGCGCGGCTGGTGCAGCAGGCGGTGGCCAACGGGCCGCGGAGCCAGCTCGACCTGCTCCGCGAGCAGGTGCGGCTGCAGGAGCAGATCGCGGCGAACGGGAACAAACTGCTCGACCAGGTGCGGCAGGCCCCGCCGCCGAAGGTCGCCAAGATGGGGGGCGAGTGACCATGCCGCAACTCCCCCCCGGCGGGACGGCGTTCGACGTGGGCGACCCGGTGGTGTGGGCGAAGCTCACCCCGGGCGGCCAGGAGCACACCGACGCCCACGCCGACGGCCGGCACGGCTACCGCGAGGCGTGGCTGGTGCGGACGTCCGCACCCAACCTGTCCCCCGCCGTGGTGCGGGCGAGCAAGCGGATCCCGGCCGAGGGGTTCGTGCTCTACCAGCACGCCCCGGCCACCGACCCGCTGCTGCTCGGCACGTACGTGCGGGACGTGGACGGGGCCGACGCCCTGATCGTCCGCGACGCCGACGCGGTGGTGGTGCTGCGGGAGGTGAGGCAGAGCGGCGACCCGTACTTCTGGGAGGTCACCGTCCACTACGAGGGGGTGGACGACCCGACCGCCGAGCCGCCCGAGGTGGCGAGCGAGGAGGTGGCCTACCAGGAGTTCCTGACGGCCGACGTGAACGGCAAGCCGGTCATGAACTCGGCGTTGGACCCGATCGACGGGGGCATGCCGAGCGAGGGGTTCTACAAGCGGGTGACGATCACCCGCAACCTGCCGTACGCGTCGTGGCACCAGAAGAAAGGCGACCCGTACCGGAAGACGCTCAACCGGGCCGTGTTCACTTACTCCGGCCAGACGACCGACGGGGTGACCCCGGCGACCGAGGAGGCGGGGGCGGTGCTGCTCGACAGCATCCGCGAGCAGCGGGTGCTCAAGCGGCGGGGGGTGGGGACGGCGAACGAGTGGTACTGGCGGGTGACCGCCGAGCTGCTGGTGGACCTGCAGACGGTGCGGCTGGGCGGCAAGGTCACCCTGCCCGACGGGTCGGAACTGGCCGCCGGCTCGCGGGTGAAGCGGCTGCACCGCTGGGTGGTGCCCGACGCCGGGTTCCACGGGTTCGTGGACGACGGCACCGGGCGGATGCGGAAACAGGCCCTGCGGTCCGACGCGGCAGGCAGCTCGCAGCCGCAACTGCTCGACGGCAAGGGGTCGGCCCTCATCCCGCGGGCGACCACCCTCGACCCTGTCGGGTTCAACGCGTTCGCCCGCACCTCCGCCCTCGGCGGCCTGTGCCCGGACTTCTACGCGACCGAGGCCGCGACCCTGCTGAGCGTGTCGGCGGCCAACGGGGTGCTGGCCAACGACACCGACCCGTCGATCACCAGCGTGGTGGTGGTGGACAACCCGACGCACGAGAGCAGCTTCACCCTGAACGCCGACGGCTCGTTCACGTACACCCCGGACGCCGGGTTCGTCGGCTGGGACCGCTTCACCTACAAGCCGACCGGCGGCCTGGACGCGGCGAAGCAGACGGTGCACATCTTCGTCGGGGCGGTGCCGGTGCTGCTGTTCTTCGACCGCTACCGGTTCTCCAACTGGGCGGACATCGCCGTGCTCCTGGAGGGCTGGTGATGGCCCCGCAGGAACAGGTCGGGTTCACGGAGAAGGGCGCCCGCCGGGTGGCCCACGCCGCCCGCCGCGAGGAGCGGTTCGACCGGCTGCGGTACAACGGCAGCGGGCCGCGGCCGTTCCGGGCCGACCCGAAGCAGCGGGTGGGGTGGCCGGTCAAGGTGTACGACCAGCCGAGCGGGGGCGACCCGGAGCTGTGGCCGGGGAAGGTGCTCGAGTTCGCCGGGTACAACGCCGGCGAGCCGGTGTGGGAGGACGGGGACGACTGCTGGATCGTGCGGTACCCGGGCGACACGGCCGGGCTGGAGACCGGGCTGGAGGCGAGCGGCGAGCCGGTCGGGGTCCGCGACGAGGACGAGCGGCTGATCTTCGCGGTGAAGCCGCCGACCGGGGCGCCCGGCTCGACCGCCGCCCCGACGTGGGGGTACGCCAGCCTCGGCACGCCGGTCGAGATCCCCACCGACTACCCGTACGCCTCGGTGGTGGTGCTGACCGTCACCCTGCCGACGGCCGGGGTGTACCTGCTCAACTACACCCTGACCACCGGCATCAACGCGACGGAGGCGGACGCGATCAGCGTGTGCGTCCTGTCCGGCCTGACCATGTGGGACGGGGCCACGCAGGTCGGGGCGACCCCGCAGGCGGTGTCGAACTACTTCAGCACCGGCCCGGAGGACGCGCTGCCGAGCGTCCCCGAGTGGCAGACGGACACGGTGTCGAGCGCCGCCCCGTTCGTGGCGGCGGAAGACGGCATGACGGTCAAGCTGTGGGCCAAGCTATCCGTCAGCTACGGCGGCGTGCCCGACGAGGTGAAGGCGTACGGCAACGCCCTCGCGGCGACGATCCCGCCGTTCGACTCCACCCCGGTCAGCCTGGACACCAGCCTCACCTACACGAAGCTCGGGGCCGACCCCGGCGGGTCGCCGCCGGTCCCCCCGCCGGCCACCGGGTCCATCGTCGGCAAGGCCACGCTCGACGGCGACGCCCTGAGCGGCCGCACCGTCACCCTGAGCGGGGCGACCAGCGGCAGCACCGCGACCGACGCGGACGGGTTCTTCGCGTTCGCCACGGTGAACACCGGGTCGAACACCGTCACCATCACCAACTCCGGCGAGACCGTCACCTACCAGGTGGACGGCGGGAGCGTGACGAGCGGCAGCGCCGCCCCGGTGTCGGTCCTGCCGGCGACCACGCACACGGTCGTGTTCGCCCTGACGACGATCCCCATACCGCCGCCCCCACCCCCGCCACCCCCACCCCCGCCGTAAGGAGCATCCGTGAGCGTCGCCACCGACGGGATGCCGCTCCCCCCGCTGCGGCTGAACCACCGCTGGGTGTGGGAGTACGTGGACGCGGCCGCGAACTTCGCGGCCGCCGAGGTGCGCATCTACGTGGACAAGGTGGAGGCGACGACCCCCACCCGCGTGACGCTCACCGAGGCGAGCGGCGGCGTGACGCGGACGACGACCACGATCGCCTGCGACCAGGCCCCGAGCTGGGTGGGGACGAACCTGTCGGCCGGCACGTGGGAGATGAGCCTGGTGGTGAACGGAGTCTTGGAAGCGTGGGGGCGGTTCGACGTGATCACCCCAACCGCGGGAGCGCAGACACCGTGAGTGCCACCTTCCGGGCGCTGTGGGCGGGCGACGTCGGCACCCAGGGGCCGCGGGAGATCCGCGTCGGCCTGCGGGGGCCGACCGGGCCGGCCGCCACGAAGCGGTTCGCCATCCGGCTCGAATCGCCGACCACGAAGGACATCATCTGGGTGAGCGGGTCGCTCACCCTGAACAGCCTGACCTACTGCTCGGCGGACCAGGGGTCGGGGACCGGGACCATCACCATCCGCCGGGGCGTCACGGTGGTGGCCGGGTGGGACGCCCTGCCGCTCGACACCGCCGACCCGGTGACGGTCGCCCCGGACTCGCCGGTGGTGCTGACCGACGGGGCGCTGCTCACGATCACCTGGACCGGCGACGGGGCCGGCCTGAGTCTCGGGTTCTCGGAGTGACATGCACATGGCACTGGTGACGATCAGCACCCGCTGGAACAACCTCCGCCAGGAGCGGGCGGCGTTCAAGCAGTGGGCGTCCGAGTTGTCCGCCGCCCTCGCCGCCGGCCCACGGTCGGCGAACGACGTGGTCGGGTTCTGCCAGCGGTTGAACGCGGGGTTGACCAACCACGTCGCCCCGGTGCTGGCCAGCCCCGCCGTCACCGACGCGGTGAGCGACTACGCGGACGCCGACCTGGTCGCCGAGGCCGGGTGGACGCCGGGGTTGCTGAAGGTGCTGCTGCCGCTGCTGGTGGCGAAGGCGGGCGACGTGATCGCCGAGTGCCGGGCGTGCATCCCCCGGGACGCGAGTGACCTGATTTTGAAGGACACCTGGAACGAGGACGGCAGCGTGACTGTGCTGCAAGTGCAGCCGGCCGACACCGCCGACCTTCGCACCGCCCTCGACGCGCTCGTCGCGGCCATCCCGGAGTGAGCCGATGCCGACCTACGGGCCGAACTCGCCGGGTGCGATCAGCAACGAGGCCATCGTCGGATCGGTGACCTCGTTCACGACCTCGCTCGGCGACATCCAGACGGGCAGCGACGGCAACAAGATCAGCGCGAACATCTCGGCGGGCGGGTACACCAACCGCTCCCGCACCAGCAGTTACGGGTTCGCCATCGGGGCGGGCGAGACGGTGGACGGGTGGATGGCTGAATACCAGAAGGGCAGCGGCGAGGCGAAGATTCGGGACCACGAGGTCTTGAGCGTGAAGGGGGGCACGACGGGGGGCACGGACCTGGGCACGCTCACCCTGTGGCCCGTCGCCAACTCCTACGTCAGCCACGGCGGGCCGACGGAGTTGTGGGGGCGGACGTGGTTGGACACGGACATCGAGAGCAGCACGTTCGGGGTGTCGATCGCGGCGTTCAACACGCACACCGGGACGGTCAACGCCAGTCTCGACCACGCCCGCGTGACGGTGTACACGAGCGCGGCGGCGAGCGGCGGCATGGTGATCCAGCGGCGGCAACCCAGGGCACTCCGGAGGATGTGACGCGATGAACCCCGACACCCGCGTGAGAGTGGTCGGCCCGACCGGTGGGACGGTGCTCAGGCGCCGGCCCAAGAAGGTCGCCGGATCGATCCCGCCGTCCGCCTGGATCGGCCAGACGGGGCGGGTGGTCCGCACCGAGCCGGACGGGACGGTGGTCGTGGAACTGGACAAACAACTCGGACGCCCGCGGGGGTTCCGACCCGAACACCTGCAACCGGAGTGACCAATGGGCCGGTTCTATTCCATCCCGCTCAGCCCGACCGCCGTCACCGCGGCCGTGGACCTGTTCGAGATCCTCGCGGCGAGCGGCAAGCCGTTCATCCTGCACGAGATCGTCGTCGCCCAGAAGACGGACTACGGGGACGCGGCGGCCGAAGGGTTGGACGTGTTCGTCAAGCGGGCGACCGGGTCGTACACGAGCGGGTCGGGCGGCAGCACCGTCACCCCGGCCAAACACCTGACGAACGACGCGGCGGCGGGTCCGACGGCGGAGGTGTTCAACACCACCCAGGCGGCGGCCGGGACGGGGGCGCTGACCACGATCCGGGGCGAGTGCTGGAACGTCCAGGCCGGCTGGCAGTACCTGCCCACCCCCGAGCAGCGGCCGCTGTTCCTGCCGGCCGAGGCGTGTGTGGTGAGCATCAGCGCCCCGGCCGACAGCATCACCGTGGGCGGCGTGGCCGTCATCGAGGAACTGTAAGTGCCCAGCCCCGGCGTCTACCGGAAGGCGTGGCGGCGGCGGAACGCCCGCCGGCGGGCGGTCGTCGGCGGTGGGGTGACTGTCGCCGGCACGCTGGCCGTCACGCTCGACGACGCCACCCTCGCCGGCACCGCCACCGCCGACCTGACGGCGACCGCCGCCGCCACCCTGGACGACGCGACCCTCGCCGGAGCCGGGACCGCCGACCTGACGGCCACCCTGGCCGCCACCCTGGACGACGCGACCGCCTCCGCAGCGGGCACTGCGGACGTGTCCGGCACGCTGTCGGCCACCCTGGACGACTGTACGGGGAGCGGTGGGGCGGACGCCCCGGTGGGCGGGGAGACCGCAGGCCAGCTCGACGACCTGACGGCCGCCGGCACCGCGACCGCCGACGTGCCGGGCACGCTGGCCGTGACTCTGGATGCGGCCACCCTGACCGCGGCCGGCACGGCGGACCTGACGGCGACACTGGCCCAGACACTGGACGGCTGCACCCTGTCCGCGACCGGCGGCGGGGCGGGTGGCGACGGGTCGCTCGCCTCGACCCTGGACGACTGCACGCTGGCGGCGGCCGGCACCGCCGACCTGACCGCGACCGCCGCCGTCACCCTCGACGGGTGTACGCTCGCCGCGACCGGGTCCGTGTCGCTCGCCGGCACGCTCGCGGGCACGCTGGCCGACTGCACGCTCGCCGCGACCGGCGGGCCGCCGTCCACCGACGACCTGCTCCTGATCCTGTTCTTCTGAGGTACACCGCCGTGGCCATCCAACTGAGTGCCGCCGTCCGGAACGCAATGCTCGACGCGATCGAGACGGCCATCGGGGCGGGTGCGGTCCTGAAGATCCGCACCGGGGCCGCCCCGGCGAACGTCGCCACCGCCGACAGCGGCACCGTCCTGGCCACGCTCACCCTGCCGAGCGACTGGATGGCCGCGGCGTCGGGCGGGACGAAGGCCAAATCGGGGACGTGGGAGGACACCAGCGCCGACGCGACGGGCACCGCCGCCCACTTCCGCATCTACGCCTCCGACGGCACCACCGCCCACCTGCAGGGGACGTGCGGCATCGGCACGGGGGATCTGCAGCTCGTGAACACCAGTCTGGCCACCGGGCAGGCGGTGCAGATCACCAGCTTCACGCTGACCGGCGGGAACGCCTGACGTCGAGACACACTTACCGAGGAGATCCGATGCGTGTTCCGACTCCATTACTGTGGCTGCTGGCGGCGAGCGTTCTCGCGCCGCCGGCCCACGCCCAGGACATCCGCCCCGGCGGGCCGACCCACGCCGGCACCCGTGCGGTGTGCGACCTCCCGACCGGCCAGCACCTGCGCAACACGGGCGGGAGCGACGGCCTCGGCCTGTGCGTGTTCACCTCGGCCGAGCTGGCCAGCCGCTGGCAGTCGGCGTCGCTCGCCGGGTTCCAGCAGTGGATGACCCGGCAGCCGGGCGGAGGCTATCCCGAGAAGCTGGAAGAGATGATCGTCCGCTTCTGCCGCGAGTCGAAGCGGGACATCCCGCCGTACGTCCAGCACACCGGGGGCGACGAGTCCCTCCTCGACCTGGCGGTCAAGACCGGCCGCATGCCGTGCATCACCTACGCCGGCCAGGACGACTTCTACGGCCGGCAGACGATCGCCCACATGGTGGACGTGGCCCACCTGGACCCGCCCGGCACGCCTGACCCGAAGGGGGCGATCATCGACAACAACCGGCCCGGCCAGTGGGTGTGGATGACGCGGAAGCAACTGCTGGACAGGTGGCGTGGGGTGGACGCGAACGGCCGGCCGCTCACCGTGCCCACCATCCGCGGGCCGATGCAGGTGGGCGGCGGGTGGTGCGTGATTTTTTTGGACGGTCCGCCACCGCCTTACTCCACCAAGCCGGCCGAGGAGCGGGCCGCCGCCGAGCGGGTGCAGTACGGGCAGTGGTGCCCGCCGGGGGTGAGGTCCTGGGGGTCGGGTCCCGCGGCCGGTCCGGTCGCCCAGCCCGTCGTGTCGGTGTTCCCCGACGAGTACAACCGGGCGGCCGAGGCGGTGCGGGCCGGCGAGCGGATCGTGCTGGTGGTCGGCACCCCGCCGAGCTGGTTCCGCGACGGGTCGGCCGGCGTCCACCGCTCGCCGTCGTTCTCGGGCGTGGCCGACGGCGTGTACGAGTGCTGGCCGCTCGACGGCGTGCCGTCGATGGAGCGACTGACCGACGCCGGCCAGGTCGCGGCCGCCATGCTGAAGGTCGGCCAGGTGGTGGGGCAGAAGGCCGAACCGAAGGCGGAGGCCAGGCCGGCCGAGACCAACTTCGGCGTGGACCTGGACAAGATGCAGGGCGGCAAGCGGTGGTTCCACAACGGGGCCGAGACGTCGAAGGAAGACGTGCTGGCGGCCCTGGCCGGCGGCACCCTGACCGACGACAGCGAGCGGTGGTTCCTGGTCTGCGTCGGCACCGAGGCGGAGCGGGCCAGGTTCGCGGCCGCGGTGAAGCAACTCCCGCCCGCCGCCGCCGGCAAGCTGCACGTGAAGGCCTACGCCCCGGCGGACTGGCAGGTGACCCAGTTCGACCTCCCCACGGGGATCAGCCTGCGGAAGGCGGCCGCCAACCGGGTGGGGCCGGAGGCCGGCCGGTTCGCCGGCGAGGTGAGCGGGGACACGCTGAAGCGGTTCGTGGCCGACGCCTTCGCCCCGCCGAAACCAATGCCGCCGGCACCAGCTCCGCCGGCACCTGGCCCGCAACCTGAACCGACCCCGGCCCCGGAGCCGGCCCCGCCGTCCACCCCGTTCGGTTTGCCCATGTGGCTGCTCGCGGCGATCGCCGTGGCCGTCACCTACCTGCTCACCAGGAGAAAATCTTGAACCTCGACCTCGCCCCGTTGAACGCCTGGCTCAGCTCGCTCGGCCCGTGGGGGATCGTCGCCGCCGTAGTGGTGACGATCGCCGCCCCGAGGATCTTGGACTGGGTCAAGAAGAAGGTGCCCGGCCTGAAGCTGCCGACGTCGCCGGCACAGCCGTCGCCCACGCCGGCGGACCCGGTGCCGCTCACCCCGGCCCCGAGCGGCCCGCTGGCCAACCGCCCGGTGCTCAACCTGCTGCTGCTCGCCCTACAGCAGATGCTGGCTGCCAGGAACCCCGGCCGCGACCCCGAGCAGCTCGTGCTCGAGCACCTGGCCACGTCGCTCGGCACCCAGGCGGTGGCGATGGGGCTGCCGCCAGAGGCCTGAGCCGGTGCGGACGTCCGCAACCCCTGGAGTCGAGCGGCCCCGGAGAGATCCGGGGCCGCGGTCGTTTCACCCCTGGCCCCTCCCCCGCGAATCCCCCGTTAACCCGGCGTCCCCCGCGAATTCCGCTGCATTTCCGGCAGTGTACCGCCGAACACCTGAACGCCATTCCGAACCGATCTTCCCCTGAATTCCCAGGCCTATCCGCAATTCAACCCCGACCGGCAGGCGGTTTCACCAACAACCTGCTCAACCTGCTCGAACCCGACGGCCGCTTCTGGGGCCTGTGTACCCCGTGGCACCCGGACGACCTGAACGCCCACCTGAAGGCGAACCCGAGCTACGCGGTGTTTCGTCGAGCCGTCGGGCCGAACCTGGAACCCGTGTGGGCGGAGAAGTGGTCAAGCGCTCGACTGGCCGAGCGGCGGGCGGAGATCGGTGAAGCGAGTTTCGCACGGGGTTATCGCCTCATCACCATGAGCGAGGGCGAGGTGACGATCCGCCCGGAGTGGGTGCAATTCTGGAACGATGAATGGTCACGTGAGCAAATCGAGCGTGTCATCCTGGCGGTCGATCCGGCGGTGTCGGCGAAGCGGACCGCCGACGCGAGTGCCCTGGTGCTGGTGGGCAAAGTGGCGAACGAGGTGCGGGTGCTGGAGGCGATCGGCCGGCGGGTGCGGACGCCGGAGTTGGTGGAATTGATCGACACCCTCGACCGGGGGTGGCACCCGGACGTGATCCTGTTCGAGTCGAACGCGGCGTTCGCCGGCATCCGCGACTTGTTGGTTCGCCGCACGCGGTTCGGGCCGAAGGTGCTGGGCGAAGCCGCCACCCGCGGGAAGGACGCCCGCATCGCGGCGCTGAGCGTGGCGGTGCAGAACGGCAGCGTGAAGCTGAAGGGGAGTGGCGGCATCGTGGACGCGAGCCAGCGAGAACTGTTCGAGCAACTGACGACGTACCCGTTCGCCACCCACGACGACCTGGCCGACGCGACCGCCGCCGGCGTGGAACACCTGCTCAGTCGGAAGGAGCCGCGGCTGTGGGTGTAGTAGGCTGGGACCTCACCCCCCGTCCCCCTCTCCATGTCATGGAGAGGGGGTGTTCAAAGGGGAAACGCTCCTGATTTTCGCCTCGAGCGTGCGCCGATCACCCGAGCGAAGGAAGCGGTGAGGAACCAGGTTGAACACCCCCTCTCCATGACATGGAGAGGGGGACGGGGGGTGAGGTCTCTTCCACACCCGAACGTCTGCCGGTACGATGTGCCGGCTATTTCCCCCAAACCAGAGACACTCGATGTTCACCCGACTGCTACTCATTGCCGTCACGTTCACCTTGCCCGCGTTCGCCGCCGACCCGCCGGTCCGCCTCTCGCCCGACTGGGTGAAGGGCGACAAGGTGGAGTACGAGTTCACCAAAGGCCGCGAGCGGACGAAGGACGGCAAGGTGGTGCTGAGCGGCAGCACGACAACCCCGGTTCTGGTGGAGGTGCTGAAGGTAGGGAAGGATGAGGTAGAACTCGGGTGGACCTTCGGGGAGGTCAAATTCAACGACCCGGCCCAGGCAAAGAACGCCCAACTGAAGGCGATGGCCAACATCATGAAAGGGCGGCAGATTGTGTTCACCCTCGACCCGGCTGGCGGGCTGACCGGGCTGAAGAATTTCGACGAACTGCAGAAGGCGAGCAAGGAGATCTACGACACGCTGGCCAACGTCATGAAGGACGGCGGGGCGACGCAAGCTCAGGTGGATCAGGTGATGGCAGTGACGAAGGGGATGTTCGCCAAACGCGAACAGGCGGAAGCGATGTGGCTGAAAGACCCGGCGGTGCTGTTCTTCCCGGTGGGCGAGAAACTGGAGGAAGGCAAGGCGAAGGAGACGGTCGAGGAGTTGCCGAACCCGCTCGGCGGCGACCCGTTCCTGACGAAGCGGACGGTGGAGTTGACGAAGGTGGACGCCAAGGCCGGCACGGCGGTCATCCGCGTGAGCGTGGCGTTCGACGAGAAGGCGGCCGAGAAGATCCTGAACCAGACGATCAGAGACCTGACCATGCGGTTGGGCAAGGAGCCGCCGAACGCGGACGCGATCAAGGGTTTCCGAATCACCGACGCGGCCGAGTACACCGTGTCCACCAAGACCGGTTGGGTGGAGAAGGCGAAGTTCGCCCGCACGGTGAAGCAAGGCGAAGACAAGCAGACGGACACGCAGGAGTTCGTCCGCAAAGGGAAGTGACCACTCCGGAGGAACACCCCGTGCGACGGACCGCGGCCGTGCTGCTGTTGCTGCTGACCGCATCGGCGGCCCAGGCGAAGTCAGGGAACGAGGCGGTGGCCCAGGTGATGCTCGGGATGCTCGGCTGTTGCGGCAGCGTTCCGGTGCTGTTGGTCATCGCACTTGCGATCTACGACTGGTGTTCCCGCCGCGGCAAACCGCCACCGAACGACCGTTCCGCCGCGGAATAAACCTCGCTCCCGCGCATCGGACAAGCACATCCAATCCGCGAGGCCACCCGATGCGAGCGGTCTTCCTCTCGATGCTGGTCGTTCTCGGGTTCGTGTCCACCGCCCACGGCAACATGCCCCCGCCGGGGCAAAAGTACCTGCGGTACTATGCGGTCATCACGCTCGCAGAGCCGGCCGGGGATTGGGTGTACTTTGTCGAACCGAGCGACGGGTCGGGGTTTCGCAGACTCGGTCAGGCGCGGACGTATGAGATCCCGTCCCCCGGTTGGTCGGGCACTTCCACGACGCCGTATGTGGTCGTGTGGGCGGCGAGGGCGGGTGATCTCGCCGGCTCGTCGAGCGAAGGTCGATTGAAGGAATTACACCAGCGTGGGTCAGCGGTGTGTTCTGGTCGGATTGAATTGGGCTACTGGTCGGTTCCAAACTCCGAGCCGTGCGACGGCATCGACAAGCTCTACCGACTCGAGCGCACCGACACCGAACTCAAACTGCACCCGCTCGGCGAACGCACCCGTCGGGACGGGTTCGTCGTGGCCGCGTGGGTGTCCCTAGCCGCAGGGGTGGTGCTGGTGGCGAGCTGGCTGATGTTGCGGTGGCGAAAACGGAAAGCGCGCTTCCCACGAACAGTTCCACCACCGGGAGCCGGCTGATGCGAACCCTCCACCCGATGTTTGCCGACATGATACCGTCAGGTGAGCGGCTCGTGACTTCACCCGCTGCCTTCTCTGTGGCCACCCTCGCACTGATCGTGACCTGCGTCATCACCATCGTCCTCATTCGCCGTCGCAATCTGAAGCGGGAACCTTGACCAACATTCCCCCCACGCCGTTCGGCGTTCCGCCTCGTCCGTTCCCATTCGAGGCATCCCATGTTGGCTCCCATCACCATCCGTTACCCGTTCCAGGCCGTCCGCCGCAGCCTGGCCACTGCCGAGGTGGGCGACCTGTTCGGCGTCGGCGAGAGTGAGCTGCCGCACGTCATCGCCGACAATTTGAAACTCGACATCCGTCCCGGCGACGTGGTGCTGTTCACCGGCCCGAGCGGGTCGGGCAAGTCGAGTCTGATGCGGGCGGCGGGCGAACAGTTGCACGCAGTGGACGCGATGAGTTTGACGCTGCCCGACGTGCCGCTGGTGGACGCGCTGCCGGGAACGATTGAGCGGCGACTCGGGTTGCTCGCCGCGTGCGGGCTGGGCGAAGCGCGGTTGATGCTCCGCACGCCAGCCGAACTGAGCGACGGACAGCGGTATCGGTTCCGCGTGGCGTTCGCGGTGGCGAGCGGGGCGGGGTTCATCCTGCTGGATGAGTTCGCCGCCGTGCTGGATCGCACGCTGGCGAAGGTGCTGGCGTTCAACGTGCGGAAGCTGGCGGGTCGCACCGGCGTGGGCGTGCTGTGTGCCACCACCCATGACGACCTGGTGGAAGACCTGAACCCGGACGTGGTGGTGCGGTGCCACGGCGACGGGGTGATCGACGTGACCCGCGAGCCGGCAAAAAAAAACGGATCAGCTTCTCCGACGAACTCTGGCTGTCCGACGGCACCGCGGCCGACTGGCCGCACTTCGCTCGGTGGAATTACCGCTCGCACCACCTCGGGTGCGTCCGCCGCGTGATCCTGTTGTGGCACGGCGACGAACCGATTGGGGTGTGCGTGTTCGCCGCCCCCGCCGCGTCGCTGACGCTTCGCAGCAGATACTTCAACCTGTCCAACCCCCGAAGCGAGGTCGGGATGCGCGGGCTGAACGCCAACCTGTGGCTGCTGCAACGGGTGGTACTGCACCCGACATACCGGGGTGCGGGGATCGCCGCCGCGTTCGTGCGGCAGGCGTGCGAACTGTGCCCGGTGGACTGGATCGAGACGCTGACCGCGATGGGCCGGGTGAACCCGTTCTTCGAGCGAGCCGGCTTCGTGCGAGTGGGGGTCATCCGCAAGCGTGACGGCGGTGGCCGAGCATACATCCGCCGCGGCAAACCGGAGCCAGTCACGCACCAGTACAGCGAGCCGGCATACTACGTCCGCGACAACCGCGGGGTCACACCAGCTCCGTGATCACGTCCGGGTCGTCGAGCACGAACCGCGGGCGGCCGGTGAAGTCGGGGAACGTGGCCGTCGGGTCGATGCCCATGAAGCGGTACAAGGTGGCCAGCACGTTCGCGGGGGTGTACGGGGTCGCCCGGCCGCGTTCGCGTTCGCCTTTCGGCCCGGTGTCGCCGATCACCTGCCCCATCTTGAACCCGCCGCCGGCGAACATGGCGTGTCCGGCCGGTGCCCAGTGGTCCCGCCCGCCGTCCTTGTTGATCTTCGGCGTGCGGCCGAACTCGCCCCAGATCACTACCGCCACGTCTTTATCCAGCCCGCGGGCGTACAGGTCGGTCAGGAACGTGTGAATCACCTGATCGAACACCGGCAGTCTTTGCCGGTAGTCCTCGAACTGGCCGAACTTCCGTCCGTCGTTCTTGCCGTGCGTGTCCCAGTCGCCGACCGGCAGCACGGTGCCGGCAACACTCACCGTCACCACACTCACCCCGGCCTGGGCCAGTCGCAGGGCTTGCAGCAGCCGCGTGCCCTTGCCGTACTTCTCCCGCACCTCCTTCGGCTCCTTGCTCACGTCGAACGCCTCCCGCACGGCGGGCGAGGCGATCATCTCCAGCGCCCGCGTCGTGTACACGTCCTTGCCGGCCATCTCCCCGCGGCTGTCGATGTCGCGGTTCAGTTGGTCGAACGTGGCGAGCAACTGCTTCCGATCCGCGAACCGCTCCGGCGAGACCCCCTGCACCAATCGCAAATTCTCCCCGCCGCCGCTCTTGAACGGGCGGTGGGCGGTGCCCAGGTAGCTCGGGTCGCCGGGGTCCGAGCCGTTCTCCCCGCCGAGGGCCACATAATGCGGCATCCCGTCTTCACTACTCCCGCCGCGGACCTTGCTCACCACACTGCCGAACACCGGCCGCGCCACCGGTCCGCCCAGGTGCCCCCGCATGAGCAACTCGGCGCTGTGCGTGTCGATGCACTGGAGGCCGTTCACGACGGTGAACTTGTCGGCGATCTTGGCGTGCAGCGGCAGCAGTTCGCACACCTTCACGCCGCTCACGTTCGTGCTGATCGGCTTGAACTCCCCGCGGATCTCGGCCGGGGCGTCAGGCTTCAGGTCGTACATGTCGATGTGGCTCGGCCCGCCCGGCAGGTAGACCATGATGACCGACTTGGGGGAGGTATTCGTCGGCGAATCGGCACGGGCACGCAACACATCCGCCATCGTCAGCCCGCCGACCGCGAGGGCACCGACGCTGAGGAAGTCGCGGCGGGAGTAGCCGTCGCACAGGCGGTGAGATCGGCCGGTGAAGGTGAGCATGGCGGGGTCCGGAGAGGTGGGACCGGAGGCAGGAAGGTGAGTGTACAGCAGCACAACAGGTGCCGACAAGCGGTATCCCGGCACTCTGATGTAGCCGTGGAGCGGCGGCCGGGTGTAGCCTGGGGCTTCCGCCCCAGGATGTGAGATGTCACGGAGGACGGCAATCATGACCCACCACGCCGGCACCAGCGGGTTCGCGTACCCCAAATGGAAGGGCAGCTTCTACCCGGTGAAGTTCCCGAACAAGGACATGCTCGGCTACTACGCCGGGCGCTTCTCCGCCGTCGAGATCAACAACACCTTCTACACCCCGCCGACGGCCGCCCTCCTCGAAGGGTGGGCCGCCCAGGTGCCCGCCGACTTCCGCTTCGTGCTGAAAGCCTCGCAGGACATCACCCATCGCAAGCGGTTGAAAGAGGTCAGCGACCTCGTGGCGTCGTTCCTCGAAACCTCGGCGGTGCTGAAGAAGCGGCTCGGGCCGATCCTCTTCCAGCTTCCGCCGAACTTCAAGAAGGACGTGGAGCGGTTGGGCGGGTTGCTCGCACTGCTGCCGAAGGGGTGCAAGGCGGCGGTCGAGTTCCGGCACCCGTCGTGGTTCGACGACGAGGTGTACGGGCTGCTCCGCAAGCGGAAGGCGGCGCTGTGCGTCGCCGAGGCGGACGACCTGGAAACGCCGTGCGTGGCGACCGCCGGCTGGGGCTACCTGCGGCTACGGAAGACGAAGTACACTGACAAGGCGTTGTCGGCGTGGGCGAAGCAGATGACGGCTCAGCCGTGGTCGGAGTGCTTCACCTTCTTCAAGCACGAAGACACCGGCACCGGCCCGCGGTACGCGGCAAGGTTGATCGAACTGCTTGGGACGAAGAAACAAGCGGCGTGAGGTGGCCATGAACCCGCAAGACCGCGCTCGCCTGGTGTCGCTCGGCTACTCCGCGGAGGTGATCGCCAGGACGGAAGAGGTGTTGAAGGTGTGGGAGGTGGACGTCCTGTTCACCACATGTGCGTGGTGCAGAAAGCCGTGCTTCGTGCCCGAACTCTGCGACAGATCGAAACGCAAGCGAAAGAAGCTCCCAGCCGACTTGTTCCTGAAGCGACACTTACTCAGCGTCCGCGATCGCGACAAGGAGCCGCGATGTGTCCCGTGCGACGACTACGTCTTTGAATACGGCTGATCCTGAACCCGCCCGCCACGCCTCCCATCCCCACCTCACCCCACCAGTTCCTTCACCGGGTCGTGGTGGTCGAGGAGGAACTGCGGGCGGCCTTTGAAGTCGGGCAGGGTGGTCTTCGGGTCGATGCCGAGGACGTGGTACACGGTGCTCATCACGTTCTGGAAGGTGATGGTGCCGCTCTTCGCCCGCTCCGCCCGGCTGTCGGTCTCACCCACCACTTGTCCCACCTTCAGCCCGCCGCCGGCGAGCAGCATCGCCCCGGCCTCCGCCCAGTGCTCGCGGCCGGGGCCGGGCATGCTCAGCTTCGGCGTCCGCCCGAACTCGCCGAGCACCGCCACCTGCACGTCGTCGATCAGCCCGCGGTCGGTCAGGTCATCGATCAGCGCCGTGATGCTGCGGTCCAGAGCCGGCAGCACATGCCGATACGACTCGAAGATGTGCTGCTCGGCCCCGCTGTGGTGGTCCCACGACCCGACCGACAGCGTGACCACCCGTACCCCGGCCTCCACCAGCCGGCGGGCCAGCACGAACGGCTTCGGCGTCCAGTCGTACAGGATGGTCTTCACCGCCTGGTGCGTGTACTTCCCCTTGCCGTAGTGGTCGAACGTGCGGGGGGCTTCCTTGCTCAGGTCGAACGCCTCCCGCACCTTCGCCGAGGTCACCATGTCGAACGCCTTCGCCTGAAACTTGTCCAGCCCGGCGGCGGCCCCGCTGGTGTCGAGTTCCCGCCGCATGGTGTCGAACCCGGCCAGCAGCCCCTTGCGGTCGTCCAGTCTGGCGAGGTCCTTCACCGGCGCCAGGTTGTCCAGGGCTTCGCCGAACGGCCGGAACGGGGCGTGGCTCGCCCCGACGTAGTGCGGCTTCTCGAAGTCGAAACGATCGGCGTCGGCCCGGTCGAGGCTCACATACGCCGGCAGTTTGTCGGTGCTGCCGAGCAGTTTGCTGGCGACCGACCCGAACGCCGGTCGGGCACCGCTCGTCCGCGGCAGCCCGGTGTACACCTCGCTCAGGAAGTGGTCGTTCTCGACCGACTGCACCCCGCGGAGTAGGGCGAACTTGTCCAGGTTCTTCGCCAGTCGCGGGAACTGGTCCGTCAGCCGCACGCCGGGCAAGCTGGTGGGGATGGTGCCGAACTCGCCGCGGAACTCGGCGGGGGCGTCCGGCTTCGGGTCCCAGGTGTCGATGTGGCTGATCCCGCCGTTCAGCACGATGTAGATGACCGACTTCGGCGACTTCTTGGGCGAAGCCGCGTCGGCCCGGAGCAGGTTCGCCAGCGTAAGGCCGCCGACGCCGAGTGCGCCGGCGCGGAGGAATTCGCGGCGGGTGCCACCGCACACACGGTGCGAGCGGCCGAACAGTGTGAGCATGACGAATGTGCTTCCCGGCGGACGGACCCGGACAGTGTAGCAGACCGCCACCGTGGGGTGGTGGTGAACCCGCCCGCTACCCCCGTCGTCCGTTCGGGTGTAAAATCACTTCCCGACACCCACGGTAGTATGCCCGCGATGGCCAAGAAGACTGCCCCCGAAGACCTGACGCTCAACGACCTGCAAGACGAAGCCGAGGACATCCGCAAGCGGATCACCCGCCTGCGGACGTCACTCGGCCGCTTCTTCGTGAACAAGCAGGAGATCATCGACCTGATGTGCGTGGCGGCGGTGGCCCAGGAGCCGCTGCTGCTCGTCGGCCCGCCCGGTACGGCGAAATCCGACCTGGTGCTGAAGTTCAAGGACGCGCTCGGCGTGCCCGAAGTCGACTACTTCGAGTACATGCTCACCCGGTTCACCGAGCCGAGCGAGATCATCGGGGCCATCGACATCAAGGAGCTGCGGGAGGGCCGGTACATCCGCCGCAAGGAGGGGAAGCTACCCACCGCAACACTCGTGTTCCTCGACGAGATCTTCAAATCCAACTCGGCCATCCTGAACATCCTGCTCACCATCATCAACGAGAAGAAGTTCTACCAGGAGGGTAAGCCGGAACCGGTGCCGCTGCGGGTGATGTTCGCCGCCACGAACGAGATCCCCGAGCAGGGCGAACTGGCCGCGCTCAAGGACCGCTTCGTGCTGAAGGTGATGAGCCGGCCGGTGCAGGACGACCACTTCCAGGAGTTGATCGACTCGGGCCTCCGCGGCGAGGCGTACAAGGGGCTGAACCAGAAGCCGTGGGCGGAGGGGCACGCCAGCCTGGACGACTTCCTGAAGGCCAACCGCTACCTGACGCACCTGTTCAGCCGCACGCAAACCGACGTGAACGGCGACGAGCAGAACGACCGCACGCGATTCTTCCCGGCCGACGTGTTCCGCGAGTACCAGCGGGTGGTGAAGACGCTGATTCGGGAAGACAAGATCTTCATCTCCGACCGCAAGCTGGTGAAGCTGTACAAGCTGCTACGGGTGCGGGCGTGGCTGTTCAGCGGCGGCACCGTGAACCGCGACGACCTGCGGCTGCTGGCGTACCTGGGCGAGACGATCAGCGAGATCGAGCGGTTGCGGGAGAAGGTGCCGCAGTTGTTAGGCGATGAGCGGGGGTAGCCCACTCAGATTGTCCTCAACGGAGCATCGCCCATGCACCTGCTCGCGGTCGCCGCAGTGGTCGTCGATTTCGCCCAGGCGCCCAATCCAGCGGATGACCCGCTCGGCAACCTCGCTTACCTCTACGGCCGGCTGGTCGTCTATCTCGTTGCCGCAGGGGTGATCGCTGGTATCGTGATCGCCTTCACGAAACGGCGTAGGAAACGGCCGAGTCGCTCGGGACACCGTGACGACCGGCGCCCGCCCCGCCGCGACCGGCTGGACCGTTCGCCCCCCGCCCGCCGGGTGGACCCGGACCGCGAGGACGACGACCGGGTGTCAGGTCTGTAGGGCGGTCGAGCCGCCGCCCCACGCCACGGCTGGGCCTATCACCGCGATCACTTCGGCGTGCGGTGGTACGGTGTCCCCATCGATCAGAACGGCCGTGTGATGTAGTCCGTCGGCAAACGCACCTTCCCCCGTCTCGCCTTCTTCGGCAACCGGCCAACGGTCGTTCCACGTCCACCTGGAGACCGTACGGCAAGGTGTCGGGCGACCCGCGCAATGTCGTACCCTGTCACCGTCACCGGGACCGGGCCGCAGAGGATGAAGGGGAGATGAGAGTGGCCCCCCGATTCCGCTGTCCTGCCCTGGCCTTCTGAGCTAAACTGAGCGACGAGAGGTGGCCGCCCTCCCACGGCCGGGCCGGCGTCGCCGGAACTCTCCCCCGCCTGTTCGCGCCGAAGTCGTAACCCGTTCCGCTCGTGTCATTCGATTCCCGCCGAGGGCGAAAGCTGATGTCGTTCCGCCGTCCGTTCGCCTGGGTCGCGTTGTGTGGGGTCGCGGTGGTGGCGTTCGCCCTGTCGCACAGCCCCGCCCCGCGGGCGGCCGCCCAGCCGGCCAAGCCGGCCGCTCCGGACGACTTCGCCACCAAGGTGGTGCCGTTCCTGGAGTCGTACTGCTACGGCTGCCACAACCACAAGGACAACGCCGGCGGGGTCAGCCTGGAGGGGATCGAGACGGCCGCCCACGCCAAGAAGGACCGCAAGACGTGGGAGATGGTCGAGCGGGTGCTGATGGACGGCTCCATGCCGCCGAAGGACCGCAAGAAGCAGCCGAAGAAGGAAGAGCGGGGCGAGGTGGCCGCGTACCTGGGCGGGACGCTGCTGAAGGTGAGTTGCGTCGGGCCGAAGGACCCCGGCCGGGTGACCATGCGGCGGCTGAACCGGGCCGAGTACAACAACACCATCCGCGACCTGTGCGGGGTGAGCAACTTCCGCCCGGCCGACGACTTCCCCTCCGACGACGTGGGGTACGGGTTCGACAACATCGGCGACGTGCTGAGCGTGCAGCCGATCCTGGTCGAGAAGTACATGGCGGCGGCCGACAAGGTGCTGGACGAGGCCCTCCGCCCGCTCCCCCCGGTGGCGTCCGCCAAGAACACCTTCCGCCCGCAAAACCTGCTCGCGTTTCCCCGCGGGTCGAAGTCGAACGAGAACGGCAAGAACCGCATCCTGCTGACCGCTCAGGAGTCGTCGGCGTACTTGGACAAGCTGAACTTCCCGCTCGACGGGGAGTACGCGGTGCGGGCGAAGGTGTGGGCGATCAAGGCGGGCGACGAGCCGGCGAAGGCGGTGCTGCGGGTGGACGGGAAGGACCTGCAAACGTCCGAGGTGACGGCCGCCGAGGACAAGGCGGTGGTGATCGAGTTCAAGGGCAAGTTCGCGGCCGGGGAGAAGCGGGTGACGGTGGCGTTCGCCAACCCGTTCACCGACAAGGACGAGAAGAAGCGGACGCTCGGGGTCGATTACCTGGAGGTGGAGGGGCCGCTCGGCAAGTTCGACCAGCCGCAGACGAAGGGCCGGCTGCTCGTCCTCGGCGAGGCGGCGAAGGAGGCCCCGAAGGACAAGGACAAGAAGGCGGTCGCCGAGAAGGTGCTGGCCGCCTTCGCCCGTCGCGCCTATCGCCGGCCGGTACAGGCGGGCGAGGTGGCCCGGCTGGTCAAGCTGTTCGAGGTGGCCGACGCCAAGGGGGACAAGTTCGACGACGCCATCCGGCTGCCGCTGAAGGCGGTGTTGTGCTCGCCCAACTTCCTGTTCCGTGTGGAAGATGACCCGAAGCCGCCGGCCACCACCCGCCCGCTGAACGACCACGAGCTGGCCACCCGCCTGAGCTACTTCCTGTGGAGCAGCATGCCGGACGACGAGCTGTTCGCCGCCGCGGAGAAGGGCGACCTCCGCAAGCCGGCGGTGCTGCAGGCCCAGGTGAAGCGGATGCTGGCCGACTGGAAGGCCCAGTCGCTCACGCAAGACTTCGCCGGCCAGTGGCTGATGCTGCGGAGCGTGTGGGGCGCCTCCCCGGACCCGAAAGCGTTCCCCGCCTTCGACGACAAGCTGAAGGCGAGCATGGTCCGCGAGACGGAAGAGTACTTCACCCACGTGGTGAAGGACGACCGCAGCGTGATGGAGCTCCTCGACAGCGACTACACCTTCCTCGACGAGCGGCTGGCCAAGCACTACGGGGTGAAGGGGGTGTTCGGCGACCGCTTCCGCGAGGTGAAACTGACCGACGGCCGCCGCGGCGGGGTGCTGACGCACGCCAGCGTGCTGACGGTGACGAGCAACCCGACCCGCACGTCGCCGGTGAAGCGGGGCAAGTGGGTGCTGGAGAACCTGCTCGCCAGCCCGCCCCCGCCGGCCCCGCCGAACGTGCCCGAGCTGGAAAAGACCGAGCTGAAGGGGACGCTCCGCCAGCAGATGGAGCAGCACCGGGCGAACCCGAGCTGCGCCAACTGCCACGCCAAGATGGACGCCATCGGGTTCGGGCTGGAGAACTTCGACGCGGTCGGGGCGTGGCGGGACACCGACGGGAAAAACAAACTCGATTCCAGCGGGGTACTCCCCGGCAACCAGAAGTTCGACGGGCCTGCCGAACTGCGGAAAATCTTGATGGGGCAGGGGGACAAGTTCCGCCGCTGCCTGGCCGAGAAACTGTTGACCTTCGCCCTCGGCCGCGGGCTGGAATACTATGACAAGTGCGCCCTCGACGACCTGGTGACGAGGCTGAAGGCGGGGAACGACAAGTTCTCCGCCCTGGTGATGGCCGTGGTGCAGAGCGAGCCGTTCCTGCAACGCACCGCCAAACGGACCGAGTGAAAAGTGGTCTGCTCGCTCCGCGAGCGGCCCGACCGAAAACAACCCGCTCGCGGAGCGAGCAGACCACTACCAAACCGGAGCGACCGATATGTCCCGCGTGGATCGCCGCACGATGTTGAAAGGGCTGGGCACCGTGGTCGCCCTGCCGTTCCTCGAGTCGCTGGCCGTGGCCGCCCCGGTCGCCACCCCGGCGAAGGCGGCCGCCATCAAGCGGGCCGCCTTCGTGTACGTGCCGAACGGCGTCCACCTGCCCGACTTCTTCCCGACGGCCGAGGGCAAACTGGGCAAGCTGCCCGAGATCATCGCCTCGCTCGACCCGTACAAGGACAAGCTGAACGTCATCCACGGGCTGGCACTGGACAAGGCCCGCGCGAATGGCGACGGCCCCGGCGACCACGCCCGCGCGATGAGCGCCTTCCTGACCGGCCGGCAGGCCCGCAAGACGCACGGGGCGGACATCCGCTCGGGCCAGTCGGCCGACCAGCACATCGCCGGCGCGGTCGGCGAGAAGACCCGCTTCCCGTCGCTCGAACTGGGCATCGAGCGGGGCCAACAGGCCGGCAACTGCGACAGCGGGTACAGCTGCGCGTACTCGTCCAACCTGAGCTGGCGGGGCGAGAGCACCCCGAACGCCAAGGAGTGCGACCCGAAGGCGGTTTTCGACCGCCTGTTCGGCGACGGCGGCAAGGACCAGGTGGCTGCGCGGGCCAAGCGGGACGCCTACAACAAGAGCGTCCTCGACTTCGTGATGGACGACGCCAAGCAACTGAACCGGACGCTCGGCCAGTCCGACCAGCGGAAGATGGACGAGTACCTGGCCAGCGTGCGGGAGGTGGAGCAGCGGATCGAGCGGGCGCTGAAGGACGGGGACAAGCCGAAGCCGAAGGTGAGCATGGGCCGCCCGGACGGGGTGCCGAAGGAGATGCAGGACCACGTCCGGCTGATGTGCGACCTGATGGTGCTCGCCTTCCAGACGGACAGCACCCGCGTGGTGACGCTCCCGTTCGCCAACGACGGCAGCAACCGGCCGTACAAGATGATCGACGTGGCGGAGGGGCACCACGACCTGTCGCACCACGGCAAGAACGCCGACAAGCAGGCCAAGCTGAAGAAGATCAACACCTTCCACATCGAGCAGTTGGCCTACCTGTGCAGCAAGCTGAAGGCGGCGAAGGAGGCCGACGGCAGCACCCTGCTGGACAACGTGATGCTGGTGTACGGCAGCGGCATCGGCGACGGCGACCGGCACAACCACGACGACCTGCCGATCCTGACGCTCGGCGGCGGGGCCGGGTCGCTGGAGGGCGGGCGGTTCCTGAAGTACAAGTTCGACACCCCGCTGATGAACCTGTACATGGCCATCTTCGAGCGGATGGGCTGCCCGACCAAGTCGTTCGGCGACAGCACCGGCGTGCTGAAGATCTGACAGGTTCCCCTCTCCCCTGGGGGAGAGGGGAGAGGGGTGAGGGGACGGCGAGACCGACA
>CAYMHO010000051.1:1872-29219 GCA_964390195.1 uncultured Fimbriiglobus sp. | reverse complement strand
CGCTGCCGCACATGACGGCGTTGCAGAACGTGATGAGCGGTCCGGTGCACGCCCTCGGCAAGAGCAAGGCCGAAGCCGCCGCCACCGCCGAGAAGCTGCTCGAACGAGTCGGGCTGAAGGACAAGCTGACCGCCAAGCCGGGGAATCTGAGCGGCGGGCAGCAGCAGCGTGTTGCGATCGCCCGGGCGTTGGCGGTTGAACCGTCAGCCATCCTGTTCGACGAACCGACCAGTGCCCTCGACCCGCAGATGGTGGGCGAGGTGCTGGCCGTCATGCGGGACCTGGCCGCCGACGGGCAGACGATGATCGTGGTGACCCACGACACCGACTTCGCCAAGTGTGCGGCCGTCGTTCACAAGATGGTCGCCGGCAAGGTCGCTGCCAGTGGCCCGCCCGACGAAGTGCTGGGCGAGCGGCCCGTGTGAGCGGGCTGTTCTCCGGCCGAATACAACAGCGGGCTGACGCCCGCCGCTTGCCTGGAAAAACACCCCATGACCCAACTCATCCGCGTCGGCCACTCGCCCGACCCCGACGACGCCTTCATGTTCCACGCCCTGGCGAACGACAAGATCGCCACCGGCGACTTGCGGTTCACCCACGAGTTGCAAGACATCGAGACGCTGAACCGGCGGGCGATGAACGGCGAACTGGAAGTGTCCGCCGTCAGCATCCACGCCTACTCGCACATGCTCGACAAGTACGCCCTCCTGCCGAGCGGGTGCAGCATGGGCGACAAGTACGGCCCGATGGTGGTGGCGAAGAAGCCGTTCGGCCTGACCGATTTGCCGAACGTCACCATCGCGGTTCCGGGCACGCTCACCACGGCGTTTCTCACGCTGCGGCTGCTGTTCAACGACATCGCCCCAGGCAAGCAAGTCCGCTACGAGGTGATGCCGTTCGACCACATCTTGGATGCCGTGGAGAGTGGGAAGTACGACGCCGGCCTGATCATCCACGAGGGGCAACTCACCTTCCAGAATCAGGGTCTGCGGCTGGTGGTGGACTTGGGTGTATGGTGGCAGGACAAGACCGGCCTGCCGCTCCCCCTCGGCGGCAACGTGGTCCGCAAAGACCTGGGTGCGGCGACGATGTCGGAGATTTCGCGGCTACTGAAGCTGAGCATCCAGTACGGCCTCGAACACCGCCGCGAGGCGCTCGACTACGCCCTGAAGTACGCCCGCGATATGGACGTGACGCTGGCGGACAAGTTCGTCGGCATGTACGTGAACGACTGGACGCTCGATTACGGCGACCGCGGGCGGGCGGCCGTGCGGAAGTTGCTCGACGAGGCCCACAAGGCCGGGGTGATCGAGAAGCCGGTGGCGGTGGAGTTTGTGCAGTGAGGTGAACCGGCTCATGGAATTGCTCTACACCTTCGCTTCGCCGCCGTCGCCGTGCGGCTACCTGCCCGACCAGACGTGGAGCCTGCGGTACGAACTGGTCCGCGGCATGTCGGCGGCCGAGTACGCGGCCCGTATGCACCGCGGGTGGCGGCGGTTCGGCCACGCCCTGTTCCGCCCGGAGTGCCCGAGCTGCCGGCGGTGCCAGCCACTTCGAGTTGATGTGGAACGGTTCACCCCCGGCCGCACGATGAAGCGGGTGGCGAAGCAGAACGCCGGCGAGTTGACCCTCCGCGTCGGCCGCCCGACCGTGACCGACCAGAAGCTGGCACTTTACGACCGCTTCCACAGTTTCCAGACCGGCCACAAGGGGTGGCCCGAGCGCGACCCGGAGACACCCGAGGAGTTCGCCGAGGCGTTCGTGGACAACCCGTTCGACAACGAGGAGTGGAGCTACTACCTGGACGACCGGCTGGTCGGGGTGGGGTACGTCGACGCCGTACCGGACGGGCTGTCGCTCATCTACTTCTTCTACGACCCGGACCTCCGCGACCGCTCACCCGGCACCTGGAACGTGCTGTGCGGGGTGCAGGCCGCGAAAGAGCGGCGACTGCCGTGGGTCTACCTGGGGTACTACGTCGAGGGCTGCGCGTCGCTCGAGTACAAGGCGCGGTACACGCCGAACCAGGTGTACGACTGGGCCACCGGCGGGTGGGTGGCCTTCAAGTAGGGTGGTCCACTCTCGCCGAGAGAGGGCGACACCACTTTTTCAACTCGATCACCCGCCGAACCGCTCCTTCATCATCGCCTGTCCGCTCACGCTCAGTCGAAGGTCGCCGAAGTTGAGCACCTGTAAACCCCCGAGTGTCTTGGACTCCACTAACGCCCTCACGCCGGCTTCGGTCAGACGTTCGCTGCTGATCGCAAGCGCCCGCAGGGTCGGCAAGTCGGCCGCCGCGATCGCCTTCGCGCCGGCGTCGGTCATTTGAATTTCCCACAGGCCGAGCGTTTCCAACGACTTCGCCAGTGGACCGCCGAGCAACACACGGACGGTGTCGTCCGAAAGTGGCTGACGGCCCAAGTGCAGTTCCCGCAACGCCGGGAGGTTCGACAAGTCCGCCAGCGCCGCGATCGCTGCCGGGGAGAAGCGGCACTGGTGCAGGACCAGCTTCGCAAGTGAACCCAGCCCGCGGTTGTTCGCCAGCGCACGCACTCCAGCAACTGAAACTTCGTTCTCCGTCAGTACCAACTCTCGGAGTTGTGGGAAGCGAGCGGCGAACAGGCAAGCTGTGCCGTCCTTACCGAGTTCACACTTCCGCACATCCAGCCTCCGGAGGATGCCGCCGAAGGTGGCTGACGCGAGGTGCCCAGCGGCGGCCGGTCCGAGCGGGTTGCTCGACAGGTCGAGCCGCTCAAGCCCGCTCAGGTGCTGGGCGGTACACAGACGAGCGACGCCGGTGGCGGTGAGACCGTTGGTCGATAACGACAAGCGGCGGAGACGAGTCAGGTGGCCGGCCTCAGCGAGTGCGACCGCGAACTCGTCAGTCAGGCTGTTCAGGTCCGCGCCGAACACTCGCAAACGTCCGAACTTCGCCCGCCGAATGATGCCGATGACCGAGGTGTCGCCGGCGAACTGTGCATACAGATCCAACTCTTCTAACCCAGTCAGTGACGGGCAGTCGGCCACCGCCGACATCCCGTCCGGGCCGATCTTGCCGAGCCGCAAGCTGAGGTGTCGCAACCCGCCGAGATGCTTCGTGCGGAACAAAGCGACTGCCGCGTTCGTCGCCGGTGGCGGCCCGCCGAAGTACGGTTGCAACCCCCGCACCCGCAGAAGTGTCGGGTTCCTCGCGAGAGTCACGGTCGCATGCTCGGCCTCATCCAACTCAATCCATTGCAGGGTTGGGGCCAACGCGAACAGTCGCTCCCCACGGTTCTTGAACTCACCGACGGTCTGTCGAAACTTATGCGGGAAGCCGCGGCGGGTTTCGCACCGATCGAACCTGCCGACGAGCAACTTCGGGTACCACTTATCTCGGTGGTCATTCCACAGTTGAGTCGCACGGTGCTGAAGTTTCAGGTATGCCAGACTTTCCGCCAAGGGTTGAGTACCGTCGCCGTCCGGTGCGATTTGTGCCATCTCGATCTCGGTGCGGATGAACTCGGCCCGCTCGGGCTGGCCGTTCTCGTCACACCAGTCGGCGAACACCAGCCGCGGCAGGTCGTCGTCCGGCGATGCCAGGATGGCGGCCATCAAGGCGGCTTCGGTGGTCGGCGGTTTGCGCTTGGCGGGCTTCATTTCGGCCCTCCTACAATTCCGAACAGGCTAGCGAGGGCCGCGGATGGCGAAGGCGAAATCCCCGACCCCGCCGGCGAACAGCGTGGAGTGCCGCACGCGGGCCGAGTGGCGGGCGTGGCTGGCGGCCCATCATGCCACCAGCGCCGGCGTGTGGCTCATCTACTTCAAGAAAGACAGTGGTGAGCCGCAGTTGCCCTACGGCGAGCAGGTCGAAGAAGCCCTCTGCTTCGGGTGGGTGGACAGCAAGCCGAACAAACTCGACGACAAGCGGACGATGCTCTACTTCGCCCCGCGGAAGCCCGGCAGCGGGTGGGCACGCACGAACAAGGAGCGGGTGAGGCGGCTGATCGCCGACGGACTGATGACCGCCGCGGGGCAGGCGAAGATCGAAGCGGCCAAGAAGGACGGCAGTTGGACCATGCTTGACGCCATCGAGCGGATGGAGGTGCCGCCGGAATTGGCGGCGGCACTGGACGCGAACCCCACGGCCAAAGGGCACTTCGACGCGTTCCCGCCCGGCGTTCGGAAAGGCATCTTCCAGTGGATCGTGACCGCGAAGCGACCTGAGACGCGTGCGAAACGGGTGGCCGAGACGGTGGCCCTCGCGGCGAAGAACGTCCGGGCGAACCAGTACCGCCCGCAGGCCGGGGCGTAAACTGACTGCCCCCCGTGAGGGTCGCCCGTGGGTCGCATCGCCTGTGTCGTGTTCGCCCTGCTCATGCTCGCCCCGCTGGTTAGGGCCGACGACATCACCCCCTCGCGGGCCGAGGTGAAGACCACTTACGGCACCGGGGAGAAGGTGTGCGGCAAGTTGTCGCTCGCCGCCCTCACCGGCAAGTCGCCGTGGCTGGTGATGGGCGTCGGCGGGGCAGTCGATTACCTCTCCACCCCGGACGAGCGGAAGGACACGGTCGGCCTCTTTTCGCACCCCGTGGTGTGGGGCGTCATGTTGGTGCTGGTCTGCCTGGTGGCGTTCAAGGACACCATCCTGACCGTGTTCAGTTCGCTCAAGCTGCCGCTCGACGCACTCGCGGAGGCGTTCCACATGGCCGGCGGGGCGTTCGGGGTGGTCTACCTCGGGGCGTCGGCGTTCGGTGGGGATCCAACGACCCCGCAGGCCCTCGTCGACACCCCCACCCCGCCCCCGACGTTCCTCGACCAGTTCGGCAGCTTCGTCCTGTGGGTGCTCATGTGCGGGGTGCACGCCGCCGTGTGGGTGGTGTTCAACACCGTCGAAGTCGCCATCCTCCTCAACCCGATCCCGTTCGTAGACACCTGCCTGAAGGCGTTCCGCACGGCCGTCGTCGGGGTGATCGCCGGGGCGGCCGCCATCCACCCGGTATTCGGGTTCGCGCTGGCGGCGCCAGTGCTGCTGGTGTGTGTGCTGCTCGCGCCGTTCGCGATTCGGTTCGCGGTGGCCGGGTGGGTGTTCACCGCCGACGTGTTCAAGCGGCTGTTCGGGGTGCGGCCGAAGGCGGGTGTCCCCGTGCGGGCGTTCGCCGCCCTCGGCTTCCCCGGCGTACCGCTGTACACGGTCGGTACCATCGAGCGTGGCCAACTGGGGCTGGAGTTCGTCTACCGCCGGGCGTTCATCCTGTGGCGGCGGCGGGTGCCGATCCCGATGGAGCGAATGGCGGTGGCGTCCGGCGGGGTGCTGCCGCGGCTGATCGAGGTGAGCGCCGGCCGTACATGGGTGCGGTTCCCCCCGCGGTACCGGAAGATGGAAGCCGAGTTGGCCCTGGCCCTCGGGTTGGGGGACGTGCAACACCGGTCGGTGGGTCAGTCGGTCGGCAAGGCGTTCCGCCAGGGGTGGGACTGGCTCACCGGGCGGTCGAAGGAACGAGCGGAGGTGCCGGCGTGAGCGACCCGCACCGCATGACCCTCCGCCCGCCGTGGGAGAAGCAGGCACTGCCCGACGGCCGCACCCGACACCACCGGCGGTTCGGCCGCCCGCGGACGGTGGACGATCACGAAACCGTCTGGCTGGTGGGTGAAGCCTCGGGCGAGGTGTTGCTGAACGGCGAACTCCTCGGGGCGTGTGACGGCCGGTTCGCCTTCGAGGTGACACACCGGCTGAGCCCGCGGAACGAGGTGGCCGTCGACACGGCCGGCGAACCCGGCCCGGTGGCGGTGGAGGTGCGGGCCACCCCACCGCCAGCCGGGCCGTGACCGCCGCTCACCAGTCGGGGCCGAGGACCATCCCGTCCTGCCGGTTGATGGCGTTCTTCAGGGTGTTCTCGCTGATCGACTTGCGGACGGAACGGACGGACATGTCGCCCATCACCACCATGAACGTCGAACTGCCCGGCTTGCCCAGGACGGGGAGCGACCCTTTCGGGTCGAAGCGGTACTCCTGGAACCGCGACCACGTCACCTTGTCGCCACCCTCGACGTACATAATGGTGTTCGACGTGCCGTCCGTCACGCCGGAGATGCGAATGCGATCGCGGGTGTCGAAGAAGGCCCCGTTGTCGTAGAAGCAGCGGACGCGGGTGGTCGGGTCGGTCGGGGTTTCGGCATCCGAGTAGAGGCGGACGGGCGTGCTGCCGAGCGGCTGGTTGGCCGGGCTGTTCCACGGCTCGGTCAGCTTGAACTGGCGGTACACGCTCTCCTGCTCGACGTACGGCAGGATCGTCACCCGCCAGCTCAGTCTGTCGGACAGGTCCGCCCCCGGCCGCGAGGGCACGGCCCCCGGCTCCTCGTGGTACGGTTTCGGGAACTGAGCGTACGCCGATTCGTAGTTGTGCGTGGCGAGACCGATTTGCAGCAGGCTGTTTCGGCTTTTCTGCACCTTTTGCCCTTCGAAGTACGCCCACACTCCCACTCCGATGTACCCGAACGAGAACAGCCCGCTTAGGACGAGGCCGATGATCGCCATCACGCGGCCGCTCGGCTTGCGGAGGGCGATCAGCCCGAGGATCAGGCCGACCAAACCGGTCAGCGGGCCGAGGCAGACGGACACGATGCCGAGGATGAGCGACGTGACGGCGAGCGCGTTCCCTTGCGGGGCCGGCCGGCGGTCGAAGTCGTCGTCGTCCCGCCGCCGGCGGGACCGCCGCGGGCGGTCGTCGCCATCGTCGTCGTCCCGCCGTCGCCGCGGGCGGTCGTCCTCCTCGTCGTCCTCCTCACGACGCCGCCGCGGGCGGTCGTCATCCTCCTCGTCGCGCCAGCGGTCGTCACGGTCGCGGGGCATGAAAGGCACTCGTGGGGGTCAATCGAGAGGCGGTGTCACTTCGCCGCCGTTGCGGGTGATGGCGGCCTTCAGGGTCGCCGGGTTGACCGACTTGCGGACGGAGCGGACGGAGCCGTCGCCCATCGCCACCCAGAAGGTCGGCTTGTCCGGCTTGCCGAGGGCGGGAAGCTGGCCGTTCGGGTCGAACTTGTACTCCTGGAAGCGCGTCCACGTCACCTTGTCCCCGCCTTCCACATACAGGATGGTGTTGCTGGTGCCGTCGGTCACGTCGACCATTCGGACCGTGCCGCGGGAGTCGAACATGGCCCCGTTGTCGAGGAAGCACCGCACGCGGGTGGACGGGTCGGTGCGGGCGTCGGTGTCGGCGTAGGGGAGAACCACCACGTCCGCCAGCGGGCGGTTCTGCGGGGCGTCCCACGGCTTGCCCGTGTCGAACTGGCGGTACACGTTCTCGTACTCGAGGTACGGCAGCAGGTTCACCCGCCAGCCCAAGCGGTCGGACAGGTCGGGTGTGTTCACCGGCTGCCACGGCGACTCGTTCGGCCGGCGGACGAACGCCGCCGGCATCACCCCGTAGGCCGACTCGTAGTTGTGAGCCGCCAGGGCGAGTTGCTTGAAGTTGTTGCTCGTCTGCCTCCGCGCGGCCGACTCCCGCACCAGGCCGACGGCGAAGAAGGACCCGCACACCCACGCGCCGGTGAACAGCCCGCCGGTGATCAGCCCGGCCACGGCCATCCCCTTGCCGGTCGGCTTCCGCACGGCGACCAGCCCGAGGATGACGGCGAGGACGCCGGCGAGCGGGCCGAAGAAGAGGGACATCAGGCCGAGAATGAGGGCGGCCGCCGCCATCCCGTTCCCCGACGGCGGCGGGCGGTCGGAGTCGTCGGACCGCCGCCCCGGCGGTGGGCGGTCGTCGCGGTCGTCGTCACGGTCGGTGGGCATCGTCACCTCGGGCGGTGGAATTCAACGGAATTCGGGGTCGATCTCTTCGTTCCCGGCACGGGTGATTGCTGCCTTCATGGCGGTCGGGCTGATGCTCTTCCGGATCCACTTCACGCTGCCGTCGGCCATCAGCACCAGGATGGTGTCGCGGTTCGGGTGGCCGAGGGGCGGGAGCGGTCCGACCGGGTCGAACTGGTACTCGTTGAACTGGCCCCAAGGCACCCGCTCGCCGCCCTCGGCCACCATGATCGTGTTGGAGGTGCCGTCCATCACCCTCGCTAGCGGCACCCGCTGCTTCGGGTCGGAATCGAACAGCGCGCCGTTGTCCACGAACACGCGGAGGCGGGTGTTCGCGTCCACCGGGTCGAGCGGGTCGCCGAACGTCTTGACCGCCGCCCGGGTGGCCGTCCCGTTCCGCGGGCCGTTCCACGCCTCGGTCGGGTCGAGCAACTGGTACAGGTTGGCCTGCTCGATGTACGGCAGGATGTTCGCACGCCAACTCAGGCGGTCGGCCGGGGCGAGGGTACTCCGCGGCAGGCCGAACCCGCGGGCGTCGGGGTCCATGAACGGGGACGGCAGGGTGTTGTTCACGTCGTGGTAGCTGTGCAGGGCGATGCCGACCTGCTTCAGGTTGTTCGACGCGGCCATGCGCCCGCTCGCCTCTTTCACCCTCAAAAAGGCGAACACCCCCCCCACCACGCCGAGCACCAAGAAGATGCCGACGACGCTGAGCACGATGAGCAGCACTTTGCCCGTTCCGTCCGCCTTCGGCGGCGGGCGGTCGAAGTCGTCCTCGTCGTCGTACCGCCTCCGCCGCGGGCGGTCGTCGTCGTCATCCCGTCGGCGGTCGTCGCGGCGGCGGGGGCGGTCGTCGTCGCGGTCGTCACGGTTGTAGTCGCGGTCGCGTGGCATGGCGGGCGTCCGGTGTGGGTTACCAGTTGGGGTCGGTGATGACTTCCCCGTCGGCCCGGGTAATGAGCTGGCGGAGAGTCCGCTCCTGCACCTTGTGGGACATGAACCGTACGCTCCCGTCGGCCATCAGCGCGTTGAACCCGCCGGTGACCTTGGGGTGGCCGAACGTCGGCAGCGGGGTGTTGGGGGAGTAGCGGAAGTCGTTGAACGCCGTCCACGTCACGGCGTCCGCGCTCTCCACGAACATGAGGGTGTTCGAGGTGCCGTCTGAGATCTGGATGACCGACACGCGGGCGTGCGGCTTGGCGTCGAACAGCGCCCCGTTGTCGTAGAAGCAGCGGGTCCGGGTCACCGGCTCGCCCTTCTCCTTCGCGTCGAGCGGGTGGCGGTACGCCCGGATGGGTGTGTCCTTGAGCGGAGCGTTGGTGGGGCTGTTCCACGGCTCGCGGATGTTGAACCGGCGGTACGCCGACGAACACTCGAGGTCGCCCGTGTACGGCAGCATGGCCACTCGCCAGCTCAGCCGGTTGGCCGGGTCGGACGGCGGTTGGAGTTGGTTGCCCTGCTCGTCCGTGTCGAGGAAGGGGCGGGAAAAGGACATGGTGCTACTTTCGAAGTTGTACTCGGCGAGGCCGGTCAGCTTTAAGTTGTTCTGCGATTGGATCCGGGCGCCGGTCGTCCCCATTCGCTCGAACACCGGCCACAGCAGGGCGAGACCGCCCCCGCACACCACCAGCAGCGACACCCCCACGATGGCCAGCACGATGAACACGGTCTTGCCACCGCCACCCGCTTTCGGTCGCGGCCGGCGGTCGAAGTCATCGTCGTCGTCCCGCCGTCGTCTCCGCCGCGGGCGGTCGTCGCGGTCGTCGTCGTCCTCGTCGTCGTAACGGTCACGCGGCATGACAGCGTTCCGAAGGGGTTACCAGTCCGGGCCGAGGCCTTCGCCACCTTCTCGCGTGATGGCTGATCTCAGAGTATTCGGACTGACGGACTTTTTCACCACCCGCACGCTGCCGTCGGCCATGCACGCGAGGAACGTGTTGCGGTTCGGATGGCCGAGTGCCGGGAGCGGCCCGGTCGTGGTGAAGGCGTGCTCGTTGAACTGCGCCCACGGCACCCGGTCGCCACTCTCGACGAACAGAATGGTGTTGCCAGCACCGTCGGGAATCTGCTCCAACGAGGCCCGTTTCTTCGGGTTGGTGTCGAACAAGGCGCCGTTGTCGAAGAAGACCCGGAACCGGGTGTTCGCGTCCACCGAGTCGACTGGATCGCCGAACGCCCTGATCGGGAGGCTGCTAGCCGGGAGGTTGGACGGATCGTTCCAGGGCTTGTTGAAGTCTAGACCGCGGTTCACGTCATCCCGTTCCATGTATGGCAGAATCAACGCTCGCCAGCTTATTCGGTCGGACGGATTCACTGGCGGTGTGACAGGATCCTTCTCGGCAATCGCGAACAGGTTGAGTTGGCGGCTGGGGTTCTGGGATTCGGAGTCGATAGACGGGCCTGGGAGTTTGCCGTTGGCGGAGTCGTAATTCTGCAGGCAAAGTGACACGATTTTGGCGTTGTTGGACCTGATTGTGTTTTCAGCGCTCGCCCGCACCCAGAAGATCATTCCCACGGCCATTCCGGTGAACAGAATCGTACCGCCTACGATCAGGCCGACGACCAGGGCGGTCCGCTTCCGGCGGCCTCGTGGGGTGGAGTCTGGTTCTGGATGCATGGGCGGAGCTCGGTGATTGGGGTTCAGTGACTATTGCATTTGGCTAACCGGGCGGCCACCCGCACGGCGGCGAGCAGGCTGCTCTCGTCGGCCACACCCTTGCCGGCGATGTCGTAGGCGGTGCCGTGGGCCACGCTGGTGCGAACGATCGGCAGCCCGGCCGTCACGTTCACCGCCCGCCTGCCACCGATCAGCTTCATGGCGATGTGCCCGTGGTCGTGGACCATACACACCACCCCGTTGAACCGCGAGCGGTTGTGCGGGAGGAAGATGGCGTCGGCCGCGATCGGCCCGGTGGCGTCGATGCCTTCACCCACCGCCTCGGCGACCGCCGGGGCGATGACGTCGGCTTCCTCGTTCCCGAAGAGACCCCCGTCGGAGGCATGCGGGTTGAGGGCGGCGACGCCGATGCGGGCGAGAGTGCCGGTGAGCCGCGGGATGATGTCGTGCAGAAGGCGAATCTTGTCCAGCACCGTCTGCCGGGTGATGCCGGCGAACGTGCTCCGCAAGCTCTGGTGCAGCGTGACGTGGGCCACCGCGAGCGGTAGCTCGTCGTCGTACAGCAGCATGGCGTGCGACTTCGCCCCGGTGCGGTCGGCCAGGATTTCGGTGTGGCCGGGGAAGTGGACCCCCGCCGCGTGCAGCCCCTCCTTGTGCAGCGGGCAGGTCACAATGCCGTCGGCCCGCCCCGCCAGGCACTCGTCGATGGCGAAGCAGAGCCAGTCATAAGCTGCCCGCCCCGCTTCCGCCGACACCTCGCCCACTTTCACCACACTCAGGTCCGCCGCCGACGGGTTGACGCACGGCACCCCCGCGGGCAAGAAACGCGGGTGGCCGATGACAACGGGCTGACAGTGGGCGTGCAACTTGGGCCACGCCTTCGCCACCACCTCCGGCCCGATGCCGGCCACGTCGCCGAGCGTGATCAGTAACTTGGGGAGTGTCATGCGGTTGACGATAGCGGAATGCCGGTCATCCTGTAAGGCATCCCTCTGGCGAGCCGATCATGTTCCGCCTCACCGCGATCGCCCTGCTGCTGCCCACCCTCGCACTCGCGGCCGACCCGCCGAGGTCGGACGGCGGACGCCCGAGGGTGCTCATACACCAGGAGGTGAAGGGGCCTGAGGCTGTTCTGGACGGGGTGTTCGGGACGGTCGTGTTCGGGTGCGAGGTCGCTCAACCGCAGGCGAAGAACCCGTTCGCGGATGCGTCGTTCACCGCCGTCATCACCACGCCGGGGGGGAAACAGGTGCCGGTGGCCGGGTTCTGTGCGGACGAGAAGGGCGAGCAGTACCAACTGCGGTACATGCCTGCGGAGAAAGGGAAGCACGCGATCCGGATGACGTTCAGCGAGAACGGGAAGGAGATGAAGGAGGTCGAAATGCCGTTCACCGTCGAGGACAAGAAACTGCCCGGCCCGGTGAAGATCGACAAAGACCACCCGCATCACTTCGTGTACGCGGGCAGCGGCGAACACTACTTCTGGAACGGCACCACCACCTACTGGCTGCTCGGCGTGCGGGACGACGCGAAGATCGCCGCGGCCATCGACCGGCTGGCGAAACTGAAGGTGAACCGCATCCGCGTGGCGCTGAACGCCCGCACGAAGGACGGCGGGCGGTGGTTCGAGCCGCAGGTGACGAACACGAAAGACTTCCAGTTCCGGGTGGACCCGTGGCCGGCGAAGAACAAGGACAGCGTCGAAGACCCGCAGTTCGACACCAGCCGGTTCAACATCCCGATGTGGGACAAACTCGACAAACTGGTAGCGCACGCCCGTAGCAAGGGCGTGGTGGTGTCGATCACCTTCCACCTGGACGGGCCGGACAAAGGGGTCGATCCGTTCAACGGCGGGAAGGAGAAGGGCGAGGGGTACGCCGATTACAAGGCCGAAGAAGCCTACTATCGCTACGCCGTCGCCCGGCTGGGTGGGTACAGCAACGTCATGTGGGACGTGACGAACGAGTGGCATCTGTTCCGCGATGAGAAGTGGGTGAACCACTTCGGCGACCTGATCCGCAAAGTGGACAGCGGCGGGCACCTGATTTCGGTCCACGGCCGCGGCGACTTCCCGTTCTACAAGTCCACCTGGGCCGACTTCGCCATGTACCAGGTGTGGGACGACGCCGGGGCGTACAAGTTCCTACGGAAGGGCCGCGAACTTGCGGAGAAGGCCGGCCGGCCGATGCCCCAGATCAACGAGGAGTACGGGTACGAGGATCACTACCCCGGCCCGTGGGGCGGGGGCAAGAAGAAGCCGGCCCGCGCCGCCGACACCCGCCGCGTGCTGGCGTGGCAGATGAGCATGGCTGGTGGCTACCAGACGACCGGCGAGCGGGCCGACGAGCCGGGGCAGGGCGGGTGGATTACGGGCCTGGGCAACGACAAGATGACCATGCTCGACGGGTACGCCAGGATGGTGGACTTCTTCACCAGCGTCGCCTGGTGGAAGATGGACCCGGCGGACGGGATCGCGGACAACGGCGGGCTGGTGCTGGCCGAGAAGAACAAGCGGTACGCGGTGTACGCCCCGACCGGCGGGCGGGTGAACCTGAAGATCCCGGCCGGCGACTGGCGGGTGCGGGTGTACAACCCCCGCACCGGCGAGTGGGGCAAGAAGACGGACGAGAAGGCGGACGACGGCGGGCTGACACTCAAGTTCGCCGCCGACGGGGACTGGGCGGCGGTGCTGGTGCGGGATTAGATCCCCCCTCTCCCCCAGGGGAGAGGGGGACCAATCAGATCCGCTCCACCACTTCGCCGATGTCGAACCGCACCTTCTTCGCGGTGCCGTAAGCGTCGTCGGCGGCGCGGTAGCCGGCGGTGGCCACCACCCGGCTGGCATACCCCTTCGCCCCCAGGCCGAGGACCTCGTCGTACTTCTCCGGCACGAACCCCTCCATCGGGCAGGTGTCCACCCCCAGCACCGCCGCGGTCGTCAGGAAGAAGCCGAGGGCGATGAACACCTGCCGGCTCATCCACACGTCGATCTCGTCGGCCGGGGTGCGGGTGAGCGACCCGGCCATCATCTTGTGGTACCCGGCGAGCGTCTCGACGTGCACCTCCCGCACCTGGCTGGTGCGGGCGATCAGCCGGTCGGCGTCGGCCACCGACACCTCCTTCTTCACCGCGAACACCACCAGCTTGTCGGCGTCCACGACCTGCCGCTGCCCCCACGAGTGCGGGAGCAGTTGCTCGCGAACGGCCGGGTTCTCGACGACGAAGAACTTCCACGGCTGGAGGCCGTAGCTGGATGGGGACAGGAGCAAGGACTGCTCGAGTGCCGCCCAGGCGTCGGCCGGGATCTTCCGGGTCGGGTCGAACTTCTTGCAGGCGTACCGCCAGTTGAGGGCGGCGAGGGCGTCGGACGGCGAGACGGCGGGCATCGGCGCTCCGGGTCGGGCGAGAGAAGGCGGGTGCTGGAGAGGATGCGAGACAGTACCCCCGCCGGCAACCCGCCTTTCACCGCCCGTGACCCCTCCCGGCGATCACGCCGCCTCATTCTCCGGCTGTGGCGGGGTGTTCGCACAGCGGTCGCAGATCTGGAACGCCTTGATGAGCAGGATCCGCCGCCGCGGCGGGCTGCCCGGGTAAACGGCCACGAAGTAGATGAGGAAGTTGGTGCACCCCTCGTTCACCCCGTGGTCGGCGGCGTTGATGGTGACGACCGTCCGTCCGGAGGTCGTGACCGTGACCGTACTCGGCACGAGGGAGAACATCCCGGTACCGGGGTCGAGTTTCATCACCTCGATGACCAGGTTCACCCCGATGGGGAGGGTGAACGAGCCGGTGACGTCCAGGTCCACGCCGATGGGGGTGAAGTGCGGGTCGAGGCCGGGGTAACAGTCGCTCAGGTCGGTGTCCAGGACGACCGTCTCGGTCGCCCCGGGGACGAGGGTGTGGATCAGTTCGAACAGCTTCTGGACGGCCGCGGGCGTGAGGGCGAGGGTGGCCATGGCGTAGACTCCGAGGGGGAGGGGGTCAGTCGAGGCGGACGATCCGCACGTTACGGAACTGCCCGCCGCCCTGGAACACGAACAGCCCGAACCCGTGGCCGAACGCGGGCGGGTTGAGCGTCCCGCTGGCGTCGGGTGGTGGGACCAGGAGTTGAGCTGCCGCGAGCGTGCGGTCGGTGACGAACTTCGGGTGGGGGAACTTGACGGTGTCCCGCGTGCCCTCCCACCCGGCTGGCAGGACGTCGATCGTCAGGCGGTGATAGGTGACGGCCGGATTGAGTTCGGCCACCGGTTGCGGGTCGGGGGCGACCGGATGCCACTTCTCCGGGACGGGCAGGAATGTCGTCTTCGTCAGCCCCATCCGTGCCGGACCGGTCGACCACCCGTCCATCCCCCTGAACGGGGGCGCCGCCTGTTCGCGGGTCATCGGCCCGAAGCTGTTCACCCAGGCGGAGTGTAACACCAGGCCGTTCGGCTGTGGGTGAGCCTGTCGGTTCGAATAGAGTCCCACCTTCGTGTCGATTTGCACGTTGGCGACCGCGATCTCGCCTTCAACACGGTAGGAAAAGTTCAGCTCCTCATTCCCCAGTTCCAGCAGGTAGACGCTGCCTGTCTCGGCGTAACACATCCCGTCGGGCATCCGCCTGGCGGTGCCGACCACGCCGTCGAGTTCTCCCGCCCGCTCGGTCGGCAGGCCTTTCTCGCCGATGAACTCGACGCGGTCACCCTTCTTCAGGAGTCGTTCGGCCAGAGACTTCTTGACGACGGGGGGCAACTCCGGGGTCGTCGGCGGGGTGTCCGGCTTTGGCCACCACGAGACGGCGAACGCCACACCTGCCAGGGCCAGGGTGACGGCGGCGGCCACCGCCAACGCCACCCGCTTCCGCGGCTTCGGCCGGAGCAGTTCGGCCGGGGTCGGCGGGTCGGTGGCGGCCGAGACCGGTTCGCCGGCCAGCCAGCGGTCAAGGTCGTCGGCGAAGTCGGCCGCAGACTGGTACCGTTCGGCCGGGGCCTTCGCCAGCACCTTCCGCACCACCGCCTCCAACCGCTCGTCCACCCCCGGCACAGCCTCAGCCGCTTGCCCCACCGGCGGCGGGTCGCGGTCGAGCAACTGGTTCCGCCCGGCCTCCGTCCGCGGGTCGTCGGGGAATGGCAGTTCGCCGGAGAGCAACTGATACAGCATGACCCCGAGGGACCACACGTCCGAGCACGGGTCGTGCTCCTTCGACCCGCGGAGCCACACCTCCGGGGCCATGTGGCTGGGGGTGCCGAGCAGGGCCGCCCCCTGGGTGCTCAGCTCCGCCTCCTCCCATTTGGCGCATCCGAAATCTGTCACGACCGGTTTGTCGCCGTCGAACAGCACGTTACTCGCCTTCAGGTCGCGGTGGAGGATCCCCCGCTCGTGGGCGTGCTGCACCCCACGGGTGACGGCGGCGATCACCCGCACCGCCGCCGCGGCCGACTCGCGGAACTCCGTCCGCCGCCTGCTGAGCGACCCGCCGGGCAGGTGGGTCATGGCGAAGAAGCGGTACCCGCTGGCGACGCCCGAGTCGTACACCTCGACCACGTTCGGGTGGTGCAGTTGGGCGAGGATGGTGGCCTCGTTGGTGAACCGCTGTCGGGCGAGGGACGACGCCTCCGCCTCACGGAGCATGAACTTGAGAGCCACCCTCCGACGCAGTTGGGTGTCGTGGGCGAGGAACACGTGACCCATGCCGCCGTGCCCGAGCGATTCGATGATCTGATACCGCGGGATGTTCGGGAAGAACGGGGTGGGGGCGCTGTCGCCGCTGTGGGTGCTGAGCGGAACTTCGGTCGGCGAACGGGTTTCGGACCCCGAACGGACGGCTTGCTCCGGCCCGAGGAACGAGCGGGTGGAGTTGGTCGGCTCGGGGGCGAAGGAGTCGAGTGGGGGAGACACGAGGTACCCCGACACGCTGTTAGAACGGAACGGAGTCGGGCGACGGTGTCGGAATATTATGCGGGCGAACGACGCGAATGAAGTGAAAAATGCGAGTGCTGTCGGATTTTTCGGCGGACGTGTGTGGTCAAGCGGGATAGGGGAGTCGAACCCCTCTCACAGCCTTGGGAAGGCTGGGCACAGCCGATATACCAATCCCGCAACACTTCCGATGATAACGATCCGCGCGCCGGCGGCAAGTCCAGCCGACTCAGCCCTTCCAGGCTTGCGGAAACGTCGCCCGGTTGCCATCGTTTCGTCCGATCAGCTCCTTCCCCAACTTTCCCCTCGGTGCCCACCATGGCCGTCCACTTCGTGTACCGCAGCCACTACGACAACCCGACCTGCTTCCACCGCAAGCGGTTCAAGGCGGACTCGCTGCTGGCGTGGTTTCAGAGCATCTGGCAACCGATCCGGGCGGACGACGCCGGCGACCACGCCGAGACACTCCTCGGCACCCACGTGTACAGTTTCGGCAACCTGTTCGAGAAGATCGACGACGAGGAGTGGCCGGTTCCGAAGTCGATGAACGCGGTGGCCGAACGGCTGAACGAGGCGCTCTACATCGGCGAGATGAAGGGCGGCAAAAACCACGTTCAGATCCTGACCGACGACGACGAACTGGAGATGGCGATCTACATCTTCGACGACCACTACGCGGCCAAGCACCCCGACCGCGTGGCGTTCCTGCTGCGGGACGACTGGCGGCTGCCGGACGGCATGGCGAGCGGCCAGTTCAAGCCGCCGCCGGGGGTGAAGAAGGCGCTCACCATCCGCACGGGAGACAAGGTGCTCGAAGGGAAGACGTACTTCGCCCACTTCGCCGCCTGCGACAGCGGGTCGCTCACCGACCTCGACCCTGGCGACCAGTGCGGGGTGATCCACGGGGTGCGAGTGCCGGATTTGGCCCGCGGGCTGATCCGCGTGCACGACCAGTACAAGGTGGCCGCGGAGGCGTTCCACCGCTCGCTCGCCGAGGTGATGACCGGCCTGGAACCGGCGTTCCGCACGGCGAAGGGGACCGAGGTGCCGCTGCTGAAGGCGGTGCGGGCGAACCCGAACGACACGGCGTGCTGGGCGGCGTACTCCGACTGGCTGCTGGAGAACGGCAAGCCGACCTTGCTCGAACGCATTCTGGCGAAGTGCGACGCGCCGAGCGGGGCGATTGAAGAGTCCCGCAACCCGAAGAAGGACGCGGTGCTGGTTCAGGCCCACGTCGCCCAAGCGTGCAAGCACGTCGCCAAGTGGGGCGAGGACGACTTGTACCACCACCTCGTGTTCTTCGACGACCTGTGGGCGAACGCCCACCCGCACTTGGCCGCCAGCCTGTTGCGGGCGGGGAACCGGTGGGACCCGCTGTGACCGTAGCCGGCCTCACAGAGGCCGGACCGGCCTCACAGAGGCCGACTACAGCATTTTGCGGAACTGCTCGAACAGGTAGGTGCTGTCGTGCGGGCCGGCGGCCGCTTCCGGGTGGTACTGCACGCTGAACGCCGGCAGACTGGTGCACCGCAGCCCCTCACAGGTGCCGTCGTTCAAGTTCACGTGGGTGACTTCCACGTCCGGCGGAAGGCTCTCCGGGTTGACCGCGAACCCGTGGTTCTGGGTGGTAATCTCGACCGCCCCGGTCAGCCTGTTCAACACCGGCTGGTTCGCCCCGCGGTGGCCGAACTTCAGCTTGAAGGTGTCGGCCCCGAACGCCCGGCCGAGCAACTGGTGCCCGAGGCAGATGCCGAACACCGGCTTCTTGCCGAGCAACCCCTTGACCGTGTCCACCGCGTAGTCGAGCGCCGCCGGGTCGCCGGGGCCGTTGCTCAGGAACACCCCGTCCGGGTTGTGGGCGAGCACTTCGTCGGCGGTGCAGGTGCCGGGCAGCACCGTCACCTTGCACCCGACCTGCGTCAGGCACCGCAGGATGTTCCACTTCATGCCGTAGTCGATGGCGACGACGTGCTTGTCGGCCGGCCGCCCGCTGATGACGTGCTGGCTCAGGCTGTCGAACCCCTGATCCCAGGTGAACGAGCCGTCCGGCACCACCTCTCTCACGTAGTCCCTGCCGGCCATACTGCCGTGCGTCTTCGCCTTGGCCACCAGCGAACCGTCGTCCAGGTCGACACTCGACAGCACCCCCGGCATGGCCCCGCGGGTGCGGAGCCGCCGCACCAGTGCACGCGTGTCGATCCCCTCGATGCCGACCACGTTCGCGGCTTTCAGGAAGGCGTCCAGGTCGAGATCACTCCGGAAGTTGCTCGGCACGCGGGTCAACTCCCGCACCACGAACCCGCTCACCTGAACCGCCTTCGACTCGGCGTCCGCACTCGTGGTGCCGTAGTTGCCGATGAGCGGGTAGGTCATGGTGACGATCTGACCCTTGTAGCTCGGGTCGGTGAGTACCTCCTGGTAGCCGGTCATGGAGGTGTTGAACACCACCTCGCCGGCCATCTCGCCGCGGGCGCCGAACGCCCGGCCGGTGTATACGGTGCCGTCTTCCAGCGCCAGTTTGGCAACGCTCATGGGGGGTCCGCGGGTGTCGGTGCAAACTCCACGAATGATATGCATCCGCCCCGCGGCCGGCACCTACTTCCCCTGGTTCCAGTAGATGCGGGCGTTGCCGGTGGCCCGCCCGACGGCGACGATGTCCGGCTTTCCGTCGCCGTTCAGGTCGGCCACCGTCAGGTCTTCCACCGCCACCCCGCCGTCTTCCAGGATGTAGCGGTCCCACTTTTTGCCGTCCAAATCGGTGCTGCGGTAGATTCGAACCCCCCGCTGATCGGTGAACTTGTCCCCTTGCTTTGGGTCCGGGTTGTCCCGAACGCCGAGGATGAGCAACTCGTTCCGGTCGCCGTTCAGGTCCGCGAACCTGACCGCGTGGCCCCACCGGAGGTGATCGTCGATCACGTGGCGGTGCCAGAGTTCCCGGCCGGGGCCGTCACGACGCTCGGCGTAAGCGACAAGCGTGTTGCCATGCCACGGCTCAACGGTCGCGATGAACCAGTCGGGGAATGACACCCGAACCCGCTTGCCCTGCAACGTCATCTCCCCACGCGCGTCGGAACCTCCGGCCACCTCACTCGCCCCCCGGCTGGAGGCCGGTTTGGCCTGGTCTCCCTCGCCGATGCGGGCAGCACTCCACCTGCCCTTGTCGTCGCGCGACAGCTTGTGCAGCCCTTCGTAGCTGGCGACGTACAGTTTCCCCCCTTCCAGGGTCGACTGCACTTCGGTGAAGTTGTGCACAACATGCAACTCCTCGCTGATCACCTCCGGCTTCCAGCTCTCCTTCTTTTCCGGGTCCTTCGCCGGCACCTTGTACGCCATGATCCGCACCGGTCGGCCGTCCATCCAGTTCTTCTCCTTGGTGGCGTCGCGGCCCATCAGCGGGGCCATCACCACTTCCGGCTTCCCGTCACCGTCGATGTCGATCGCCCGCACCCTGTGGACGGTCGGCTCGTCGCACGGGATCTCGTGCATCGACCACTCCTCGTCCAGCGTCTTCCCCCGCTTCAGCCATTGCAGGGTGCCGGGGTTTTTGGTGTCGAACGGTTTCCACCCGGCCCCGACCACCAGCTCCGGCAGCTTGTCCCCGTCGATGTCCACCGCCGTGATGCACACGTTGTCCGGCTTCGTCTTGCCGTCCAGGATCACCCGCTTCTTCCACGTCGGGTTCTGGTACCACACCACCTTGTGCTGGTCGACGACGACGACGTCCGGTTTGCCGTCGCCGTCGATGTCGCTGGTGACGACCGCGTACCCGATCTTCAGCCCGGTGTCGATCTCCTGCACCTTGAACTTCGGGAACCCGTCCGGCGGCTTCGGGGCGTCGAGCAGCTTCGGCTCGTCGGCGACGGCGAGGGCGGCGGTTGCAAAAATGACCGTCAGTGCGGTTCGCATGGCGGCACTCCGAAGGGGAGGGGAGCGGAGTTTTCGATGTCGGGTGTCGAGCCTAGACTATCCGCCTCCCCGCGTCCACGCTCTTCCCGCGTTCACCCGTTGTAGTCGAAGGTCTTCCCATGCCCGACGCACCCGCCCCACACTCGCGGATCCCGTTCACCGCCCGTGCCCTCTTGTTCGCCATGCCGCTCCTGTTGACCGCGGCAGTCGTGTCCGGCGGGTTGTGGGCGACGGACCTGCTGAACGGCCCGAAGACGCCCCCGCGTGAGTTCGACCACGCCGGCACCGAACCGGACGGCGGGCGGTTGTACCACCTCCACTGCGCCCGCTGCCACGGGGTGAACGGGGACGGGGTGGGCGACACGCCGATGTTCCCGAAGGCCCGCCACTTCGGGTACGAGCGGTTCAAGTTCACCGACACGCTGAACGGGCTGAAGCAGCCGCAGGGGGCGGCCGGCACGCTCGGCGGCATCCCGACCGACGAGGTGCTCGCGGGCATCGTCAAGCGTGGCATCGACGGCTCCCCCATGCCGGCGTTCGCCCGGGAGACGACCGACGACGAGCGACTGGCCATCGTGCGGTACGTCCGCACCCGGTTCCTCCAACCGGAGCGTCTGATCGCCGCCCGTGACGAGGCCGCCATGCGCAAGGAGATGGCCGCCGCGAAGGACGAGGGAGAGGACTTCGACCCGAAGAAGGACTGGCCTCCGAAGTCGGGCCCGAAACGGGACAAGTGGGTGGAGAACCGGAAGGGGTGGCTGTCGGAGGCGGTGGCCGATCTGACCGCGTCGGAGCCGTTCCCGGTGCCGTCGCCGTTCCCGGAGCCGAGGGCGGGATACGAACAGCGGGCGGCGGTGCTGTTCAACAAGCTCGGCTGTCTGGGCTGCCACGGGCCGGACGGGAAGGGCACGTTCGACGCGAACCGCAAGAACGACAACGGCACGGTGGCCTACCCGCGGGATTTCACCGCCGAGATCTTCAAGGGCGGGGCGGAGCCGGAACACCTGTACCGGCGGATTTACCTGGGCATCCCCGGCACGCCGATGAAGGCGTTCGGCAAGGAAGCGACGCCGGACGAGATCACCGACCTGGTGTACTACGTGAAGCGCAAGCGGTTTGTGGACGTGCCGCCCCAACCGGCGGCGGGAACCCCGCCAATGAAGCAGTAACCCGATTGCCCGGTGGACGAGGATTCGGTTGAGCGGTCCGACTCGACTCGCGGTCCGAGCCGAGCGGCAAGTTAGGGAGGACACCGGGATGGGGATCGGCCGACTGCATTCCGCCCACCTCGACCGGCTCGTCGCCGAGGTGGACGGCCGCGGGGGGCTGGGCACGCCCGCCGCCGCCGCCCATCTGGCGGACTTTCAGCTCGACTTCGACGTCCGCATCGACACCGCCCTGGACCCCTTTTCGGCCGAGTACTTTGGCCAACAGCAGGCCCTGTATGAGGAGATGGCCGGGCGCGGGCTCGACCAGACGACCGGCGAGATGACCGCCCTGGACGTCGACGAACACGTCGCCGGGAGTAACCCGCTCAACCTGACGGACGTGCGGCACGTCTGCAAGCACGCGCGGGCGGTCCTCACGGCCGTAATGATGGCCGACCTGCCGCCGGGGGCGAGCGTGCTGGACGCCGGCTGCGGGTGGGGGTTGAGCTCGGAGGTGATGGCCTTCTGCGGGGCCAAGGTGACGGGGGTGGACATCAACCCGCGGTTCGCCGAACTGGTACGGCGGCGGGCGGAACGGCTCGGACTGCCGGTCCGAACCGAGTGTTGCGGGTTCGACCGGTTCGACACGCCCGAGCGGTTTGACCTCCTGTTCTTCTATGAGTGCTTGCACCACAGCTTACGGCCGTGGGAGACGCTCGGGCGGCTCGGGCGGCTCGTGCGGGCGGGCGGGAAGGTGGTCATGGCCGGTGAGCCGGTGAACGCCGTCTGGTGGCCGCACTGGGGGCTTCGGCTGGACGCGGTGTCGGTGTACTGTGTTCGGAAATTCGGCTGGTGGGAGAGCGGGTGGACGCCAGAGTTCATCACCGCCTGCTTCGCCCGCGCCGGGTTCCGGCTGGAACTGCACCCGCACGTCGGGCTGGACAACGGGCTGATCGGCGTGGGCGTGCGGGAGGCTGAGGTGGGGCTGGCGACGGTTGACACCGGGGTGCTCGCTCCGCTTCGGGAGGCGGAAGGCCGACTTGCCGCTGCGGCCGCCGAGGGCACGGCCCTCCGCAACGAGGTGCGAATGCTGCGGCGGTCGAAGTCGTGGCGGCTGACGGCCCCGCTCCGGGCTTTGTTTCGGGCGCTCGGCCTCAGCGGCTGACGAAGGAACACAATTCGGCACCGACCAGCATGGCGAATTCGGGGTCGGCTTGCAGGCCGGGGAACGCCGTGCTGCCGCACAGGCGGACGGCACGGGTGTCGTGCAACCGCCGCAGGCCGTCGTGGAACTCGGGCACGGTGAGGGCGGGTACTTCCGGCCGAACGGCGTGGAACAGTTCGGCCAGGCTGCATGGCCCGCCGGCGCCGGCGGCGGCACGGCGGTCCAGGTATTCGAGGGCGGTTTCGCCCCACGGGATGAGTCGGGCGACCGGGTCGGCCAATTTCGGGGCGGTGTCGATCCGCCGCAGTGCGGCGTCCACCCGGCGGGCCAGTTCATCCAGTTTGGCCGTCATCTCGCGGGTGCGTTCCTCGAACTGCGTGGTCAGCCGGGCGATTTCGGTCCGCACGTCGGCCATCCACAGCGGGACACCCCCGCGGGTGTCGCCGATCAGTTGTTTCAGGTCGGTCAACACCGCCTTCGGCGAGTCGTGGTCGTGGACGAACCCGACGCCCCTCGGCGAGGCCCGCACCCACTCGACGATCAACCGCCCTTTCGCCTCGGTGCGGACCGTCTCGAACAGCCCTTCCTTGATGGCGTAGAGCGCGGCCTCTGCCGGCGGGCCGTACCGCGAGCGGAACAGCCCCGGCAACTTGCCGGACTGGAACAGGCGGTGTTCCCGCGGGTCGGCGAGGGCAATCTTGAGCGCGTCCAGGAGCAGATCGAGGTGTGGAACCGCCTCAGTTCGCCGCGGGCCGGCGGCGTGTGTGTGTGGTGGGAGTGACGGAATCAGCGTTGTGGCGTCCATGCCGACCCCTTCTGCGGGCGTGAACCGCCCGTACTGTAGCGTTGTCCGTCCGTGTACGCCAAGCCCGACCGAGGAGCCGAACCGTGGCCGTCGATCCGAAGCCCCGCATCTTGAGCGGGGTTCAGCCGTCTGGCAAGTTGCACCTGGGGAACTATTTCGGGGCCATCCAGCAGCACATCGCCCTGCAAGACCAGGGGGAGGCGTTCTACTTCATCGCCGACTACCACGCGATGACGACGCTCCCGGACGCGGTGGCGAAGGAGGCGGACGACGCCAAGAAGGCGAACCGCCCAGCCCGCACCGCCGCTCAAATTCTGTCCGACAACGTCCGCGACGTGGCCCTCGACTACCTCGCCCTCGGCCTCGACCCGGCGAAGGCCATTTTCTACCGCCAGAGCGACATCCCGGAGGTGACGGAACTCGCCTGGGTGCTCTCCACCCTCACCGGCATGGGGTTGCTCGAACGCGCTCACTCCTTCAAGGACAAGACCGCCCGAGGGATCGGGGCGATGGTCGGCCTGTTCACGTACCCGGTGCTGATGGCGGCGGACATTCTCATCGTGCGGTCGCACCTGGTCCCGGTGGGCAAGGATCAGGTGCAGCACCTGGAGATGACCCGCGACATGGCGGGGTACTTCAACAACACCTACGGCGAGGTGTTCCCACTGCCGGCGGAGCGGCTGGGCGTGGCGGCAGTGGTGCCGGGCACCGACGGGCAGAAGATGAGCAAGAGCTACGGCAACACGATCGACATTTTCGCCGAAGGGAAGGCGTTGGAGAAGGCGGTGATGGGCGTGGTGACGGACAGCACCCCGGTGGACCAGCCGAAGAACCCGGAGACGTGTAACGTGGTCGCCCTGTACAAGCTGTTCGCTTCGGAGGCGGAGTTGGTGGAGTTGGACAGGTTGTACCGCGAGCCGATGTATGCGGCCGAGGACCGTGGCGGGAAGCCGTTCGGGTACGGGCACGCGAAGAAGATGCTGCTGGCGAAGATCGACGCCCACTTCGCCCCGGCCCGCGAACGCCGCAAACAACTCGAACGTGACCCCGGCCGGGTGGAAGAGGTGTTGCGAGCCGGGGCGAAAAAGGCCCGCGAAGTGGCCCACACGACCCTGCGACTGGTCCGTCAGCGGGTGGGCATGCTGCCGGAATCAGTGGGGTAAAGCAAACGCGCCGCGACCGCGAGGGAGCGGGTGCAGGATCACCCGCTCCCTCGCGGTCGCGGCGCGTTAGGCTCGTTCGCTAAGAATGCCACTCACCTTCGCTGCCAACTCCGCCTCGCTCACCTCCGTCTCCTCCCGTTTCGCCAGGTCTTTCACCTTCCAAACGCCTCGGCCGAACTCGTCGCCGCCGGCGATGACTGCCACCTTGAACCCCCGCTTGTCGGCGTACTCGAACTGGTTCTTGGGCCGCTTCACCTCCGGGTAGACTTCCACCCCGACGCCGGCGGCGCGGAGTGCCCGTGCGACCCGCTGGTAGTCGCCGACCCGCTGGCTGTCGAAGTTGATGACGAGCACTTCGGCCGGCGTGGCGGTTCCGGTCATCCACGGGTGCTTGAGTTCCTCCATCGCAGCGAGCAGGCGGTCCACGCCGAGGCTCGCCCCGACGCCCGGCAGCACCTGCTTCGTGTACTTCCCGGCGAGGTTGTCGTACCGCCCGCCGCTGCACACGCTGCCGATGCCCGGCAGATCGGAGATCGTGGTCTCGTAAATCGTACCGGTGTAGTAGTCCAGCCCGCGGGCGATACTCAGGTCGATGCATACCCGGCCTTCCGGCACACCCGCGGTGTTGCAAGCCGTCAGCAGCTCGCGGAGGTTGTTCAACCCCTTCCGGGCTTGCTCGTTCACGCTCCCTCCGAACGCCGCTTCGGCCGCGTTCAGGATGTCGGCGTTGCTCCCGCTCGTCTCGGCCAGCACCAGCACGCGGGCGGCTTGGTCGGCCGTGACATTCGCCTCGAGGGTCATCTCCTCGATGACTTTCTCGCGGCCGATCTTCCCGAGCTTGTCCAGTGATCGCAGCACCGGCACGGCCTTGTCCAGCACTCCGATGCTTTCGAGCAACCCGTTCAGGAGCAGCCGGTTGTTCACCCGGATCGTGAACTTCTCAAATCCCAACGCCGTGAACAGGTCGTTGATGACCAGTGCCACTTCGATGTCGCTGGCGTTGGTGGTGGTGCCGATGGTGTCGAAGTCGCACTGCCAGAACTCGCGGTAGCGGCCCTGGCCGGGGCGTTCGCCCCGCCACACCGGCCCCATCGCGTACCGCTTAAACGGGGTGCCGAGTTGCTGCACCTGCATCGCCGCGAATCGGGCGAAGGGCACCGTCAGGTCGAACCGCAACGCGACATCGCGGTCGCCGTTGTCCCGGAACCGATACACCTGTCGTTCAGTTTCCCCGCCACCGGTGCCGAACAACACCTCGGCGTACTCAAGGGCGGGGGTGTCGATCGGGCTGTACCCGTAGCTGCGGTACACGCGGCGGGCGGTTTCCAGCACCCGCTCCTTCGGCAGCATGGCCGCCGGCGGGTAGTCGCGGAACCCCTGGAGCAGCCGGGGTTCGATGAGGGATGACACGGCAGACTCCGAAATGTACTCCGCACTCTCCGAGTGCGGGTTGAGATGAGCCGCACTCGGAGAGTGCGGAGCACTTTACTGTGGTTTCCGGTACCGCTCGCTCACCCGCTGCATGAACCGCTTCTCCTCGTCGGTGAGGGGGTCCTTGCGGGCGATCTTTTCCAGCAGTTGGTCCATCCGCTCGTCGTCCTTCACCCGCTGCTCGTGCTCCTGCTTCAGCTTGCGAGCGGCACGGGCTTGCAGCCACCGCTTGACGAACCCGACCTTCTTCTGCGGTTTCGGCGGGGCGTCCTCGTCGTCCATCCCGCTGTACCCTTTCTCCGTGTCGTACCCGTACTCGCCCCCGCTCTCGGTCAGTTGCCGCCACTTGATCCAGCAGGCGAACAGGACGAAGAAGCAGAGGGCGATGATGAGCGGTTCGATGACGGCGATGCTCACCACGAACATGGCCATCGCGCAGATGAACCCGGACACGCACGCCACCAGCGTGCCCTGGCGGTAGTCGCTCCGCGCCCACACCAACCCCTGCAGGATCTGCCCGCCGTCGAGCGGGTAGGCGGGGATGAAGTTGAGCAGGGTGAGCACCAAGTTCAGCCAGAACAGGCGGTTCACCCACACCGCCCACGGCGGGGCGACGGCCCGCTCGAACCTCTCCCCGCGGTCGTTCTTCGCCTCGTCGGCGAACTTGGCCACGTCGTTCGGCTTCCCCCCGCCGTTCGTCTTCTCCGTGCCGAGTACCGGCGTGCTGGTGCCCGGCTCGTACATCCTCAGCCCGTACTCGCTGGTGTACACCCGCCCGTCGCGGTAGTTCTTCATCGGTGAGATGTACGGGTTGTCGAGCGGGTTCAGGGTGGGGATGAACCCGAACCCGAGCAAGACGACCGCCGCCAGCACACATTGGGCGATGTTCGTCAGCGGGCCGGACAGGGCGGTGAAGGTGTGCGCCCGCCACTCGCGAGGGGTGTCCACGAACGCCAGCCCGCCGAGCGGCCAGATAAGGATCTCCTCGCACTCCCCGCCGACGTGCCGTCCGCCGAACACGTGCCCGTACTCGTGAACGAGGATGACCACGAACAGCATCGGCACCATGAACAGGAAGACGTCGAGCGGGGAGACGTACGCCCCGTCGCGGAACACTTCCCGCAGGAACAGACCGAGGGTGACGAGGAAATACAGGATGTGAACCCGCACGTTCACGCCGAACGCCCGGAACAGCGGCACCGCCCACGTCAACGGGTTGTTCATCAGCCGCTCCACTCGGGCACTCGATTCGCTAGCCTGTTCGGAGTCATCTTAGTCGGTTGGCGGATGACCCGCAATTCGGGCGGGCTGAGCGCGTGCTCTGCTCGCTCCGCGAGCGGGTGCGAATCAGACCGCTCGCGGAGCGAGCAGAGCACACCCGAGGACCACACCATGCCCCGCGACATCGTCCACGTCGGCCGT
>CAYMHO010000051.1:0-1772 GCA_964390195.1 uncultured Fimbriiglobus sp. | reverse complement strand
GCAGAGCACACCCGAGGACCACACCATGCCCCGCGACATCGTCCACGTCGGCCGTCGGATCCGCGTGGCTGTGGACACCACCACCGCCCCGGACGGCACCGTCATCAAGCGGGACATGATCTTCCACCCCGGCGCGGTGGTGATTCTGCCCCTGCTCGGCGACGGGCAGGTCGTGCTGCTGCGGAACCACCGGTTCGTCATCGGCGAGACGCTGTGGGAACTGCCAGCCGGAACGGTCGAACCGGGCGAGCCGTTGGAGGAGTGCGCGAAACGGGAACTGGCTGAGGAGACGGGTTATTCGGCGGAGAAGTGGACGAGTCTGGGTTACCTGTACGCCTCGCCGGGTGTGCTCGACGAGAAGCTGCACCTGTTCGTGGCAGAAGGGCTGACCCCGGGGGCGATGCGGCCGGAGGCGGACGAACAACTCGAACCCGTGGTAATGGACTTCGCCGAAGCAATCCGCCTGTGTGTGGGCGGTGAGATCAAGGACGCGAAGACGATCACGGCACTGTTGCTTTGGGAGCGGCGGTCTGGCGAGCGGCCCCGGTGAGCGGGCTGGCCTCAACATCACCAGTCCGCTCACCCGATCGGTCACTTGGCGGTTCCAATCTCCTTCCCGTTCTCCACGAACACCACCCTGGTGATCTTCCCCTTCGGCACGGCCACGATCAGCGGGCTGGCGAATGTGGCCGTCCCTTCCTTGCCCGCTTCCGATTTGAACGACACCGTCAGCGTCTCGCCGTCGGTCTTCGTGCTCACCTCGGTGTAGGTGGTGATCGCCTTCCCGCGCCTGATGACCGCCGCCACCACGTTCTTCTCGAACACCTCTTTGGTCACCGGGTTGTTCTTCCGCACGCCCCCGCCGAGACCGGCCGGGGGGACGGTGCCGAACACCTTGCCGAACGCGTCCTCGTCGGTCAGCAGGAGCAGCGACACGTCCCCCTTCAGCCCGGCCGTGTTCTTCTCGAAGTGGCCGGTGTGGGCGGTGAACTCCGGCGGCTTCTTCTCGTCGGCCGCGAGGAGCAAGGCGGGGGCTGCGAGCGCGAGCAGCGGGAGCAGGCGGCGGAACATGACGCACCTCACGGTAACTGGTTCGGGGCTTGGAACGCCTCCGGGCGTTCCCCCTTCGGCACCACCACCACGCCGGCCTCGGTGACGGTGAACCCGCGGCGGCGGTCGAACTCGTGATCGAACCCGATGACCGTGTACGGCGGCAGCTTCACCGACTTGTCCACGATCACCCGCCGCAGGCGGCAGTAGCGGCCGACGTCCACCCCGTCGAACAGGATGCACTCCTCGCACACCGCGTAGCTGTTCACCCGCACGTCCGAGTGCAGCACGCACCGCCGCACCTGCCCGCCGCTCACGATGCACCCGGCGGCCACCACGCTGTCCAGCGCCTCCCCCCGCCGGGCGACCCCCACGCCCCCCTCGGCCGAGTGGACGAACTTGGGCGGCGGGGAGTCCGACTGCACGGTGCGGATGGGCCAGGTGCGGTCGTACAGGTTGAGCACCGGCTCGGCCGCCACCAGGTCCATGTTCGCCTGGAAGAAGGCGTCCACCGTACCCACGTCCCGCCAGTAGGCGTCCGTCTTCAGGTTGCGGTCGCGGAAGCGGTAGGCGAACACCTTGTGCCCCTCGCGGACCATGTTCGGGATGATGTCCTTGCCGAAGTCGTGCCCGCTGTCCGCCCGCCCTGCGTCGTCGATCAGTTGGTCGAACAGCACGTCCGCGTCGAACACGTAAATGCCCATGCTGCCGAGGGCGTGGTG
>CAYMHO010000050.1:0-29377 GCA_964390195.1 uncultured Fimbriiglobus sp. | reverse complement strand
GCGGCAGCAGGTGGACGACCACAACATCTTCCGCTGGGCCGGCATGCTGCTTTCGGAGGTCGGGCGGATGGTCGAGCCGGCCGACCTGCCCGAGCCGAGCGGAGTCACCCCGCCGTCCGAAGAGCGACAGCGAGACCTCCTCGCCAGTCGGCACTCGCTCGACACGATCGCCCTCACCTGGGGGGCCGGCTGACACCCCGGCAGCGGATCAGGGGAAACAGGGCGAACAGGAGTTGGGCGCACAGGCCGAACTGGTTCGGCGGTCGCGCGTAGGTGGCGAGGTGGTCCGCCGGCGTCCGGTCCAGAAGTAGTAGCGACACACCCAGTTCGGCGAGCAGCAGCAGGGCGAACGCCACCCCGCCCATCACCAGCCGTGACGGGACGGCCGGTGGCACGCCCATCCGCGTGACGAGAAGCCCGCACACACACCACGACACGCCGAGCATGACGGGCAGTTCGATTGCCACCGCCCACAGTTCGCCCACCAGCGGGACGAGCAGAATCCCTCGCAGCACGCCGAGGGCGAACCCGACGACGAACACGAGAGCGAAGTAACCGATGCCGGCCAGCAGTGGGACTGACACCGGTCAGTAGTCCGTGAGGCTGTTCGGGGTGAACGACATCCGCAGCGCGTTGACTACCACCAGCACGTCGATCAACTCCTGGCAGACGGCACCCGCGACCGGGGGCAACCAGCCCAACGCCGCGACCCCCATGGCCAGTACGCTGAGGGCCATCCCGCCGACGGCACTTTGCAGGGCGATGGTGCGGAGGCGGCGGCTCAGGTGGAGCAGTTCGTCCACCCGCTTCAGGTTGCCGTCGAGGATGACAGCGCCGGCGGCTTCGGCGGTCACGTCGCTGTTCTGGCCGAACGCCAGCCCGGTCGTGGCGGCGGTGAGCGCGGGCGCGTCGTTGATGCCGTCGCCGACGAAGACGGTCGGGGCGTTCCGGGTCTCCGCCCGCACCAGCGCCACCTTCTGTTCCGGCGACTGCTCGGCGTGCACCTCGGTGATCCCCACGACCTCCGCCAGGTACCGCACCTCGCTCTCGCGGTCGCCCGACACCAGGAGCACCCGCGTGAACCCGTGCCGCCGGCCGAGGTGTCGGATGAACGCCGAGCCGTCGTCCCGCGGGCGGTCGCGGAATCGGGCCATCGCCGCCGGCCGCTCGTCCACGAGCACGACGCACTCCAGCCCTCCCCCCGCCGGCGGAAGGGCGTGCGCCAGGTCCGGTCGCTGGGCGATCAGTTTCGGCCGGCCGGTGACGCGAACGGCCTTGCCGTCCACGACGCCCGTCAATCCCTGTCCGGGCCGTTCGGACACCTCCCTCGCTTCGGGCAGTTGCAGTTTCTCCGCGGTCGCCGCTTCCACAACGGCGGTGGCCAGCGGGTGCCGGGAGTAGCGTTCCAGGCTGGCCGTCCAGCGGAGGACGTCGTGGCCGCTGTACTCAGCGAGCGGGGTCCACTCGACCAGCGCCGGACGGCCGTAGGTGAGCGTGCCGGTTTTGTCGAAGATGGCAACGGTACACGTGGGCAACGCCTCCAGCACGGCCGGGTCCTTCACCACGATCCCGCGGCGGGCGGCGACCGAGATGGCGCCGATGATGGCGACCGGGACGGCGATGAGCAGCGGGCACGGGGTGGCGACGACCAGCACGGCCAGGAAGCGGGTCACGTCCCCGCTGGCGACCCAGGCGAGCACCGCGACGGCCAACGCCACCGGCGTGTACCACGCGCCCAGACGGTCGGCCAGCCGCCGGATCCGCGGCCGCCGCTGTTCCGACTCCCGCATCACCCGCATGATCTTGGCGTGCCGCGAGTCCGCCGCCGGCGACTCGGCCCGAACCGTCAGCGCGGAGTCGCCGTTGATCGCCCCGGACAGTACCTGAGAGCCTGGGGCCTTCGGCAACAGGAACGGCTCGCCGGTCAGGTACGACTCGTCCATCGTGCCGTGGCCGTCGGTCACCACCCCGTCGACCGGGCAGGTCTCGTGCGGGAACACGACCACGCTCTCGCCGATGGCCACGGCGTCGAGCGGCACGTCCGCGATTCGGCCGTCGGTCTTGCGGTGGGCGACGGTCGGCATCCGCTTCGCCAACGCCGCGAGGGCCGACGACGCCCGCCGCACGGCGAACGACTCCAGCGCCTGCCCGCCGGAGAGCATGAGCACCACGAGTGCCCCGGCCATGTAGTCGCCGAGGACGGCGGCGGTGACGATCGACAATCCGGCGAGCAGGTCCGACCCGAACTCGCCGCGGAACACGTTCACCACCAGCCCCACCACCAGTGCGGTCCCGCCGGTGGCCAGCACGAACAGCAGGGGCAGGTCGGCCAGTCGCGCCCACCCAACACGCTCTTCGGGGGCGACGGCACGGAGGGCGAGGGCGACGGCGATCCCTACGACGGCCACCGCCGCGATCGGAAGCGACCACTTCAACGGGTTCGGCTCGCCGGGCGAAGTGGATTGGCTCATGGGTCGTAGCGTACCGCGAGGGGGACCGGGGCAATGTACCAGTCCGTTCGCAGTTTGCACGACGGCCGGAATCGGCTACACTCTACTCCAGCCTGCCTTTGCCATCCGCCTCCCCGGATCGGTCTCGCCAATGCGGTCGCTCGGTCTCGTTTGTCTCGTGGTGTGCGCTTCTGCCGTACTCGGTGCGGACCGCCCGGTCACGTTCGAGCGGGACGTGCAGCCGATCCTCACCCGCTCCGGGTGCAACGCCGGTGCCTGCCACGGGAAGGCCCGTGGGCAAAACGGGTTCGCCCTGTCGCTGCTCGGCTTCGACCCGGTGTTCGACTTCAACGCGATCACCAAAGAGGCCCGCGGGCGGCGACTGTTCCCCGCTGACCCTGCGAACAGTCTGTTCCTGTTGAAGGCGAGCGGGAGCGTGGCCCACGGCGGCGGGAACAAGCTGGCGGTCGGTTCACCGCAGTACGAGTTGGTGAAGGCGTGGATGACCGCGGGCACGCCCCGCACCCCGGCCGACGCCCCGAAGTTGACGAAGATTACCGTCTCCCCCGCCGAGGTGGTCGCCGCGTTCAAGCAGCAGTCGCCGCTGAACGTCACGGCTCACTACTCCGACGGAACCAGCGAGGACGTGACGAAACTCGCCGCGTTCCAGTCGAACGACGCCGGCTATGCCGCCGTGGATGCGGATGGGGTGGTTCGGGTCGGCACCATTCCTGGGGAGGCCGCCGTCACCGCCCGGTTCGTGGACAAGTTCGCCGTCATGAGCGTGCTGATCCCGCTCCCGACGAAAGTCGATCCGGGTTACTACGCCAAACTGCCGCGGAACAACTTCATCGACGGGCACGTGTGGGACAAGCTCCAGCGGCTGAACCTGACGGCTTCTCAACCGGCGAGCGAAAGCACCTTCCACCGCCGGGCGTACCTGAGCGTCATCGGCCGGATGCCGACACCGGACGAGACGCGAACATACCTCACCGACACCGACGCCAAGAAGCGGGCGAAGTTGCTCGACACGCTACTCGACCGCCCCGAGTACGCCGACTACTGGGCGAACAAGTGGGCCGATCTGCTCCGCCCGAACCCGTACCACGTCGGCATCAAGGCAACGATCACCTACGACCAGTGGATCCGCGAGCAGTTCCGCAGGAACGTGCCGTACGACCGCTTCGTGCGAGAGATCATCACCGCCCAGGGGAGCACCTGGAAGAACGGGGCGGCGGTGTTCTACCGCAACCGCCGCGAGCCGGAGGAACTGGCCCCGATGGTCAGCCAGTTGTTCCTCGGCGTGCGGCTGGACTGCGCCAAGTGCCACCAGCACCCGTCCGAGAAGTGGGGGCAGACCGACTTCTACAGTTTCGCCGCCTTCTTCAGCCGCATCGGACGGAAGGGGGTCGGCATCTCCGCCCCGATTTCTGGCGGGGAAGAGGTGATGTTCGTGAAGGAGGCAGGGTCGGTGAAACACCCGCTCACCGGGCAAGAGTTGCCGCCGACGCCTTTGCTCGGGAGTCCGCTCACCATCCCCGCCGACCAAGACCCGCGGGCGGTGCTGGCCGACTGGGTGACGTCGAAGGACAACCCGTTCTTCGCCAAAGTAATCGTCAACCGCGTGTGGGCAGAGATGATGGGCCGCGGGCTGGTGGACCCGGTGGACGACCTGCGGGATACCAACCCGCCGACGAACGCGGCGCTGCTCGACGCCCTCGCCGCCGACTTCCGCCAGAACGGCCACGACCTGAAAAAGTTGATCCGCACCATCGCCTTCAGCCACGCCTTCGCTCTGAGTTCGACGCCGACCGACACGAACGTGAGCGACACGCGGAACTACTCCCGGCACTACCGCCAGCGGCTGCGGGCCGAGGTGCTGCTGGACGCGGTGTCCGACGTGACGGGTGTCGCCGAGTCGTTCGACGCCATGCCGAACGGGTCGCGGGCCGTGGAAGCCTGGACGGTGCGGTTCGACAGCAAGTTCCTGGACAGCTTCGGCCGCCCCGACCCGAACCAGGACCCGCCGTGCGAGCGGACTTCCGACACGACTGTTGTTCAGGCCCTGCACCTGATGAACGCGCCCGGACTGGCCGCCAAGATCACGAGTGACAGGGGCCGCGCCGCGACACTGGCCGACAGCAAGAAGGCGCCCGCCGAGATCGTGGAGGAGTTGTTCCTGCTCGCCTACAACCGCCCCCCGACGAAGGAAGAGGCCGAGTTGTGCGTCAGCCGGTTCGACAAGAAGGGCGCCACCCGCCGCACCGCCACCGAAGACCTGATGTGGGCGCTCATCAACACACCCGAGTTCGTGTTCATCGACTGAACGCTGTCCGAAAAGCCGCCGCAGGGAGACAAGGTGATCACGGGGGATGTGGTGAATTCTTGATCCCCTTGATCTTCTTGATCCTCTTACCGCCGAACTTACCGACACTCCGTCCGGAGGCCGACCGATGCCCACCCGCTCCCGCCGCGATTTCTTGCAACTCGGCCTCGGCACGCTACTCGGCGGCGGGCTGGTGTCGGCGTTGCGTGCCCGTGATGCGGCGAAGGCCGAGAAGGCCCCGGCGAAAGCGTGCATCCTCATCTGGATGGACGGAGGGCCGACCCACTTCGAGACGTTCGACCCGAAACCCGACGCCCCGGAGGAGTACCGCGGGGAGTTCAAGCCGACGCCGACTTCCGTCACCGGAGTCTTCTTCTCCGAACACATGAAGCTGTTGGCGAAGGGGTTCGACAAACTCGCCCTGGTGCGGTCCATCCGCCACGACCAGGGCAACCACGGGGCCGGCAACCACTACATGATGACCGGCGCCCCGCCGCGGATCCCGGTCGGCTGCGGGGCGTTCGTCAGCTTCCACCCGAGCCTCGGGTCGGTGGTCGCCCACGAGAAGCCGGCCCCGGTCGGCCTGCCGGCGTACTTCAGCCTGCCGAGCATGACGCGGTCCGGGGGTCCGAACTTCCTGGGCGCGAAGTACGCCCCGTTCGTGTCGGACGGCGACCCGAACAGCCCGGGCTTCAAAATCCGGGACGTGGCGTTGCCGACCGGCATCACCGAAGGGCGGTTCGCCGACCGAAGTTCGCTGCGGAGTGATGTCGATCGCTTTCAGCGGCACCTGGACAAAGCGTCCGGTGACCCGGTGGTGGCCCTGGACGACCACTACCAGCAGGCAGCGGAACTGATGCGGTCGAAGGAGGCCCAGGCGGCATTCCGCATCGGCGACGAATCGCCGAAGGTGCGGGACCGATACGGCCGCAACAGCTTCGGCCAGCGGTTGCTGCTCGCCCGCCGGCTGGTGCAGGCGGGCGTGCCGTTCGTCACCATCAACGACGGCGGGTGGGACCACCACTCGGATCTCTTCGGGGCACTCCAGAAGCGGTTGCCGAACTGGGACCAGTCGGTGGCGTCGCTGATCTCCGATCTCGACGAACGGGGCATGCTCGACAGCACACTCGTGATCGCCCTCGGTGAGTTCGGCCGCACGCCGAAAATCTCCACCCTGCAAGGGCAGAACAAACCCGGCCGGGATCACTGGGCGAACGCGATGAGCGTGCTGTTCGCCGGCGGCGGGACGCCCGGCGGGCAGGTGGTCGGGGCGACCGACCGCAAGGGGTTCGCGGCGGTCGAACGGGTGCTGTCGCCGGAGAACTTCGCCAGCACCATCTACCGCAAGCTCGGCATCGACCCGGACAAGATTCTGTACACCCCGCAAGGGCGGCCGTCCCACATTGTCTCAGACGGCACACCGATCAAGGAGTTGATGGGGTGAAACTGCCGCACCTGTTCGCCGCGATATCCTGTGTCGCCCCGCTGTTCGCCGCCCCGCCCGCCGTCACCACCCTGACACCGGCCGGCGGGCAACGCGGGACGACGGTGACAGTGTCCGCCGTCGGGTCGTTCGACACGTGGCCGGTGAAGGTGTGGTGCGGTACGCCCGGAGTGACAGCGGCCGCGGAGAAGGAGAAGGGGAAGTTCGCGGTGAAATTGGCTGCCGATGCCCCACTCGGGCTCACGTGGCTGCGGTTCCACGACGACACCGGGGCGAGTGAACTGCGGCCGTTCGTCGTCGGCGGGCTGGCCGAAACGACCGAAAGCGAACCGAACGACGATGCGAAAGCCGCACCCACGGTGAACGCCCCTACGGTGGTGAACGGCGTGCTGGCGAAGTCCGGCGATGTGGACTGCTTCGCCGTCAAGCTGAAGAAGGGGCGGACGCTGATCGCCTCGCTCGACGCCCACCGCCGGCTGCGGTCGCCGGTCGACGCCGTCCTGCAAATCTGTTCCGCCGACCGGACGATTCTGGAAGCGAATCACGACGCCCGCGGCCTGGACCCGGAGCTTGCGTACACCGCCCTGGCTGACGAAACGGTCGCGGTGCGGGTGTTCGGCTTCCCGTCTGCCCCGGACAGCAGCATCCGTCACTTCGGCTCGCCGGCGTGCGTCTACCGGTTGACCCTCTCCGCCGACGAGTTCATCGATTTTGTCACCCCGCTGGCGGTGGAAGAACTGAAAGAGTCCACCCTCACCCCGCACGGGTGGAACCTGAAGGCGAAGACGATCACGCTGGGCGAGTCGGATACGACCGTCGGTGTCGCCCTCCCCTTCCCTCTCGCCCGCCCGCCACACCACTGCGTCGACCTGGTTGGCCCCACTGGCAAGCCGCTGTCACCACCCTTCACCGCCACGGGCTACGTCCGGAAGGAGCGAACGCCGGCCGTGGTGCCGGTGTCGGTCGGTGCGGGCAAACCGCTGACGGTCCGGGTCGAATCCCCCACCCTCGGGCTGTCGCTCACGCCGGTGCTGAAAGTGACGGACGCCGACGGGAAGCAGGTGTTGAAGGCCGAGCCAGCCACATTCGGGAAGGACATCGAAGCCGCGTTCACCCCGGCGAAGGCGGGCACTTGCAATTTCGAGGTGAGCGACCTGTTCGGCTCCGCCGGCCCGCGGCACGTGTTCAAACTGACCGTGACCCCGACCGCACCGGACGTGACCGCCACCGTCGCGGCCGATCGGTTCACGCTGAGCGTCGGCAGGCCGCTCGACATCCCGATCACGGTGGCAAAGAAGGGCGGGTTCACCGGCGAGGTGGTACCGTTCGCCGACGGCTTACCCGACGGGGTGACGGCGAGCGTCGGCACGCCGGTGAAAGGGGACGGCAACAGCCTGGTGCTGAAGTTGACCGCGACCAGACCGGCGAGTGGGCCGATCCGCATCGGGGTGAAAAAGATGGGCGACGACAAGTTCCAGCGAGACGCGACGGCTACTCTCCCTGCGTTCGAGGTGCGTACGTCTGATCTGTGGCTGACGGTGACAAAGTAGGTATCGACCGCGGTGTTGGAGTTCACGCTTCAGCGTGATGAGGGCAACGGTCACGCTGAAGCGTGGACTCCAACAAGCTACCGGTCGTACCTACTTCCGGTGCGCCGGCACCTTCTGGACCGCCGCCCGCACCTGGTTCATCGCCGACTTGAACTTGTCATCGTCGGTGCCGCCGTACTTCTTCTTGAACGCCACGTCGTTCAGCCCCTCGGCAAACGGGGCGATGTCCGGCATGTAATCCTCGACCACGAACTGCTTGGCGATGCCGGCGATCAACGTCGGCTCTCTCGTGACGGCATTCGCCAACTCGATGCCGGCCAGATCGGCGGCCAAGTCGGCGAAGCTGAACCCGCTCGTCCCCTTCATGTCGGACAACTCCTTCGACAGTCCGGCGAACTCGGCCGCGGCCGCCCCGAACATCTCGGTCAGAGCCGCCGACACGGCGAAGTGCTGGCACAAGTCCCGTCGCCCGCGGACGGTCGGCCGCCCGAGCACTTCCAACCGCTCCTTCCGCTCGTCCTCCGACTCCGCGGCCTGAACAACTTTCTTCACTACCGGCTTGTCTCGCAGGACGGTGCTGTCGTCCAGGGCAATGCCCAGACCGAGCAGGAATGCCCGCACTTGCCGCTTCTCGTCGAGCGCCGCCGCCGCGGCTGCCGCCGCCTTCACGTACTCGGCGGTCAGCTCGTCCCCTTTCGGCCGGCTCTTCTCGTCGGCTGCCAGTTGCTTCGCCCGCCGGGTGACGGCCTTCACCACCGCCCCCACCGCCTTGTCGTCGTCAGTCAGGGTCGCCGGATCGATCGGCGGTTCCGGCTTCACATCGGCCGGGGCCGGGGCGGCCGGTTCGCCGGTGAGGGCGGCCACCAGGTCGCGGGCGTGGGTGTCGTCCGATTTCACCGCGTCATGGACGGCGGCGATCGACTTGTACAACACGACCAGCCGGGCGCGGGCCTTCGCCGAGAACTGCTCCGGCTTCGTCCGCCCGGCGGCCAGTTCCTCCGCCCAGATGTGCATGACGATCAAGTTGTGCGGGTCGAACTGCACCACCCACCCCTTCTTCGCCGCCCGCCCGTCGCCCAGTCTCGCCCGCATGACCGACCCTCCATCCGCCGACCGCACCGCCCCGAGCCACTGTCCGAGCAGGTGTGTCACGATTTCGGCCCGCTCCGCTTCGAGTTTCGGCGCCCCGTCCCACACGAGGGCGTGGGTGGCGGTCGGCGGAACCACCAGTTCCTCCGCCTTCGCCGGCCGGCTGAGGAAGCCCATCGCCCGCCCGCCCTTCACCGCCGACGTCCGCTCAAACTGTCCGAGAGCCAGGGCCAAACTCGCCGGCTGCTTCTCCGCTTCCCACTCCTTCACCTCGCCCGCCTCGAACCTCACCCCCACCTGCTCCACGATCACCTGCGCCGCGGCGGTGAACCGCTCCCGCACCGCCTTCTCGCGTTCCTCCTTCACCAGCGGGTTGGCCGTGTCGGTGAACAGGGTGACGGACAACTTGAGCGGCTTGCCGACGGGTGGGTCGGCGGGCACGTCGTCGAGCTTCGGCAGTTCCCCGGCCAGCTCGACGCCGCTGAACGACACCACCCCCTTGTCGTCCTCGACGAACAGGTACGGGGTGTACGGGTCCAGCTTGAACGCCGCCTCCTTGCCGTTCAGTTTCACCCGCAACACCGGCTCGCGGCCGACCGTCGTGGCTGTGGTGCGGCCGGCGGGCAGGTTCACCTTGATGTCGGTAACGCCCTTGTGTTCGACGGTTAACGTCAGGTCCGAGCCGCTGGCGTTCAGGAACGAGACGACGGCGGCCTGGGCGTGCAGTGCGAACAGGAACAGGGCGAGAACGGCGGCGACAAAACGGGGCATGAGTGCGGCCCAGTGGGAGTGCGAACCACCCCCCGACTGTAGCAGCCTTTTCGGACGGAACAACGACCGGACGTGATTCTCAGGCGGGTCGAACGACCGGGGCGGGCGTCGGGGGCGGGTCGGAGGGCATCGGTTTCGGCGTCGCCACAGGCTTGTGGCCCAGGCTGAGCAAGAGGTCGATGCCGACGGCGGTCGGGTCGGCGGGCGTGGCAGTCATGAGGGATCCCGTGCGGGTTGTACCTGTCAGCGAAGGAACGCCGGACACAATTGCGACTTGCGGGTGGGATTCGCGGCGGTTTCGTTTCCTAAAGTAAGTCTGTTGGAACGCACACAATCGGGCGGTATCCTCTGTACCGCACTCACCCGACAACACCCCCGCCATGATCCAAATCCCCGCCTTGCGGTTCGGCAAAGAGTACAAGAGCCTGGACAAAGCTCAACTCATCCACCACGTGACCGGCGAGCCGGTGGCGGAGGTGAGCCAGGTGACGGGCAGCCAGATCAGCCGTGACGTGGGGCTGACCCCGCGGCTGCACAAGGAGCTGATGGCCATCCCGGTGCGGGACCTGCTGGCCATCTACAAGAAGGCGGCCGACCACTTCGTGAACAGCGCCCTGCCCTGCGGGGACACCGAACTGACGTTCGACGACTACGTGCGGAACCTGAGCGCCACCACCGGCAGCCCGATGGTGTTCTGCCGGCGGAACGCGCTGAAGGTGCAGTACGTCCTGAACAACGTGGAGGAGGTGCTCGCCGGACTGATGCGGGGGGCCGACCTGGAGTTGCTCGACCAGGGGTATACGCAGAAGTCCGGGCACATGCAGGCGTTCTACCCGACCACTGACGTGTTCGGGGCCACCCTGCCGAGCAACTCGCCCGGCGTGCACTCGCTGTGGGTGCCGACCATCGCGCTCAAGATGCCGCTGCTGCTGAAGCCCGGCCGCGAGGAGCCGTGGACCCCCTTCCGCGTCATCCAGGCGTTCATCAAGGCGGGCCTGCCGGCCCAGTTCCTCGGCTTCCTGCCGACCGACCACGCGGGGGCGTCCGACATCTTGCGGCTGTGCGGCCGGAGTATGGCGTTCGGCGACGACCGGACGATGGCCCCGTACAAGAACGACCCGCGAGTGGAGATCCACGGCACCGGGTACAGCAAGTTCATCTTCGACGCGGGTGAGGCGGACAGTTACGAGCAGTACGTGGACCTGATGCTCGAAGGGATTGCCGGGAACGGCGGGCGTGCGTGCGTGAACGCGAGCGCGGTGTGGACGCCGAAGAACGCCGACGCCATCGCCGACGCGCTCGCCCGCAAGCTCGGCCCGGTGGTGCCACGCCCGTGGGACGACCCGAACTGCGAGATCAGCGCGTTCGCCAAACCCGAGGTGGCCGAGGCGATCAACAACATGGTCGACGAAGGGCTGAAAACGCCGGGGGCCGTGGACGTGACCGCCAAGTACCGCACCGGCCCGCGGCTGGTGAAAGAGGGCCGCATCGCCTACCTGTTGCCCACCATCATCCGGTGCGACAGCCCCGACCACCCCCTGGCGAACAAGGAGTTCCTGTTCCCATACGCCAGCGTGATCGAGTGCCCGCAGGCGGATATACTCCACCGCATCGGCTACACCCTGGCGGCGAGCGTGTTCACCGAGGACGCCGGGTTCGTCGCCGACGTCATGGCCTGCCCGCACGTCGAGCGGCTGAACGTCGGCCCCTTGCCGACCAACCGCCTCACCTGGGACCAGCCGCACGAAGGCAACCTGTTCACCCACCTGTACAAGCAGCGGGCACTTAACATTGCTCCCAGCCAGCCTGTCGCCGTTTGACTTCCAGCCGCTCGGCCGGGTGATCTTCGGGTCCGGGAGCCTGTCCCAGTTGGGGGAGGTGGCCCGCCCCCTCGGCCGCCGCGCGCTGCTCGTCACCGACCCGGGCCTGGAGCACGTCGGCCACCCCCAGCGGGCGGCGGACGTGTTGCGGGCCGCGGGGGTGGACGTGTTCGTGTTCGACGGGGTGAAGGAGAACCCGACCGAACACGAGGTGCGGAACGGGGTGGCGGTGGCGAGGGAACACTCGGTCGAACTGATCGTGGCCGTCGGCGGCGGGTCGGCGATGGACTGTGCCAAAGGGATCAACTTCCTGCACACCAACGGCGGGCGGATGGCCGACTACCGCGGGCACGACAAGGCGAGCAAACCGATGCTGCCGAGCGTCGGCGTGCCGACCACCAGCGGCACCGGAAGCGAGGCGCAGAGCTACGCCCTCATCACCGACCCGTCGAGCCACATGAAGATGGCGTGCGGGGACAAGAAGGCGGCGTTCCGGGTGTGCGTCCTCGACCCGGAGTTGACCGTCTCTCAACCCGCCACGGTGACGGCCGTGACCGGCATCGACGCGGTGGCCCACGCCGTTGAGTCGTTCGTGTGCACCAAGGCGAACCCGTTCTCGCGGATGTGGTCGCGGGCGGCGTGGGAGCACCTGGAAGCCAATTTCGCGGTCGTGCTCCGCGAGCCGGACAACCTGCCCGCCCGCGCCGCCATGCAGATCGGCGCCCACTTCGCCGGCATGGCTATCGAGGCGGCGATGCTCGGCGTCTGCCACAGTTGTGCGAACCCGCTGACCGCCCACTACGGCCTCACCCACGGGGTGGCCGTCGGGCTGATGCTCCCGCACGTGGTGCGGTTCAACGCCCGGGTCGCCGGCGCACGGTATGAGGAGTTGGCCGGCTCCGCCGATCGGCTGGCCGACCGGGTGACCGAACTGGCCGCCGTCGCCGGCCTGCCGAAATCGTTGAAAGACGCGGGCGTGAGCGCCAGTATCCTCGGACTGCTCGCCCACGAAGCGAATCAGCAGTGGACGGCCCGATTCAACCCCCGGCCGGTGACGGAAGAGGATATCCTGGAGATTTATCAAGCCGCGTGGTGAACGTGGTCTGCTCCCTCCGCGAACAGACCACACCTGGAGCTTCCCATGTCCCGCACGCTGCCGCTCGCGCTCCTGGTTGCCGTCGTGCCGTTCGTTCAGTCCGCCCCCGTGCCAAAAGCCGCCCCGCCCGCCGCCACCGACTGGCCGGTGTTCCGCGGCACCACCGCCGGTACGGGTATCAGCACCGCGAAGTTGCCCGATCAACTGGATGAGAAGTGGGTGTTCAAATGCGGGGACTCGGTGGAGGGTGCCCCGGCGGTGGTTGACGGGGTGGCCTACATCGCCTCCACCGACAAACACCTGTACGCCGTCGATCTGAAGACCGGCAAGGAGAAGTGGAAGGCGAAGCTGAAGATCATGAAGGCCTCACCGTGTGTCAAGGGCGACCGGGTGTACGTCGGCGATGTGGAGGGGAACGTGTACTGCGTGGACGCGAAGACCGGCGAGCAGAAATGGCAGTACACCCCCGAGAGTGGCGGGGAGATCGTCAGCGGGTGCAACCTCCACGGCGACAACATCCTGGTGGCCGCCCAGGGGATGCCGGTGACGTGCCTGAACCCGAAGGGGGAAAAGGTGTGGGAGTTTGCCATCGACGGCGGGTCGAACGGGTGCCCGACGGTCAGCGGGGACGTGGTGTTCGCCAGCGGGTGCGACAGCAAGTTCCACGCCCTCGACGCAAAGACCGGCAAGGAGTTGTGGGCGGTCGACATCCCCGGCCAGGCGGCGGCGACGGTGGCGGTGGCCGACGATGTGGCCTACGTGGGCACGGTGACGAACCAGGTGCTGGCCATCGACCTGAAGGCGAAGAAGGTGCTGTGGGAGTTCGAGTCGAAGGTGAAGCCGCAGGCGTTCTACTCGTCGGCCGCCCTGACGGACGAGTTGGTCATCCTCGGCAGCCGCGACCAGAAGGTGTACGCCCTCGACCGCAAGACCGGCCAGCCGCACTGGACGTTCGTGACCGAGGGGATGGTGGACCCGTCGCCGGTGGTGGCCGACGGGAAGGTCTACGTCGGGTGCCTGTCGCAGACGGCCGAGTTCTACGCCCTGGACGTCAAGACCGGCAAAAAGCTGCTCGAGCTGAATATGGACGGGGCGGCGTGCGGGTCGCCGGCGGTGGCGGGCGACTGCCTGCTGGTGGGCACCGAGAAGGGGCGGGTCTACTGCCTGGGCAAGAAGTAGGTGTCACCCGCCGGCGGCAAACAGTCCGCGTGCCGCCCGGCAGTTGACACCTACTTCTGCTTCGCCCGCGCGGCGGCCACGAACTCCGACAAGGTGATCGCGTCTTTGGGGGCGACTCCACCCTTCAATTCGATGAGCAGCCCGTACTCTCGCACGTAGACCTGATAGGTGTTCCCGGGGTTGGCCAGGTTGAACTCGTCGATCAGCAGCTCGACCGCCGCCCCGAACGCGACGGGCGACTTCTGCTTCACAGTGATCGGATTCGTGGCGGCTTTCGGCCCGCGGATGAGCACGTCGCCATCCCCGCCGATGATCGAAGCCAACGCGGCATCCAGTTTCACCTCCTTCAAGTCGAGGCTGACCATCCGCTTCGTCGCCGCTTCGAGCTGTTCGATCGCCGGTCCGCGGGGCACCTTCGTCACGGGTCGTTCAGGGTCGCCCAACACCGGCTTCGCCTCCGCTTTGACCGCTGAGCCGACCAGTTGCAGAAGTTCCAACTCGGCCGCGGCCAGTTCGGCCTTCGCCGCGATGAGCGCCGGGCGGGCCTTCGCGTACTTGGCTTTCTCCAACTCCGACGCCCCGGACATCTTCATGACCTTGTCCGCGATGACCGCATCCTCCTCCGCTTCGATCAACTTCGCTTTGGCCAACTCCACCCGTGACGAGGCGGCCGACACCCGCTGGGTGATGGCGAGTTTGGCCTGATCCAGTTCGGCCTCGGCGAGCAGTTTCTTCGCCTCGGCCGCTTTAATGTCCGGGTGGTTCTTCAGTGCGGCGGCGATCTTCTCATCCAGGGTTGCCGGCACCTTCTCCGGCGGGGCGGCGAGGGCGAAGGCGAGTAGTAACGCGTTCATGGGATCTCCGTGTGATGTAGCCGCGACCCGCAGGGGAGCGCGTCCGAGGTACGCGCTCCCCTGCGGGTCGCGGCTACGAGAGGTCAGCGGGTCGGCGTCTTCATCGTCTGGAGCATCCACGAGTCGGAGGCGATCAGTTTGCGACCGTCGGCGTCAACGGTGATCAGGTGGCGGCGGTAACAGCGGGCGGCGTTCTCGTAGTCGCGGTCGGTCAGGAAGCGGTCCCCGGCCTCGCGGTACAACCGCGCCGCCTCGCTCGGGTCGTCCGCCAGCTCGGCGATCAGTTCCAGTCTCTCAGCGGTGAGCGGTTCGGCAGGTGTCGCCGGCGGGGCGATCTCGGGGTGCTCGGTCGGCGGTTCGGGTGACACCACCACGATGGGCGAGCGAGTCGGTTTGGAGAACCAGCCCGCGACGCCACCGGCAACGAACAACGTGACCGCACACACGCCGACCAGCCCGCGGCGGAGCCACCGACCGCGGCGGAGCGCACGCACCGTCGCCCGCAACGTCGCTTCCCGCCGGACTGGATCAGCCGTGGGGGTCGGTACGGCCGCGAACACGTCCGCCAAGTCGTCGGTCGGTTCGCTCATGCTCCTTCACCCCCGAGTCGGCAGTAGGCGGCGCGGAACGCCTCGCGGGCGCGGGTGAGCAGCGACTCCACCGCCTTCGGCGTCCGCCCGGTTTCCGCCGCGATCTCGTTCACCGTCAACTTCTCGAAGTACTTGCCACGAAGGACCGCCTCGTACTCGGGCGACAGTTCGGAGAGGGCCACGGCGACCAACTCCGGATCGTGGGCGGCGGCGTCCGGTGACGGCACCGTCGCGACCGCGGCCAACCGCCTGGCCTGCCGCCAGTAACCGCGGACGGCGTTCCGGGCGACGTTCGCCGCCAGCCCACACACCCATCCGGCGAACCGCCCGCCCCTCGGGTCGAACGCGCTCAACCGCGTCGCGGCCAGCAGCCACGCCTCTTGCGTCACGTCCTCGGCCAGGTCGACCCGCCCGCCGCACCGCCACAAGGCGTACCGGAATACCGCCTCGTGGTGGGTGCGGAACAGTTCCGCCCACGCGGCGGCATCGCCGGCCGACGCGGCGGCGTGCAGCAGGCGGTCGCGGCTGAGTGGGGCCGTGTCCATTCGACGGGTATTGTCCGCCGGCCGACCGAATCCTTCGCGGAAAAAGGTGCCACCCGGTCAGCCGTCCGCCGGCTGCCGCTTGGTCATGCTGATCTGGTTGCCGGTCGGGCTGAAGGTGACTTCGTCGAAGAAGCTGCGGATGAGGATGATGCCGCGGCCCGACGGCTTCTCCCACACGGCCGGGTCGTTCGGGTCGGGCAGTTTGCTCACGTCGAACCCCGGCCCCTGGTCGCTGATCCGGATGGCGAACGACCGCCTCCGCTCGGCCCGCATGAGCACCGCCACCCGCCGGTCGGCGAACGGGCGGGTGTTCCGGCGGTCGGCGATGGTGGCGTGGTACTCCTCCCACCCGCCGTTCTTCAGGTCCGAACTCACCTCCAGGTTGCCGTGCACGATGGCGTTCACCATCGCCTCGTGGATGCCCACCCCCACCCGCATGCGGTCGGCGTCGTCGAAGAGCTCCATCTGCGACAGCAGCAGTTCGGCCTGGGACACCACGTTCGGCACCAGGTCCGGGTCGCTCTCCAGGTCGAACCGGTACTCGACCGAGGCAAGCCGCTGGAGGAACATCACCCGCCGCCGCTGGCTGGCGGCCACGTTCAGCAGTTCCTTCACCACCGCCGGCAGTTCGCGGGCGATCACCTGCCGCGGCAGGTAGGCGGCCGCACCGGCCCGCAGGGCCGCCGCCACCACCTCCTTGTTGACCACGTCGATGAGCAGGAGCACCGGCACGGTCGGTTGCTCCTGTCGCATCTGACGGGTGAGGGCGATGCCGTCCAGCCCGGTCAGTTCGGCGTCGGCGATGAGCAGGTCCGGAGGGGTGCGGCGGACCTGATCGACCGCGTCGTCTCCGGTCGAGACGAATACCGGAGCGTACCCGGCGGACGCGACCGCCTCAGCGATCTCCGCCCGCTGTTGGTCCGCACTCTCGGCCACCAGAATGTGCGCCACGTCAACACCTCCGCCACAGGTGGGGAGGATTGTAGGGGGAATCCCCACGAAGGAAGGGAGGGCGATTCGGTTCGAGAATGGCACGATTCGATGGTCGTCACGCTAATCTCGGCTGTAGCCCGGACCAGAGTGCGTCCACCATTTCACGTAGGCCTCGCTCGCGTCCGGGGGAGCTGTCTCCGGCCATCGCGCCCGCCAGAGCCCAATCGTGGGCGAGAGAAAGGACCAGTCGGGCGACGACGCCGGGCGACGACGCCAACAGGCCCCGATCGGCGAGCGACTTCAATCGTGCGGTCAGGCCCTCGCGCAGGACCGACGACCCGCCCGGACGGGTGCGACCCGGGATCGTCGGGTCGAACGCCGGGTGGGTCATCATCCGCAGGCCGAGCGGGATCACCTCGGCGAAATGCCTGCCGAGTCGGACGATCACCTCCCTCAAGTACTGGTGGGCGTCGTCCGGTGGGTCGTGCGGGCCGAGCAGCGTCTCCAGGTCTGGCGGGGCGGTGTGCAGGGCGGCGAAAAACAACTCCTCCTTGCTGCCGAACCGCTGGTACAGCACCGCCTCGGAGATGCCGACCACGTCGGCGATCTGTCGGGTGGTGGCCGTGTGCCCGTGTCCCAGGAACACCCGGCGGGCGGCGGCCAGGATGGCGTCGTCGGTGATCGTCTTCGGCCGTCCCATCCCCCTCAGTGTAGAAACGGTCGCCCGTGCGGAACGGGGTTGAATAATAAGCGAGCAATCGCTAATTTATTCCCGCTGGCCCGCCGCGACCGCGTGGGCCGCACACCCGAGGAGTCCGACATGCGTCCGCTCACCCTGCCCGCCCGCCGCGCCTTCCTGGCGTGCGCCGTGGCCGCCTTGCTCGCCCCGAACGTCGTCGCCGACGACGCGAAGGACAAGCCGAAGTCGCCCGCCGGCACCTGGAAGAAGACCGACGGCGAACTGGTCCTCGAGTTCGTGGACAAGGAGACGCTGAAGATCCAACCGCACGGGGGCAAGGCGGACATCGCCATCGAGTGCAGCTACGCCATCGGCAAGGACGGGGTGCTGAAGGTGAAAATCACCGGGCACGAGGCGAAGGACGAGATCAAAAAGAAGCTGAAGGAGGTCGCCCCGGTCGGCACTGAGTTGTCGTTCAAGTGGGCGGCGGACGGCGACAAGGCGACGCTCGACGACGTGGAAGGGAAGAACGCGGACGGGTTGAAATCGCACCTGGAAGGGAAGTTCGAGAAGAAGTGAGTCGAACGGTCTTCGCGGCGAGCGGCAGCACTTTGCGAATCCGGCGGCTGCGGCGGATGTCGGCGAAGTTCCGCAGGATGTGTTCGGCCTGCCGGCTGCCCGTCCGGCGGTAGTACTCGTCCACGATCGGGTGAATCCATTCGTAGTCGGCGTGCGGCACGTCGCCGAAGGTCACGCTCTTGCTGTGCAGCTTGCCAGGCACCTCGTTCTTCGGGTCGAAGACGAACAACTCCCCGCCGGTCATCCCGCTGCCGATCTCGTTCTCGATCGGCCCCAGAATCAGCACCCGCCCGCGGGTCATGTACTCGCAGGCGTACTTGCCGGCGGCTTCGGCCACGATCGTCGCCCCGCTGTTGCGGATGCCCAACCGGTGGCCGGCCCGCCCGCCGATGAACACCTTCCCGTCGGTCGCCCCGAACGCCACGTTGTTCCCGGCCACGCTCAGCAGTTCGGTGCCGTAATCGGTGCCGCGGTAGTCGAGCGTGACGGTGACGACCCCGCCGCTAATGCCCTTCGCCACCCCGTCCTGGGCGAACCCGCGAAGCTCCAAATCGAGGCCGTTGATACACCACACGCCGAAACTTTGACCGGCTTCGCCGTCGAAGCGGACCTTGATCTTGCGGCCGTGCGGCAGCCCCTCGCGGCCGTACAGCTTGGCGATGCGGCCGGAGACCGTCGCCCCGACCGAGCGGTCGGAGTTGCGAATCTTGAACACCAGACTCGCGTCCGCCGCCGCGTCGATGGCGTCTTCCGCCGCTTCGAGCACCCGCTGGTTCAGTGTGCCGCGGCCGGTGCCCAAATCACAAACCCCCGCCGCGTCGAACGTCACCTGCGGGTAGCGGTCGTTCAGCCCGACGACGGCCATGTCGGGGCGGATGAACTTCGACACGTCCACCCGGCTGATGCGGCCGCTGATGGCGTCGTCGGTCCGCTTCGAGAGCAGCCCGCTCATCCCGGTCACTTGCGAGATGTGAGTGAACCCCAGCCCGGCGAGCAGGGTTCGCACCTCCTCGGCGACCGTCAGCAGGTACGCCTTGGTGTGTTCCGGGTGGCCGTTGTACTCGGCCTGGTTGCTGGTGATCCCCGTCGGGCAGTTCGGGATGTGGCAGCTCTTGCACACGATGCACCCGACCGACACCATGAGGGCCTGCCCGAACACGAACTCGTCCGCCCCGAACAGGGCGTACTTCAGCACGTCCGCCCCGGTCTTAATGCCGCCGCCCACGCGGAGCTTCACCGTGGTCCGCAGGCCGTTCAACACGAGCGCCTGGTGCGCTTCCGCCAAGCCCATCTCGCTCGGCAGGCCGGCGTGCTCCTTGCTGCTCACCATCGCCGCCCCGGTGCCGCCGTCGATGCCGTCGATCTCGATCACGTCAGCCCCGGCCTTCGCCACCCCGCAGGCGATGGTGCCGATGTTCTCGACGGCCACCAGCTTGACGCTCACCTTCACTCCCGGCTTCACCGTCTTCAGGTCGTAGATGAGCTGCGCCAAATCTTCGATGCTGTAAATGTCGTGGTGCGGCGGGGGTGAAATCAGGTCCGTCCCCGGCTTGGCGAACCGGATGTCGGCGATCTCCCGCGTCACCTTCTTGCCCATGAGCTGGCCGCCCTCGCCGGGCTTCGCCCCCTGGGCCATTTTGATTTGCAACTCGTCGGCGTTCACCAGGTACTCGGCATCGACGCCGAACCGGCCGCTCGCCACCTGCCGGATGCGACTGCGGAAGCGGCTCTTGCGGATGTCGCCGTCGATGGCGTACACCGCCGGCTGCTGTTTCCGCTTCGCCAGCACCGCGTCCCAGTACGTCGCCCAGTAGCGTTCGGGCACGTCGTTCCGCCAGCGGAACTCGCCCCCTTCCCCGCTGTTGCTGGTGCCGCCGAGTTCGTTGAACGCCGCCGCCAGTGTCATGTGCGAGTTGCCCGACAGCGCCCCGTGGCTCATCGCCGCCCCGCGGAAGTGGTTCGCCACCAACTCCGCCGCCGGCATCACGTCGGCCACCTGGACCGCCGGCTTGCCGGAGTCACCCACCTTGAACAGATCGCGAAGCACAGTCGGCGGGCGGTCGGCGATCATCTTGGTGAACTTGCCGTACCGCACTTCCAACTTCTGTTGGGAGGCGGCGTCGGCCGGGGTGGGCGGCGGCACGGTGTACGCCATCTCCCCGCCGTTGTCGTTCACGTGGGTCTCGGGGTGGATCTCCTTCACCGCGTCCCGCAGGGCCATTCTCACTTTCGCGTTGAAGGCGTGGTAGTCGCGGTTGCGGCCGAGCACCTGCATCTTCTCCGCCTGCTTCACCCGCCAGTCGCAGTCATCGACCAAGTCCTGCAAGCTCAGCCCGCCGACTCGGCTGGGGAAGTCGCCCAGGTACTCCATCAGTTCCGGGCCGAAGCCGACGGCCTCGAACAGCATCGCCCCGCGGTACCCCTCGATGGTGGTGATGCCCATCTTGGAGATGATCTTCTTGAGCGAGTCTTCGAGCGCCTCGAACAGCCCTTCCAGACAGTCCCGCGGGGAGAGGGTGATGTCCTGCTTACTCTCCGGGTGCTTGTACGTGATGCCGTCGCGGATGAGCCGCAGCATCAGGTACGGGTGGACGGCGTCGGCGCCGAACGCCACCAGCACGGCGATGTCGTGCCCTTCCTGGATGTCGCCGGCCTGAATCACCAGCGAGCAGCGGTCCCGTAACCCCTGGCGGCACAGGTGCGTGTGAACCGCCCCGAGGGCGAGCAGACTCGGGATCGGGTCGATGCCCTTCTTGCACGACAGGCGGTCCGAGACGCACAGCACGTGGTGGCCGTCGTGAATCAACTTCTCGGCGTCGGCCCGGAGTTTGTCGAGGTTGGCTTTCAGTGCGGCGGCTCCGCCGCTCAGCGGGAACGTGGCGTCGAGTGTGGCATACGCGAACACCTCGTTCCGCTGCAGTTCGTCCACCATCGCGTCGTTCACGATGGGCGACGGCAACTCCATCTGCTTCACCGGCAGGTCGTCCTCGCCGGTCGCCGGCAGCGGCTCACCGGCGCGGAGCGGCCCACGCCCCAGGTACGTCATTAGCGACATCGCCCCGCCCTCGCGGTACGGGTCGATGGGCGGGTTCGTCACCTCGGCGAACGTCTGCTGGCAGTACTTGAACAGCGTCGGGTGGTGCTGGCTGAACACGGTCAGCACGCGGTCGTGCCCCATGCTGCTGAGCGGCTCCTTCTTCAGCTTGGCCATGTCCTTCACGAACACCGCCCGCTCGAAGTCCCACCCGGCGGCTTGCAGCAGGTGGTCCACCGTCCACCTCTGTTCGGCCAACACTGCACCGACCACGTCCTCCGTCTGGCGGTTCAGGTCGAACCCTTCGCTCTGGATGATGTGCTTCTTGTTCAACTCGTGGATGTCGCCCAGTTCGGCGGTCGCCTCGGCGACCACCCGCTTCAGGATCTGGTGCGAATCCAGCCGCTCGCCGGTGGAGGTGTCGTGGGCGATCATCTGGCCGGGCTGGAGTTGCCCGCTGGCGGTGATCAGTGCCTGATCCAGACCGAACACGCCCGACTCCGAGCCGATGTACAACCAGCCCCGCTTGTCCGAGCACCACCGCACCGGGCGGAGGCCCATGCGGTCCACGAGCCCGATGAGCGTACGGCCGTCGGTGGTGATGATGCCGGCCGGGCCGTCCCACGCGCACAAACTGCCGTAGGTGCGGCGGCAGTAGGTGAACAGTTGGAAGGCTTCGCTGCCCCACACGTCCTCTTCCGTGTCCCACACCGGCGGGATGCTCAGGCGGACCGCCCGCGGCAGGCTCCACCCCTGCTCCATCGTCAGGTACTCCACCCACTCGTCCAGACTGCCGCTGTCAGACAGACCAGTCGTCAACAGGTCGCCGCCGGGCAAGGGCGGATTCAACCCGCGACTGAACGCTTGCACCGCGTTGCGGTTCGTCCGGACGGTGTTGATCTCGCCGTTGTGGCAGAGCAGGCGGAACGGCTGCGCAAGCCGCCAGTTCGGGTAGGTGTTGGTGCTGTACCGGCGGTGGAAGGTGGCGATGCCCGGTTCGACCGCCGGGTTGGTCAGGTCCGGGTAGAAGTCCACCAGTTGGGGCGAGGTGAGCAACCCCTTGTAGCTGATCAGCCGGACGGAGAGCGACGGCAGGTACACGTCGAGACCGAGTTTGGCGAACTGCTGCCGCAGCTCGAGCCGGCGGCGGTACAGCCACTTCTCGGCAACGGCCTCGTCACCGGTGGCGACGAACAGCAGTTGCTCGATGGCGGCGGGCACGCTCTGGCGGGCGAGCGGCGGGAGGGCGTCGAGGTTGACCGGCACCGGCCGGTAGCCGAGCAGCTTCACCGGCCCGCCGGAGAGGACGTCGTACACCAGCTTGCGGGCGCGGGCCACCTTGCCGGCGTCGGCGTCGTTGAAGAACAGCACCCCGGCCCCGATCAGGGACTCGGGTTTCAGGTCGCGGGCGCCGTCGAGTTTGAGTCGTTGGGCTTCAGCCCGCAGGAACGGCTGCGGGAGGGTGAACGACACCCCGGCCCCGTCGCCGGCGGCACCGCACACCCCGCCCCGGTGCTCCATCGCCACCAGCGCGAGCAGGGCTTTCTTCAGCACCTCGTGCGAGGCCGCCCCGCGGGTGGAGGCGACCCCGCCGATGCCGCAGGCGTCTTGACCGGTCAGGTTGGAGTACAAAAGGGAACCGCCGGCCACCAACTCGGGACTGTGCATAGTGTGTCCGCGTACCTCGGCCCGCGGTCGGGGGAGGGGCGGCCGCGGGCGTGCAAGTGTAGGCGGATTATCTTCCAGTGTTCGCCGGCGGAAATCAATACGCCGGCTCCCTTCGCCGGCAAGTTTCTTGCGCGCGAGCGACATCAGAACCGGCCGCGGATGTACACCCGGTTGGGCGGGGCGTACGGGTCCACCACCATGATCGGCGGGGGCGGGGCGACGTACACCGGCTCCCGGACGATCACCTGCTCCCGCACCACCGTCGTCCTCGGCGGCGGGGGCAGGCTGGCCAACCCCGGCGCGGAGCTGTTCTGCATGGCGGCGATCACCCGCGGGCTGACGTTGTTCGCCTTCAGGGTGTTCAGGTCGTCCACGCTCAGGCTGAACGTCATGCGGTTCGCCTTGATGTGGTTGAGGATGACCGACTCGTCCTGCCCCTGTTGGGTCAGGGTGACGACCTCGCTGATCCGCTGCGGCTGGGTGTCGCGGTACGCCTGCACCGCCGCCGCGTTCTGTACCGCTTCCGCCCGCTCCTCTTTGCGGTCGGCGTCCTGACCCATCAGGTTGCCGACCAGCCCGCCGCCGAGTGCCCCCACCACGGCCCCCGTCTTCGGATTGCCGGTCGCCTTGCCGACGAGTGCCCCGGCCACCGACCCGATACCGGCCCCGGCGAGGGTGCCCCGCTCGGTGTTGTTCATGGTCGAGCAGCCGGTGCCGAGCAGGCCGGCGGCCCCCACCGCCAGCACCGCCGCCCGTGAAATCCAGTTCCGGTTCATACGACACACCTCCCCCAGCGTGAGCGGGGACAATGCCGACATCGCCCCGGCGTGTCAACCCGCATCCGAGATGAAGTTGCGCGGAAATTCGGCACCCGTCACTTCCGACCCTCGCCCCGCGACCGCTATATTCCTCACAACCGTCCGTCACCCCTCCCGGAACCCCCGCACATGCTCGAGAAGTTGTCCCTCCCGTTGTTGGCGGTCGGTGCCGCCCTGGTGGCCATCGGCCTGTTGTGGGTGATGATCGTGGCCTTCCGGAGCGGGTTCATCAAGAAGGCCCTGCTGCCGGTGCTGGTCATCCTGGTCGGGGCGGGGGTTGCCCTGGCCATCCCGATCTACAACCGCCTTTACCCGACGCCGACACAGACGACCGCCCAGGTGTTCGGCGACAGCGTCACCGTCACCGGGGCAACGAAGGATCAGTTGGGGGCGGTGATGGGGCACAAGGGATGGAAGTCGATCCAGGCGGCGAAAACGAACGACGGCCCCGAACTGACCGACGACGAGTTGGCCGGCCTGGAGGGGATGGCGGAACTGGAGTTCATCGACCTGAACGGCCAACCGGTGTCCGACGCCACCCTGGAACGGCTGCTGAAACTGCCGAAGCTGACCAAGCTGTACATGGCGCGGACGAAGGTGTCCGGCGAGACGGTGCAGAAGCGGATCCTCGACAACCCGGACTGCAAACTGACCGAGATCGACTTCCGCAACCTGACCCCGGCCGTGCCGAGCAAGGCGTTCCGCGAGTGGCAGGCGAAGGACACCAAGACCCGCAAGTTCAACTGACCCCTCACCCCTTCACGGAGGCTCAGCCATGCCCCTCACCGAAGACGCGTTCGGCGACGCCAAGAACGCCCAGTACCTGGCGAACGCCTGCGATTTCGCCTACCTGTCCGAGGCCCAGAACGGGCCGAGCATGTACCAGACTGAACTGGGGCTGACGGCCAAGCTGATCAGCGTGGACAACACCCAGGCGTACGTCGGGTCCGACGCCGACAACCTGGTGGTGGCGTTCCGCGGGAGCGAGGCGCCGACCACCCTCGACGGGCTGAAGGACTGGTTCCTGACGAACGCCAACAACCTGTTGATCCAGCCGACCGGCCCGCTGGCCACCGAGTTCGTGGCGGCCGGGGTGGGCGCCCGCTGGCACCAGGGGTTCGTGAACGCCATCACCGAGATCTGGGAGCCGCTGTACGCCGAGGTGTCGGCACGCCAGCAGGAGAAGCCGCGGTGCTTCTGGATCACCGGTCACAGCCTTGGCGGGGCGCTGGCGATGATGGCGTCGTGGCTGTTCTTCCGCAAGACGATGATGCCACACCAGGTGTACACGTTCGGCGCCCCGATGGTGGGCAACAAGGTGGTGGCGGAGGCGCTCGACCGCGAGTTCGGGAACAAGCTGGCGCGGTACGCGAACGGCCCGGACCCGGTGCCCCTGCTGCCGATGATGAGCCTGGCGGCGAACGAGTTCGTCCACGCCGGCAAGCCGCTGCCGGCGGGAGCGGCCGACGACTCGGCCAACCTGGTCAGCTACCTGGCCGAGGCGGCCGGCGGGATGGTGCAGGGGTTGCTCAGCATGGACATCAAGGAGAAGGTGTGGGGGGCGGTGATGGCCCGCGCGAACGCCCACCTGATGCCCGATTACCGCAAGCTGATCGGTTGAGGCGGCCGACGCCGGTGGGCGTTCTGGCGGTAGCGCACTACACCATCGCCACCCCACCGCACCCGCGGTAGTCCACCCTCCCCTGCACGGAGCGACGGCATGAGCATGTTCATCGGCGAAGGTCTGGTCGGCGACGGCAACGAGATCGCCCACATCGACCTGCTCATCGGGAGCAAAGACGGGCCGGTCGGCCACGCCTTCGCCCAGGCGCTCGCCACCCAGAGCCACGGGCACTCCAACCTGCTGGCGGTCATCACCCCCAACCTGATCTGCAAGCCGGCCACGGTGATGATCACCAAAGTGACCATCAAGGGGGCGAAGCAGGCGGTGCAGATGTTCGGCCCGGCCCAAGAGGCGGTCGCGCGGGCGGTGGTGGACAGTGTGGCCGAAGGGGTCATCCCGAAGGACAAGGCGGACGAGTACGTGATCGTCTGCGGGGTGTTCATCCACTGGGACGCGGCCGACGACAAGAAGATCTACCAGTACAACTACGAGGCCACCAAGCTGGCCATCAAGCACGCCATGACCGGCCAGCCGAAGATCGACGACATCATCAAGCGGAAGGAAGAGCGGCACCCGTTCGGGGCCAAGTAATACGGGGACACTAACCACAGAGGCACAGAGACACAGAGAAGACGGAAGATGGTTCTTCGGAACTGTTCATGTCTTCTCCGCGTCTCTGTGCCTCTGTGGTTAACTCTTGTTGAGAGCCACAATGGAAAAGCCGACCGTCCTCATCCAACTCGACACCGACGCCCTCCCGAGCGTGTTCGACCGGGTGGTCGCGGTCGATTCCGGGGTGCAGCACCTGTTCAGCTACGGCGGGGTGACGCCGGACGCGGTCATGCCGCTCGTCCACGGGTGCATCTTCACCCGCGGGCCGAAGGATCTTTCGAAGACGGCCATCTTCATCGGCGGGTCGGACGTGACGGCCGGCGAGACGCTTCTGGCCGAAGTGCGGAAACACCTGCTGCCCATGTTCGGGCTGAGCGTCTCGGTCATGCTCGACAGCAACGGGGCGAACACGACCGCCGCCGCCGCCGTGATCGCGGCCGGTCGGCACCTGGATCTGAAGTCGGCCAAGTCGCTCGTCCTCGGCGGCACCGGGCCGGTCGGTCAGCGGGTCGCCCGGTTGCTGGCGGCCGCCGGCGGGCACGTGCGGATCGGTAGCCGGAGTAAGGACAAGGCCGAGGTGGTGGCCGCCGCGATTCGCAAGGCGGTGCCGAACGCGAACGTGCAAGCGGTGGCTTCGTCCAGCAGTGCCGACGCCCCGGCCGCACTCGACGGCCGCGAACTGGTGGTCGCCGCCGGGGCACCCGGTGCGATGATGCTGCCGCTGAAGTACCGCACCGCGTGCAAGTCGCTCATGATGGCCATCGACCTGAACGGCGTCCCGCCGGCGGGCATCGAGGGCGTGGAACTGAACGACAAGGCGGTGAACCGCAACGACTGCGTGTGCTACGGGGCGCTGGGCGTCGGCGGGACGAAGATGAAGATCCACAAGGCGGCGGTGGCGGAGTTGTTCAAGAAGAACGACCAGGTGTACGACATCGACCAGATTTACCACCTCGGCACGTCATTGGGACTGTGAGCAGATCGCCCCACCATGTCAGTCTTGGTCCGAGCCAGCCCCCCACCCGAAATCCTCCGGCTGCCGGGCGCGGGGTTTGCATCCCCAGCGCGTTGAAACACCACCGGGAGGTTCGACATGGAAGCTGGGGGGCCGGAACGCGGGCAAGTGCTACGGATTGAATCCCTGGGACGACCGGCAACCCCCGAGCACGTGTGGAACGCGGCGATCCGGGCGGGGGTCGATCCCGCCCGGTTGGCCTTGTCACTCTGTCACGTGTTGGGCGAGGTGAGCCTGGCGGAGATGGAGGCCGGGGCGGTCGATCACCCCACGACCGTCCGTTACACGCTCAAGTCTGGTGAGGAAGTGGAGTATGACGCCACCTTCATCAACCCGTTCGCGACGCGGCCTGGGCGGTGAGTGATTCGAGACTGGTCGGGGGAAACGCTGAGGGCCACGGCAGTTGCCGTGGCCCCGTTGCGAATGAGTGCCGAGGACAGGACTTGAACCTTCGCACCCGATGAAAACCCCCACGTTTTCAGGCGATTCTGGCGACCGCACCGAAACCCCCAACGAAACCCCCACCGCGCCCACCGGTTCGCCCGCCAATCTCGCCCGCCTGCTCGCCGAACTCGCCGCACTCCCGGCCGACCAGCGGGCCGCACTCGCGGCACTGCTCGCCCCTTCCCCTGTCCCGCCGCCCGAGCAACGCCCAACCCCACCACCGTCACCGCTGAGTGATCGGTGCCCCCTGGATCCCGTGCGCACCTGCGAACGTGCCGACGGCTGACGGCGAACTTTGCGACCGGGTGTGGCCGGGGCGTCCTGTTCACGGTCGGAACTCGACGGCCGGCAGAACGAGCGGGCCGGCCCACCCCTTCGGGTCTTTCGCCTTCGACACCACCTTGGCCTTCACCGTGTACCTTTTCCCCGTCTCCAACTCCCACGCCTCGTTGGCCACCAACAGGTACCCAGTCCGTCCGGTCTGGGCGGACACCCGATCGAGGCGGAACGTGGCCGACGAACCGCCCACGATCACCGCGTCCTTGGGGTCGGCGGCGCGGGCGACGCTGGACGCGAAGGCCGTCCCCTTCCGCGGCTTGCCGTCCGCGTCGAGTACCGCCAGCTCGACCTCTGGCTCGCCCGGGAAGGCCACCCCACCGCCGAACCCGCCGGCGTTGCTCACCTCCAACACCACCCGCACGCTGTGCAGCGCGTCGTCCCGCTCCAACCGCAACCGGGCGGACAGCCCGCCCTTTTCCTCCGACCACACGCCCGCCGCCTTCAGAGAGAACCGGACGCTCATCTTCAGCTCCCCATTCCAGGCGTCGGCCTTCCCGTCGGGGCGGGTGACGGTGAGCACCCCGGCCAGCGTGTACTCGGCGTCGTCCTTGACGAGCCAATTCCCGGTGTTCAGGTGGATCAACAGCCCTTCGGCCCGGCCGAACGCATACGGGTTGGCCCTCAGCCGGACCGACGAGTCGGAGGGAACTGCCACCACCGTCTTGCCCGGGCGGCCCCCGCTGCCGAACCCCGGCTCTTGCGCCACGACCTTGCCGGTCGCGTCGGTCAGCTCGCACTTCAGTGCGTCGGGGTCGAACTGGATGTCCACCCGCCCGGAGTGGGTGGTCCCGACATTCTCCAACTCGACGTACACGAGCGACTCACGGGCCTTGCCGTCCCCCAGCGTGCGGCCCTGGGCGAGGATCAGGCGGCCCCGCACCCCATCCACGGTCTCGGACCAGTCGCCGGTGGCGATGACCGTCTTCTCGTCCGCCGCCGGTGCGAACTGGGTCACGACGAGCAACAGGGTGACGGGTAGGGTCCGCATGGGTGGCTGCCGTGTGGTGTCAGAGGGGGGCGGGACGGCCGGAGCCGCCTCGACAATCCCGACGGAAGATGTTCCGCCGGGGATTGCTGGGGCGGCACCAAACCTACCCGCCGAGTCGCCCCGCACGGGGGCGTTGCCCACAACGCCCGCCGAACCTCGACGATTCGCTACCGCGGGGGTTCGGCCAGCGGGAAGGGGAATCCGCCTGACGCCGGCGGCCGCCACACCGCGGGCTTTGGGAGGTAGTGTGCCCGAACGCCCGACCGTTCCTTTCGGGGATCCCCGGCGATGGGGTGGAGGAAGGACCCGCTGGCGTCACCGACAGGACGGCCCACGCTCCATCCAGGGGGGCGGCCCGTCATACGCTCGGATCCATCCGGGGCCGTCGGCCGGGCCGGTGGCCGGGCGGACGAAACCGCGGTACAGGGCGATGCTCGCTACTAGGGCGGACGCCAGAGCGAGGGCAGCCACCATCCAGGTGACCCAGCGGCGGGAGCGGAACCGGCCGCCGATCGCTCCGGCCCCGAGCAGGTACCCGGCGGCGGTGGCCAATAGGTAGCCGCCGAGCGTGGGCCCCGGTCGCTCGACAGTGACGTGCCACAGCAGCGCACCCCCGCGGAGGTACATGCTGTAGTCGGAGTCGTGCAGGTACAGGATCCAGTACGCCCAGCACAGCCCGAGCACCCCGACCAGGGCGTACGCCACTCGCCGAACGATGCCCACGGCGGCCTCCGGTTGACCGTGCGATGTCCCCCAAGAGGGTAGCGAGCGGCCGGACGACACGGAAGGGGTGAGCCGGCGGAAATCCGGCACCCCGCCGGTACCCGGATGACGGCTCACGGGTCCTTCCGGCTGGGTTTGGGATCTGTCCCCGTGGTAGTGTCGGTCAAGTTGCGCACTTAAGTTTTTCGGTGGTGGAGAGGTCGGGTT
>CAYMHO010000049.1:28184-29444 GCA_964390195.1 uncultured Fimbriiglobus sp. | reverse complement strand
TCGGCCGGCGTCTCGAAGTCGGGGGCGGAGACGAAGCTGAGCACGCCGGTGTTCGGGTCGATGGTGAACAGGCCGGCGTCCGCCCCGCCGGTGATGCTGTACGTGAGGGTCGACCCGGCGTCGGCGTCGGTGGCGGTGACCGTGGTCACGGCGGTGCTGTTCTCGGGCACGTTCTGGGTGCCGCTGGTCCCGCCGCCGTTGCTGGTGATGACCGGAGTGTTGTCGTTCGTGTCGGTCACCGTGACGGCGAGGGCCTGGGTGTCGGTCAGGGTGCCGTCGGTCACCTGCACGGTCACGTCGTACACGTTGTCGGCGCCCGCGTCGGCCGGCGTCTCGAAGTCGGGGGCGGAGACGAAGCTGAGCACGCCGGTGTTCGAGTCGATGGTGAACAGGCCGGCGTCCGCCCCGCCGGCGATGGAGTAGACCAGCGTGGTACCGGGGTTCGCGTCGGTGGCGGTGACGGTGGTCACGGCGGTGGCGTTCTCGGCCACGTTCTGGGTGCCGCTGGTCCCGCCCCCGTTGCTGGTGATGACCGGGGCCACGTTGCCGTCCGCGATCGTGAACGTCACGCTCTCGCTGTCCGATTCGGTCCCGTCGGAGGCCGCGAAGGTGACCACGAAGGTGCCGAACTGGTTGCCCGCCGGCGTCCACGCGAACGCGCCGGTGGTCGCGTCCAGGGTGGCACCGGTCGGCAGGTCGGTGGCCGAATAGGTGAGTGCGTCGTTCGCGTCGGCGTCGGTCGCCGACAGGGAGAACGTCACGGCGGTGCCGGTGACGCCCGTGCGGTTACCGATCGACCCGAGAACCGGGGCCGCGTTCGTCCTGGCGGGCGGGAGGCCCAGACCACCGCTCATCCCGCCGGCCGGGAGGGTGCGACTGGACAGGAGGTCCCCGCCGGTGGTGAACGTCGCGAAGTTCGGCGTGCCGTTCGCGCCGACCGTGACGTCGGGTTGGCCGTCGCCGTTCCCGTCGGCTCCGACGCCGACCTGGACCCCGCCGGAGAACCCCGTCCCGAAGGCGAAGAAACTGCCCAAGGTCTGGCCGGTCTCGCCGTCGAACACCTTGACGTGCGGGCCGCCGCCGGCCCCCGCCCCGGTGATGATGTCGGCGTACCCGTCCCCGTCCACGTCCCCGCTGGCCACGTTCACCCCACCGGCAAAATCACCGACGTAGGCGAAGAAGCTGCGGATTTCCGCCCCGGTGCGGCCGTCGAACACCTTGACGTGCGGGCCGCCGCCGGCCCCCGCCCCGGTGATGATG
>CAYMHO010000049.1:0-28084 GCA_964390195.1 uncultured Fimbriiglobus sp. | reverse complement strand
TCGGCGGCGCCGTCCCCGTTCACGTCCCCGCTCGCCACGCTCACCCCGCCGGGGAAGGCGACGTCGTAGGCGAAGAAGCTGTGGATCTCCGCCCCGGTCGCCACGTCAAACACCTTGACGTGCGGGCCGCCGCCGGCCCCCGCCCCGGTGATGACGTCCGCGTCCCCGTCGCCGTCCACGTCCCCACTCGCCACGTTCACCCCGCCGAGGAAGGCATCCCCGTACGGCAGGAAGGAGGTGATCTGCTGGAGGGTGACGTCGTCGGTCACGCGGACGATGCCGACCTCACCGACCGCCGCGCCGGTGACGAGGGTGGCGAGGACGGTCCGGTCCTCGAGCACTTCACACCAGAGCTTCCCGCGGCGGCCGGTCGGCCGAGGGCGGGCGGGCAGCAGCGACTTCATCCAGCGGGCGAGTTTCATCGGTCGTTCCGGGGCGGTGGGTGATGGGTGCCGAGCGTCAGCGGAAATTCGCGGCCGCGCGACGCGTCAGCATCATCGTTCCCCCCCTGCAAGAAATTCCCTCGGGCGTGCCCACAAGTGGCGAATACGGGGGACTGCGGGGCGCGAAATGCGTGTGGGATTTGAACTTTCGCAACTGATGTGAAACGCGACCGGGGCCAGCGGGTGTCCGAACCGCCGCCCCGGTCGGATCGCCCCCTTACTTCACCGGCACCCACACCACCGCGTCGATGACGACGTACCCGTCCACGCCACCGTTCGTGACCGTCACGCTCCCGCCCTTCCCCTTCTCGAAGGTGAACGTGCCGAGCGAGACGAACGCCCCGTCCGTCGGCTTCTGACGCTGGTTCAGCGTCGCCCCCTTCTCGCCGTCGGCGTGCTTCACCACCACGGGCACGTTGGTCGCCCGGTTCGGGTTCGGGGTGTAGCTCAGCCGCACCTCGTACTTACCGGCGGCCGGCAGGTCGGGGGTGAAGGTGGCCGACTGCTTGCCGTCCTTCTCCCCGCCGTCGTGCCGGTAGCCGACCCCGACGAACGGCCCGACGCTGGTGCTCACGACCTCGAACCCCTTCCGCACCGCGTCGGCGTCGTCCACCACCACACCTTTGATGTCCTTCGGGTCGATCCCCCCCGGGGCCGCCGGGCGGGCCAGTTCCAGCACCTGCTTGTCCTTCAGCAGTCGTTCCTTCAGCTTGGCGTACTCCACCTTCTGCACGTCCACGGTGCCGTCGATCGCCAGCACCGCGGCCGTGCCGGAGCTTTGGCCCAGCACGAAGAAGACCGGCTCCATGCGGATCGAACCATACGCGATGTGCGAACTGGACAGGCAGACCGGCACGAGCAGGTTCGGGCACTCGCCGGCCTTCGGCACCAGACACCGGTAGCTGATGCTGTACGCCCCGCCGGGCGACACCTGCACGTCGCCCTCGTTCTGCACGAACCCCTCCGGGGTGACGTACCGGGCGCAGTTGTGCGAGTCCATGTTGTACGACCCCATGCCGACCGGCTCGGGGGTCACCCGCGTGCGGCGGCAGTCGGCCTCGGTCATCACGTACCCGCCGACCAGCCGCCGCGCCTCCCGCACATAAATCTGGTGCGGCCACCCGCCGGTGTCGGTGAACTCGTCCTTCGGCAGCCCCCACTTGGCGAACTCCTCCCGCACCTTCTTCGGCACCCGCTCGTGGTTCTGGAGCGTCCACATCAGCCCCTTCTGGTACGTCTCGTGGTCGGCCAGGATCTTCACCCGCTCGTCGTCGCTGGCCTCCGGGTACTTGTAGTTCTGACCGATGTAATCCGTGCTGAACGCGCAGTTGTTGTTCGTGTCGGTCTTGCCGTTGGGCATCATGTCCGGCTTCATCGGGATGCGCAGGTCGCCCGCCTCGAAGTTCCGCAGCAGCAGTTCGTACCGCGACTCGTCGTACCCCTTCGGCTTGGGGAACGGCACGCGGTTGTCGGCCACGTTCGACATGCACAGGCGGTAGCAGTACGCCTGCACGCGGTGATCGCCCTCGCCGTCTTTGGGAAGCTCTGCCTCGATGCCGAACAGCAGCCCGCTCTTCCGGTCGCCCGCCTTCACGTACGGATCGACCTTCGCGGTGAAGCGGTGGTTGTGGATGTTCTGCGCCCGCTGCACGCCGTTCAGCTTCTCGCCGTACTGGCTGTTCGCCTCGCGGCCGACGGTGAAGCTGACCCCGGCCAGGGCCAGCAGGTCGCCCTCGTAGGTGGCGTCGATGAACACCTTCGCCGAGTACGTGTTGCCGGCGACCGACTTGATCGACTTGATCCGCTTGCCGTCGAGCACGATCCCCTTCGCCGAGCGGTCGAGCCGTTCGCCCTCGACCACCGTGATCTTGTGTTCGGCCAGCATCGCCCGCAGGATCTTCTCCGCGACGTGCGGCTCGAACGTCCACATGGCGTCGTCCTTCTCGCGGTAGAACTTGTACTCCTCCCGCGTCTGGTGCTTCCAGACCAGGGGTTGGTCGTAGTACTTCTTCACTCGTTGATAAAACTCGCGGGAGATGCCGCCGACCGCCGACTTGTCGCCGGAGTCGGTCCACCCCAGCCCGCCGGACGTCAGCCCGCCGATGTGCTTGCTCGGTTCGATGAGCACCACCGACTTGCCCATGCGGGCGACCTGCACGGCCGCCGCCACGCCCCCGGACGTGCCGCCGTACACGCACACGTCGTATTCGGCGGCCGCGAGTGGGGCGGCGAGCAGCAGACAGCAGACGACGGCGGACCGCATGGCGTTCTCCCGGAGAGGGTGGCGAACGCCGCTGTTATAGGCCGCACCGGGGCGGCCGGGGGCTTCCTCGTCAGGCGTACTTCTTCACCTCGGCGTCGAACATGGCCTTCAGCCGGGCGGCGGTGGCGTCGTAGGCCGCCTTGTCCGCCCAGGTGTTCCGCGGTTGCAGCACCTCGGCGGGCACGCCCGGGCAACTGGTCGGCACGTTCAGCCCGAACACCGAGTCGGGGGCGAACGGCACCCCCTCGAACCCGCCGGTCATCGCCGCCCGCAAGAGCGCCCGCGTCCAACTCAGCTTCATCCGCGACCCCGCCCCAACCCCGCCCCCGCTCCACCCGGTGTTGACCAGATACACCGGCACGCCGAACCGCTGCACCCGCTCCCGCAGCATGTTCCCGTACACCTTCGGCGGGAGGGGCATGAACGGCGCCCCGAAGCAGGTGCTGAAGGTGACGGTCGGCTCGGTCACCCCGAGTTCGGTGCCGGCCAACTTGGCCGTGTACCCGCACAGGAACTGCTGCACCGCCTGGTCGGGCGTCAGCCGCGAGATGGGCGGCAGCACGCCGAACGCGTCGCACGTGAGGAAGAAGATGTTCGTCGGGTGCCCGCCGCGGCCGGACGGGTCGTGCCCGGCGATGAAGTCCACCGGGTAGGCCGCCCGCGTGTTCTCGGTGAACACCGCGCTGTCGAAGTCGGGCACCCGCGTGGTCGGGTCGATCGGCACGTTCTCCAGCACGCACCCGAACCGGATGGCGTCGTAAATCTGCGGCTCCTTCTCCCGACTCAGTTTGATCGTCTTGGCGTAGCACCCGCCCTCGACGTTGAACACCCCGTCGTCGCCCCACCCGTGCTCGTCGTCGCCGATCAGCCGGCGGTCCGGGTCGGCGCTGAGCGTCGTTTTCCCGGTGCCGCTCAGCCCGAAGAAGAGGGCCACGTCCCCGCCCGCCCCCACGTTCGCCGAGCAGTGCATGCTCAGCACGCCCTTCCGCGGGAGCAGGTAGTTCAGGATGGTGAAGATGCTCTTCTTGATCTCGCCGGCGTAATTCGCCCCGGCCGCCACCACCAACTTCTGCTCGAAGCTGATGGCCACGGCCACGTCCGAGTTCACCCCGTCGCGGGTCGGGTCGGGGTGGAAGTCCGGGGCGTGCAGAACGGTCCACTCGGGGGTGAACGCCTCCAGTTCGGCCGGCGTCGGCCGGCGGAACAGGCACCGGGCGAACAGGTTGTGCCACGCCTTTTCGGACACCACCCGGAGCGAAATGCTGTGCGTCGGGTCGGCCGCGACGTACCCGTCGAACACGAACAGCTCGCGGTTCTGCAGGTACGCCGTCATCAGGTCGCGCAGGCGGGCGAACGTCGCCGGGGCCATCGGCTGGTTGACGCTCCCCCAGTTCACGTGCGGCTCGACCGACGGCTCCTTGACGATGAACTTGTCCTTGGGCGAGCGGCCGGTGCGGGGGCCGGTGAACGCGGCGAACGCGCCCAAACTGGTGAGCACCCCCTCCTGCCGCCTGACGGCGTGCTCGACCAACCCCGCCGGGCTGAGCTGGTGGTGGACCACTTTCGGGTTGGGGATGCCGACGGGAGTCAAATCGACGGGCATGTGCGGGCCTTTCGGCACGGGGCCGGGGGCACGGGAGAGGTGCGGGGATTATAGCCGGCGGACGAGCTATTTGCCCGGCGGGAAGGGCTGGACGGGCGGCTGGGGGCTGTCCCACGGTCCGGCCTTGAACCGTGCCTCGCGGCGGCCGCTCAGACTGGCGGCGTTTCGTTTCGCCAGTCCCATGTCGGCCTCGGCCCCGGCCACGTCGCCGAGCGCCTTCCGTGTCAGCGCGCGAAGGTAGTGAGCGTTCGCCGCCTCGCCAAAGAAATTGTCGACCTTCTCCTCTCGCAGCACCGCATCGAGGTCCGACACGGCGGCGGCATACTGACGCAGTTCGTAGCGGGCCTCGGCGCGATCGACGAGCAGGCCGCCCTTTCCCGTGTCGGCCGTCGCCAGCATCACGTCGAAGTCCGCGATCGCATCCTCGTACCGCTTCAGCCCCATGAGCAGGTCGGCGCGTTGCCGGCGGACGTAAGTGTCGGTGGGGTCGAGCCGGAGCGACTCGGTCCACGCGGCCAAGGCTTCGTTCTGGCGGTTCGCGTTGCTGTACACCAGCGCCCGCCAGTTGATGACGGTCACGTTGGTCGGGTCAAGCCGCAGGGCTTCATCGAATTTCGCCAACGCCTCGTCGTTCCACCCCTGGACCATCGCTTCTCGCCCTTGGTCGGCCAGCAGTTCCACCCGCTTGCGGGTCTCGGCGTCGAGGCTGGCGCTGGTTGTCGGCGGCGTCCCCCGCATCCTCGCGATGGCCGGCAGCACCAGGCCAATTCCGCACACCAGTAGGCACAGGCCGAGCATCATCCCGGTCGGGATGGCGACCAGCCAGAACAGCCACCGCACCGGCTTGTTCTTCGGTGCCTGGGCGGTGCGGAGGTAGTCCGTCACCGCCTCCGCAAACGCCCCCATTCCGTCGAACCGGTCGACCGGGTGCCGGGCGGTGGCCTTCGCCACGATGCGGGCCAGCCCCGCCGGCACGTCCTTCCGCACCTTCCGCACCGGCGGGACGGGTTGCGTCCGCACCCGCTCCAGCACCGACCGGGCGGACCCGTCGAACGGCACCCGGCCGGTGAGCATCTCGAACAGGATCACCCCGAGGGCGAACACGTCCGTCCGCTCGCCGATGTTGGCCGCGTCACCCGCGGCTTGCTCCGGAGCCATGTAGTGCGGGGTGCCGCTGACGACGCCGGCCGCCAGCCCCTCGCGGTCGAGCCGCACCGCCAGTCCGAAGTCGGTGACGACCGGCTCGTGCTCGGCCGTCAGCAGGATGTTGCCCGGCTTCAGGTCGCGGTGAATCACCCCGTGCTCGTGGGCGTACCGCATGGCCTCGGCGACCGATCGAATCAACCTGGCGGCGTAGGCCGGCGGGCACGGGCCCAGGCGTTTCAACTCCGCCGCCAGAGTCGGCCCCTGCACGAACCCCATCGTCAGGTACGGCACCCCGTCGCACACGTCGGCGTCGAACACCGGGCAGATGCCGGGGTGGTGCAGGCGTGCGGCGGCGCGGGCTTCGGCCAGAATGCGGTCGGCCGAGTCGGGGGTGGGGCGGCGGCCGAGGCGGGCGAACTTGATGGCGACTTGCCGGTCGAGTTGGGCGTCGTGGGCCAGGTACACCTCACCCATGCCGCCGTCGCCGAGCAGGTGCAGCGGGCGGTAGCGGGTGAGGCCGGCCGGCCAGTTGTCCACCGGGCCGACGATGGGCGGGCCGAACGAGAACGGCAGGGTGGACGACGGGTCGGCGAACGTGCGGGTGGCGTCGGCCGCGGACGGCGGCTGCAGAGGGACCGTCGGGCGGTGGTTCGGGTCGTCCGGGTGCATCGTAGACCTCACCCCCCGGCCCCCTCTCCATGACATGGAGAGGGGGTGTTCAAGACGAACACGCCGAATCCTCCTCCGCCCAAGGTCAACAACGCTCCTGAGTTGAACACCCCTTTCCATGACACGGAGACGGGGCCGGGTGGTGAGGTCTCTTCACCCCGTCGGCGCCTGCCCCACCACCGCCGTCGGGGTCGGGTCGTCGTCGAACGCCCCGTCGTCGGACGTCACCACCTGCACCCCCGTCGGGGTGATGGCCAGGGTGTGCTCCCAGTGCACACTCGCCAGCCCGTCCCTCGTCACCACCGTCCAGTGGTCCCGCAGCACCACCACCTCACTCGTCCCCATGTTCACCATCGGCTCGACCGCCAGCACCAGCCCCGGCTCCAGGCGGAAGTCCTGCTTGCGGGTCTCCTTGCTCACGTAGTTCGGCACCTGCGGGTTCTCGTGCATGGTCCGCCCGATGCCGTGCCCGACGTAGTTCGTCACCATGCGGAAGCCGGCCTTCTCGGCGTGCGTCTGCATGCGGCTGGCCACCTCGCTCCACCAGTGCCGCCGGCCGAGTTCGTCCACCGCGATCTGCAGCACCTCCTCCCCGCACTTCACCAGCCGCATCCGCTCCGGCCGCACGGTGCCGATCGGGATGGTGATGGCCCGGTCGGCGCACCACCCGTTCAGCCGGCAGGCGGTGTCCACCTTCAGCAGGTCGCCGTCCTTCAGCACGCGGTCGTTCGGGATGCCGTGCACCACCTGCTCGTTCACGCTCAGGCAGGTGACCGCCGGGAAGGGCACCTTGCCGGGGTACCCCTTGAACAGCGGGGTGGCGTTGTGTTTGGCGTAGAACGCCTCCACCTCGCGGTCGATGTCGATGGTCTTGACGCCCGGCCGGGCCATGTCGCGGCAGATCTTGAGCGCGCGGGCGACCAGTTTGCCCGACTCCCGCATGAGGGCGATCTCGCGGGCGGACTTCAGTTCCGGCGGGCGGTTGTTGTTGCGGTTGAACATGGGTCGCTGTGGTGCGAGGCGGACGAACGGACAGGAGGGGATTATAGCACGGACGGGGAGAGGCGTGGGGCGACCGTCACCGCGGTTCGTCGCCCGCCGCCCGGTGGCACCACGCGGCGATCAACTCGATCTCCTGCGCCTGCACCCGCCGCAGCAGGTCCTCGCGGGCGGTGCCCGACCCGCGGGCCGCCTCGCAGTCGTCCACGAACCGCACCGGGTCCCACGCCCCGCTGCCGTACCCCAGGGCCTTCGCGGCGGCACCGATCTCGGCGTACGCCGGGTGGTCGCCCACCCGCCGCAGCCAGTACTTGCTGTTCCACGCGTCCGGCTCGCGGCGGTGCATGACGGCGTGCAACAGGCTGCCGGTGGGGGTGTGCAACCCCTGACTGATCTGGTGCGACTCGTCCAGGAAGTCGTGGTACAGCCAGAGGGCCGCGTGCAGCGCCTTCACCATCTCGGGGTGGCCGGGCCGGGTGAACGCCGCCAGCGTCGCCCGCACCGCCTCGTTCGGCGAGCCGGGGCCGAGGGCGGGCACCCGCCCGGTGAGCAGTTCGGCGACCGCCGCCGGCGGGGTCATTTCTTCCCTTTGGTCAGGGGCAGGTCGTGGGCGTTGGCGCCCGGCTTCACCTCCGCCGTCAGGCCGGACTTCTCCTTGTCCTCGTAGGCCGACGGGATGGCCACGTAATTCGGCCACTCGCCGGTCGCCGGGTCGGTGAAGTCGACCGGCCCGCGGGTCTTCGCCTTCGGCGGCACGTCCTTGATGCCCGAGGTGACGACGGCGATCTTACACGGACCGAGGGGCGGGTCGGCGACCGAGTACGAGCCGTCGTTGCGGATGGTGGCGGACGCCGAGTGCTTGCCGTCCGCCCCGTACACCTGCACCTCGCCCCCGCCGACGGGGGTGCCGTCGAGCGTCACCTTACCGGCGAGGGTGCCGCCGCGGTTGATGCCGGTGAACTCGTTCGACCCACAGCCGGCCACGGCGACGGCAAGAGCGGCAACGACGACCCACGCCCCGCCCGCCGGGCGGAACAGCCTGCACATCGGAATGACTCCGGGTGTGTGAAAGGTGGGATCGGGCGGGGTGGTCCCGCCCGATCGGGAACCGTCTTAGAACTCGCCGACCGGCAGGCCGTCGGCCGGGTCGACCAGCCGCGCCCACACCCCGGTGTCCACGCCGGGGCTGACGTTCCGCACCGACCCGTCGCCCAGCCCCACCTGACAGCCGCCGGCCGAGAAGGCGTGGGCCAGGTTCATGTTGCAGTTGTTCGGGCGGGCGCCGATCTGGAACTTCACCCCGACCGAGTTGCCGTTGAACATGGGGGCGAAGTTGGGCGCCCACCCGCCGTGGAACAGCAGGTTGCCGCGGTTCTGCTGGGTGCAGTACATCATCTTCTCGGCGAACAGGGCGGTCTGCGAGCTGCCGTCCGGGATGGTCGAGACGGAGTACCCGGTGTGCCAGTACCGGCTGTCCGACGTGGGCGAGCCGCGGCGGGCGAACACCTGGTAGTTGTACGCGTAGCTGGTGGCCGACCAGTCGGTGGCGGCGTTGCCCACCAGCCAACTGTACTGGATGGACTGGTAGTTCTGGCTGCTCGGGTCGTGCGGCGCCTGGAACGTCTTCACCTTCGCCTGCCACACGTTGTTCTGGTTGGCGGCGGTGATGCCCCCGGACCAGTTGGAGAAGATCTGCAGCCCGTTGCCCGGCCGGTACAGCCCGTCCTGCTCGACGAACGGCATCAGGTGGTAGTACAGCGTCACGTCGCCGGTGAGCGTCTTCCACGGCGTGTTGTTGCCCCCGTTCTGCCAGGCGCCCGGGTTCGCCCCCGGCTCGCCCTGGTGGTTCCACCACTGGTCCCAGGCGTTCGGCAGAACGCCCCCGCGGCTGTCCGCCGCCGAGTGGGTGGCCAGGGCGATCTGCTTGATGTTGTTCGACGACGACATGCGGGCGGCCGCCTCGCGGACCTTCTGCACGGCCGGCAGCAGGAGGCCGATGAGGATGGCGATGATGGCGATCACGACGAGCAGTTCGATCAGCGTGAACGCCGACCGACGGACGGGCGGAGCCGTTCGGTACATGGGGGAGACCCGGAGAGAGAAAAAAGCCCGACGGATGAAAGTGGTGTCGGGCGGGCCGGCTGGGGGAGACCCGCCGGCATCCTCACAGGGTACTCATTTGTGAAGGCGGACGCAACAGGGCGAGTGGGTTTGAGGAAGACCTCCCCCCGGCCCCCACTCCGCGGCGGAGAGGGGGCCGGGGGGGGAGGTCTCTTACACTCGGCGGCCCGGTCACTTCCCCTTCTTGCCGGGCACGTCGTAGTCGAACGTCTGCGCCTGGGCGGGCAGGTCCTTGCTGAACGTGTGCTCGGGGAACAGGGGCGCCCCGAACGGGGCCTCGGGCGCCTCTTTCCCGTCGAACCCGTTGATGCGGACGGTGTACTTCCCGCCTCGGATCCCCTTCCCCTGGGCGGCCGTGTCGTACCTGCCGTTTTCGATGTTGGCAAACCCCTGCGGGCCGCCGGCGTCCGGGTCGAAGAAGATCAGCCCCTTGGCCACCGGCTTGCCCTGGACCGTGACCGTCCCGGACACGTCGTACAGCTTCTCGTCCGGCGAACAGCCGGCCGCGGCCAGGGCGAACAGCACCCCGGCCGCCATCAGCGTGCGGCGCATGATCCCGCCTCCGGGGTGGGTTAGTAGTCGTTGGCCAGCACCTCGCCGCCGTCCCGGCTGGCGAGCGCGCGGTAGGTGGTCATGCTCACCGCCTGGCGGATGAACCGCACCGACCCGTCGCCGAAGCAGGCGTTCATCCCGCCGGTGTGCTGGCTGCCGAACGGCACGTCGTTGTACGGGGCGATCAGGTTGGCCGTCTGCATGGCGTTGATCGGGTTGGTCACGTTCCGCCCGCTCACCACGAACGCCGGCCGCCCGGCCACCACCCCGGCGTACTCCTCCCCGCCCCGCGTCCACGTCCGGTAGCGGGTGCCGAAGGTGCTCGACATCCACGACATCTCGGCCACCATCATGGTGTTCGAGGTGCCGTCGGTCACCCCCACCAGGGTGATGTTGCCGTCCCGCTGGAACATGCCGCTGGTGGCCGCCGGCACCCCCTCGTGGGTGGCCGTGCCGGTCGGGTACGCCGCCCCGCTGGTCGGGTTGGTGCCCCGCGGGCCGTTCACCCCGTAGTAGTGCGGCACCACCGCCGCGTTCCCCGACCCGCTCGGGATGTAATCCGACGCGCCGTTCGTGTTGTGCGGGGCGCCGAACAGTTGGTTCAGCACCGGCGACGACGGGCACTGGTAGGTGTTCACCCGCACCAGCCCGTGCGGGTTGTTCCGCCCGGTGATGGCGTGGCTGACGCTCGTGTTGGTCATGTCGAACAGGCGGTACAGGTTCTCCTGCTCGATGAACGGCAGAACCAGCACGTGCCAGCTCAGCCCGGTGCGGGCGTCGTACGCGTTGGGCAGTTTGCCGAACTGGTCGTGGTAGTTGTGCGCGGCCAGGCCGATCTGCTTCAGGTTGTTGCTGCACTTCATCCGCGCGGCCGCCTCCCGCACCTTCTGCACGGCCGGCAGGAGTAACCCGATCAGGATGGCGATGATGGCGATGACGACGAGCAACTCGATGAGCGTGAACCCGCGGCGAGAGGGCGGACGAGGCATGACGATTCCCGAAGATGGGTGGAGAGAATGAACTCTCCGGCGGGGCGAGTCGGTCCGCCGGAGCGGCCGGCATTGTAAACCAACCGGTGCCCGGTGCGATACCCCTCCCCCGCGATGAGGCCGAATTCATGAACGCCGTCCGAATCGGCAACGGGTGCGGGTTCTGGGGCGACAGCCCGGACGCCCCGGTGCGGCTGGCCGAGGCCGGCAACTTGGACTACCTGACGCTCGAGTACCTCGCCGAACTCACCATGTCGATCCTGGCGTTGCTCCGCCAGCGGGACGCGACCGCCGGGTACGCCACCGACTTCATCGACGTGCTGGGCAAACTCGCCCCGCAGTTGAAGAAGCAGCCGACGCTGAAGGTGATTACCAACGCCGGCGGCATGAACCCGACCGCGTGCGGCAAGGCAGCGAAGGAGACGTTAGCGAAGGCGGGCATCACCGATCGCACCGTCGGCGTGGTCAGCGGGGACGACCTGTTGCCGAAGCTCGATGACCTGATCGCGGCCGGACACACGTTCAACCACCTCGACACCGGCGAACCACTTTCGGCCGTGCGGTCGCGGGTGGTGAGCGCGAACGCCTACCTCGGTTCGGCTCCGATCGCGGAAGCGCTGAAGCTCGGCGCGAGCATCGTCGTCACCGGCCGGGTGGCCGACGCGTGCCTGACCATCGGCCCGTGCCTGCACGAGTTCGGCTGGCCGCACGACGACTGGCACCGCCTGTGTGCCGGCACGGTGGCCGGGCACCTGATCGAGTGCGGGGCACAGGCGACCGGCGGGCTGTGGGTGAATGCCGACGAGACCACCGGCCTGGAGACGGTGGGTTACCCGTTCGTGGACATCGCGGCGGACGGCACGTTCACCATCAGCAAACCGCCCGGCACGGGCGGGGCGGTGAACCTGGAGACGGTCGTCGAGCAACTGCTGTACGAGGTGGCCGACCCGGCCCGGTACTTCACGCCCGACGTGGTCGCCGATTTCACCACGCCGACTTTCACCCAGGCGGGGCCGGACGTGGTGAAGTGCGTCGGGGCGAAGGGCCACCCGGCGAGCGACAGCTACAAGGTGAGCATCGCCTACCGCGACGGGTGGACGGCCGCCGGCACGCTGGTGATTCCCGGCCCGAACGCGGTGGCGAAGGCTCGTCACAGCGGTCGCATCATGTTGGAGCGGCTGAAGCAGGCCGGCTACACGTTCGCCCACAGCTACGTCGAGGTGCTGGGTGCAGGCGACTGCGTGCCGGGAGTGCTTCCCACCGCCGACCCGCCCGAAGTGGTCCTCCGCGTGGCCGTGCGGGACGCGAACAAGGCGGCGGTCGAGCGGTTCACGAAGGAGTTCGCCCCACTTGTGACGAGCGGCTACCCCGGCACCACCGGCTACACCACCGGCCGCGCCGCCGTGCGGGAGGTGTTCGCCTACTGGCCGGCCCTCATCGCCAAGAACGCCGTCACGCCGAAGGTGGAACTTGTCTGACCTTCCGCCCCTCGATCCGGACGCGGTGGTCGGTTGTCTGCTCGGGCAGGCGATCGGCGACATGATGGGCCTGCCGATGGAGAACCTGTCGGCCCGGCGGGTGGCGAAGCTGTTCCCCCACCTCGACCGCCCGCGGTTCGTGTTCGGCTACGGCATGGGGTCGGACGACACCGAACACGCCTGCATGACGGCTCAGGCCCTATTGCGAAGCGGCGGGGATCGTTACCGCTTCCGGCGGTCGCTGGCGTGGCGGCTGCGGTGGTGGTTCCTGGCCGGGCCGGCGGGCATCGGCAAGGCGACGTTGAAGGCCTGCGTGAAGCTGTGGCTGGGGTGGCCGTCGCACAAGAGCGGGGTGAAATCGGCGGGCAACGGCCCGGCGATGCGGGCGACGATCCTGTTCGCGGCCGACGGTTGCCCAAACGAGCCAGATCACTTGGAATGCACCTACGACACCCCGTTCCGTCCGTGGCTCGGCGACTCTACGCTGCTCACCCATGAGGATGAACAGGCGGTGTTGGGTACGTTCGCAGTGCGCGCCGCGGCAAGATGTGCTTCTCGTGACCGTAATCAACCGCTTGACCCGAACCAGTTCCTGGACAGGTTCCGGTTGGATTTCGGCATCCTGTCGAGTGACATCGGAAGGAATCTCAAGGCGATGGCGACCGCGTGTGACGCCAACAAGTCCGTTGCCGAGTTCGCGGCGGAGTTGAAGCTGACCCGCGGCGTCACCGGGTACATTGCCCACACGGTGCCGGTCGCCATCTACGCCTTCCTGAAGCACCCCGACGACTACCGCACGGCGGTCGAATCGGTCATCCGACTGGGCGGCGACACCGACACGGTGGCGGCGATCACCGGGGCACTGGTCGGCGCTCGCCTCGGCAAGGCGGGCATCCCGAAGGAGTGGCTCGACCGCTGGGCCGACTGGCCGCGGTCGGTGGCGTGGATGGAGAAGTTGGGCCGGAAGCTCGCCGAAGGGAAATGGCGGAAGTCGCCACAGCCGGCGGTGCCGCTCGCATGGTGGGCCATCCCGTTCCGCAACTTGGTGTTCTTCTTGGTGGTGCTGGTTCACGCCTTTCGCCGGTTACTCCCGCCATACTGAAAGCCCGACCTGCGATCGTGTCCAGTCTCCGCAGGGCAACCACCCCGTCATACTCCGTCCAGGAATCATTTGCCGGGTCGGTTTGTAGCCGGGGTCTGTGACTCCGGTCCGACCGGCCTCACAGAGGCCGGCTACAGCGGGCAGGGAATTCCTGGGAGCCGTTTCACTCGCCCTGTTGTGGGGGAGTGGACCCGGCCCGCACCTCCACCCACGCGAACACGGCCGCCACCGCGAACCAGAGCATCGCCCGCACCAGCACGTGGGCGTCCCGCACCCAGTCCACCGAGTCGCCGAAGGCACCGCCGGCGATGCTGTCGAACAGCACCGGGAAGTGCAGGTACGTCCACAAATCCAGGGCCACCCACACGGGCAGCAGCCAGCGGTGGCGGCCGGCCAGCGGCACCAGCAGCACCGCCAGCCACTGCCACCACTGCGGGGAGAAGAACACCGACAGCGTCATGAACACGATCAGGGCGATGGCACACCGCCGCAGCAGGCTGTGCACGTCCGGCGGTCGGCGGAGCGACAGGGTCACCGACACGGCGAACGGGATGAACGTGCGGACCAGCGACGCGGAGGCGGTTTTGGCCGAGAACGCCGGCGGGATGAACCGCCCGTAGAAGCACCACTCCATCTCCGGGTCGCGGGCGAGTTGGAACAGGAACGGGACCGTCGCCCCCTCGACGCCGTCGGTCCACCACATCACCCCGTAGCTGACCACCACCGGCACGGCCGCACACGCGCACCAGACGATCGCGTCCTTCCAACTGCGGGCGGAGAACCGGAGCAAGATCGGCGCGAGCACCAGCGGGTACATCTTCAGCGCCACCGCCAGCCCCAGGCACAGGCCGGCGACGGCGACCTTCCGTTTGTCCGCCGCCAGGACGCTCGCCATCACCAGCATCGCCGGCAGGATGTCGAACCGGCACGGGGTGAAGTACAGGAAGCCCGGCAGCACCAGCAGCCAGGTGGGGCACGGCCGCGGGAAGCCGAAGTCGAGCAGCAGCATCAGCCCGAGTTGGGCGAGCGTCATCAGCACCGCGTAGACGCGGAGGGCGTGGCGGAAGCGGGCGTACTGCACCACCTCGCCGGGGTGGTCGGCCCGCGGCGGGTGGCAGCCGACGCAGAACTGGAGTTCGTCCAGGAGGGCCGGGTGGACGTCCGGCGGGCCGTCGCCCGGTGCCCCGATCAGCCCCAGGCGGAACAGCCACAGGGCCAGCGGCGGGTACTCCAGGAAGTAGCGGTCGCGGAACCGCCCCGGCCGTTGCAACAGCTCCTCGAACCCCTGCTCGGTGACGGTCGAGGCCGGCTCGTAGGGGGCCACCCGCTCCTCGTACTTGTCGGCGTCGAAGTGCCCGTAGGCGCGGAACCCGGTGGCCTTGCTGAACCAGTCGGGGCGGACCACCCCGGCCTTCCGCCCGCGGGCGGCGTTCTCCGCGCGGATGGCGTACGCCAGGGTGTCGCAGTCGTCGGTCAGCCAGCGGGCGAACGACAGCTTGAGCGGGTAGCCCGCCGGCGGGTGCTCGGCGGCGATCATCACCGGCCGGTCGGCCGGTTGCATCAGCAGAATGACGGCCAGGTAGAGCGGCGGGACGAGGTAGTACCAGTATCGCAGCATGAGGCGGGGTACGCGGCGGACGGGGCAGGTGTGTTCAACATAGAACCAGGAACGCAGTGACCGGGTGGGTTTGTCGCCCTCCCGGTCACTGCGTTCCCGGTTCCACTACTTCTTCTCTTCGACGGTGATCTTGAACGCCTTGCTGGCCACCTGCACCTTGCCGAACCCGTCGCCGGCGTCGTCCGCCCCCTTCGGCCTGGGCGACACCCCCGTGTTCAGGGTGGCCACCAGTTCGTACTCGCCCGGCTGCGTCCAGTAGCTGAACTCGCTCGCCCCGCGGAACCCGCCGGTGAGCGACTTGATGGGCAACTCGACCGTCTTGCCCGCCGCCACCGTCACCGCCTTCGGCAGCCGGAAGTCGGTGGTGAACGCCAGCATCGGCTTGGCCGACGCCGCGCCTTTGCCGGTCAGCGTGTAGGTGATCGTCACCGGGTCGCCGCTCGTCCACACCTGCACGTCCTCCTTGCCGGTGTTCTTCAGCACCAGCTTCAGGTCCACCTTCGGGGCCGGCGGCACCCTCTCCCCCTTCAGGGCTTTGGCGAACTCGTCGGCCGTCTTCCCGCCCAGGTCGAGGGGGTACTTGGCGGTGCCCTCGATGGTCGCCTCCAGCGGGGCGGGGTCGGCCATCGGCTTGTCGGCGGCGAGGCCGAGTCCGGCCGTCAGCAGCAGGGTGAACAGGGTTCGCATGAGATGGCTCCAAGTCTGGGTGAACCGGCGGCGTGAGCCGCCTGGGGGGGGGGTGAACCACGGGGCAGTTGAACCCGGGCGGCTCACGCCGCCGGTTCACCACTGAGGTCCGACGGTGTTCCGTCGCCGCCGGTTGTCGCATTTGTACTCGCCCGTTCGGCTGCCGTCGGAATCTTCCGCACCCGTGGCGCATCCCCGCGGGTCGGCCCATTTTTCCTTCCTCCCGCCCACCGCCGGGCTATCATTCCCGTAGACTCGCACCCGATATCGATTCCCACCGGCTCCTCTCCCGCCACCCCAACAGAGCCACATGGACGAACTCCGGCACGAGTGCGGCATCGCCGCCCTTTACCACCTGGCGAACGGCGACAAGGCGAAGGTGTGGACCGGCGACCCGGACGAAGTGACCCGGCTGATGCCGCGGATGCTGATGGACCTGCAGAACCGCGGGCAACTGGCCGCGGGCATGGCGTCGTACAAGCCCGGCCGCGAGCAACTGCTCGACACCCACAAGGACGTGGGCACGGTGGCCGAGGCGTTCAGCATGAGCCGCCCGCACAAGTTCGCCAGCATCCTGGAAGAGTACGCCGGGCGGGCGGTCATCGGGCACACCCGGTACGCCACCAGCGGGCCGACCGGCAAGAGCTACGCCCAGCCGTTCGAGCAGGTGCACGGGTGCAAGTGGAAGTGGTTCGCGTTCGCGTTCAACGGCAACCTGGCCAACTTCGAGGAGCTGAAGGCCGAACTGCTCACCGACTCCGACTACCACCTGACCCGCGACAACGACACCGAGGTCATCCTCCACCTGCTCAGCCGGGAGATGCAGAAGGAGAAGAAGCCCGACCTGTTCGAGGTGTTCCAGAGCGTCGCCAACCGGCTGGACGGGGCGTTCAACCTGGTGTTCCTGAACGCCCTCGGCGAGATGGTCGTCCTGCGAGACCCGCTCGGCCTGCGGCCCCTCTGCTACGCGGTGGACGGCCCCGTCTTCGCCGCGGCGAGTGAGAGCGTGCCGCTGTTGAACCTCGGGTTCGACGAGGACGAGATCGTCTCCCTCGAGCCGGGCGAGATGCTCCTCGTCGCCGACGGGAAGGTGACCAAACGCCGGTACGCCGAGCGGCGGACGCCCAAGCACTGCTTCTTCGAGTGGGTGTACTTCGCCAACGTGGCCAGCACCCTGGACGACAAGAGCGTGTACCTGTCGCGGTCCAAGTTGGGGGAGGAGCTGGCCGAGCAGGAGTTGCACAGCGGCGTGCCGATCGACGAGAACACCATCGTGGTGCCGGTGCCTGACACCAGCAAGGCGGCCGCCGACGCGATGGCCTACCGCCTGGGCGTCCGCAGCCTGGAAGGGCTGATCCGCAACCGGTACGTCGGGCGGACGTTCATCGAGGCCGGCAACCGGGCGGACAAGGTGCGGCTGAAGTTCACCCCGCTCCGGCAGGTGCTCAAGGGCAAGCGGATCTTCCTGGTGGAAGACAGCATCGTCCGCGGGACGACGCTGAAAACGCTGCTCGGCTTCCTGCGGGACGTGGGCGAGGTGAGCGAGATCCACGTGCGGGTGGCCTGCCCGCCGATCGTCGCCCCGTGCTTCTACGGCATCGACATGGCGAAGGTGAAGGACCTGTACGCCCCGCAGTTCATGCACGGGCTGACGGAGCCGACGGCCGACCAGTTGGACGCGATGGCGAAGGACCTGGGGGCGGACAGCCTGCGGTACCTGCCGCTCGACGCCCTCGCCCGGTGCATCGACATCCCGCCGCACAAGCTGTGCCGGGCGTGCGTCACCGGCGAGTACCCGACCGACCGCGGCCAGCGGAAGTTCGAGCTGGAGATGGTCGGCACCCCGACCCCGGTGCGGGACGCGTGCGCGACGGTGGACGGGTGAGATGAGGGTGGTTCACCGCGACCCGCGGGGAGCGCGTGCGCACCGCGGAAGCTCCACCGTGCCGTCCCCCGAACTGCCTCCCGCCCCGCCCGCGGTACGTCAACCGAGCCTCCTGGCGTCCCCCCTCGTCACGACTCACGCCCCCGCCGTCCGCCTGGATCAATGTTTGTCGGGTGGAAACGTTTCGACCGGCGTGGGTCGGCTTTGTGTCCCGGGTTTGACTGTCGTCGAGAGCACTTCCGCACACGATTCCCGCGGTCCACGCCCGTGCGTCTCTCGCGGCATGACATTTGCCCCTCTCACATTCGCCCTCCGCTCCACACCTCTCACGCAGACTTGGGGGCGTACATTCACCCGGAACGAACACCATGACCCGCAACACCACCCACACCAACGGGCGATTCCGGCTCGGGGTCGAACAGCTCGAATCCCGTGAAGTGCCCGCCGGCCTAGTCGTCACCGACCCCGTTCTGCCGGAGCCGACGGGGGTCGGGGAGTCCCTTTCCAACGCCGTGTTCGTCACCCACCTGTATCAAGACGTGCTCGGCCGAAACCCCGACGCCGGCGGGTACACGGGTTGGGTGAACGCCCTGGACGCCGGCTCGCTCTCCCGCGTCCAGGTGGCCGACGGCTTCCTGGACAGCACGGAGTACCGTGCGAACGTGCTGATCTCGTATTACGCGACCCAACTCGGCCGAAACCCCGACGCCGGCGGGTTCAACGACCATATGGCCCAACTGGCGGCCGGCGTGTCGCGGGATGAGGTGCGGGCGAAGTTCTTCGGGTCGGAGGAGTTCTTCAACCGGTACGGCCGCAACGATTCCGCCTTCGTCGCCCAACTGTACGCGCAGATCCTCGGGCGGACCGGGACCGTGGGGGAACTGTCGCACTGGCTGAACGTGCTCGCCCAGAACGGCGGCGACCGCACCGCGGTGGCCCACCTGTTCCTCAACAGCGCCGAGTACCACCAGGATCAAGTGACGCTGGCGTACGCCGCGTACCTGCACCGCGGGCCCGACGCGCCGGGGTTCGTCGACTGGAACACGCAACTGAACGCCGGCCTGCCGGTCGAGACGATGACCGTCCAGTTCTTGGGCAGCGCCGAGTATTTCGTCCGGCTGTAGATGCCTGCCTGGCGGCTCACCCCCATCGGTCACTCGCGCCGACGCCGCCGGGCGACCACCCCGACACCGGCGAGGGCGAGTGAGCCGAACACGACCAGGCTGACCGGTTCGGGGGTGTCGTACTCCACCACATAGCCGGACGCGAGGGCCGTATCCCGCAGGTCGTTCCAGCTCTTCCCGTTCGCCGTGGTCCCATGGTCGAAGATGATCCGGTTTTCGATGCCGCCGGAGTTGTTCGGCTCCCCAGGCCACCAGTTGTTGAAGGCGAACGGCTCGCCGGTCACCCACGACCACCCGCCGCCCGGTTCGGTCGATCCGGCCGGCTGCAGCCCTCCGGTCCAGTGGAAGTGGAGCGCCCCCGCGCCGAACGTGCTCGTCAGGAACTGGTTCTCTTGGGCGGTGGTGATCGTGACGAGGTGGCCCTGAACCCCCATAAAGCTGAGGGCGCTGGCTGCGGTGTTCGCGGTGGCCCAGTTCACGCCTGGGCTGGTGTTGATGACGTCGTAGTAGTGGCCGTTGGCCGGGTTCAGGACGGGCGCGGCGCTAGCAGCACCACCCGCGATTGCGATCAACGCAACCGCGGCGAGCGGGAACAGGCGGGCGAACATGGGCGGCGAATCCTCTGGGCGTTGAGGAGGCGGCAGATCACACGTTTTCGGGTGCGCCTGCCAGAACGATAGACTAGCGTATTTCCGAAGGCGACCGATTTCAACGGTTATCTCAAATTTGACGCCCCGCAATCTCCTACGATGCGGGGCGGCCGCCTCACCTGCCCCGTGCCGCGTCGACCACCCAGCAACCGCGGGCGTGCGGGCCGGGGCCGCGGCAGTGAGCGAGCACCTCGGGGTGGTCGCACCCGGCTTCTTCCAACGCGTCGGCCAGGATGGGCAGGCGGTCGAAGGCGTTGTCGAAGTGGATGCCGGTCGCCAGTGCCGTAACCGTTTCGCTCCGCCAACCCGCGGACCACACCACCGGGGCGAACGGGTTGCCGAGCGCGTCCCGCAGGGCGTCGGCCTGGCGGCGGTGCCAGACGCGAGTTGTCGAGCCGCGAGAATGATCCAGGTTCAACACCCGTCGCCCGTGGGCTTCGGCCAACAGTAGGCCGAGGAAATGCCACCACTCGAGGTTCGCCCCACTCATGGCGAACCGGATGCGCTCTTCGGCATCGAACGTGTTCGCTGCCGAAGACACCGCCGGGTCGAACAGGTGTAGCTCGATAGGCAACGGACGCGAGCGCAAGCCGAACACCCACCGGGCGTAGGCCAGGAACTGTTGTCGGAGGTCCGGGCTGAGCGCGGCTGGCAGCGAGCCGCGTTCGGCGAACCCGGCCAGCACCACCGGACGGCGAGCGATCCCGAAGTCGTTCGGGAGCGCGGCCAGCATCCCCTCCGGATCGGTGCTCGTTTCCCAGTATTCGGCGGCGGTCACGGGTGTCACTCCACCGGGACGTTATTCGCCCAGATCAGAACCGCCGTCAGCACACACCCCCCGCCCGCCACGAGTCCCACCACCGCGAACAGCCACATCCCCAGGTTGGCGGTGTGGCCGGCGATCCACGCCGTCTGCGGGGAATCCGGGTCGTACTCCACCGTCACCGGCTGGTCCACGGCGAACGGCTTGGTCGTGCCGCCGTCCACCCGTGCGGTGTGTTCCGCCCCGGTCGCGTCGCGGAAGCGGACGAGTGGGTGGTAGCGGGGGCAGTCGTCGGTGGTCGTCTCCTCGTACCCGACCACGGTCCCGTCGGCGGTGGTGGCCCGCCGGCGGTTCGCCCGGCCGAGCAGGAGGATCGTGAGTATCAGCCCGCCGAGGACGAAGAAGAACAACCCGCCGCACCCGAACCCCAGCACGGTGACGACTTGTTGGACAGTCATGGCGACGCTCCGGAGTTTACACCAGCGGCTTGTCGCCGGCACGGGGCGGCCACGCCTTCAGCACCCCGTCCCGCTGGCGGAAGCGGGCCACCAGTTGGGTGAACGAGTTGACCGACGCGGTCAGGGCGATGAACCGCTCCAGCACCGCCGCGAACAGCACCCCGCTGCCGCCGACGAACTTCGTCTCGTCCAGCTCGACCGTCACCTTCGTCCCCCGCACCATCCCGCCCGTCTCGCCCCCCACCCACGCCACCGCCCGTTCGCCCTTCACCCCGACCAGCCCGTCGATCGCCTGGCGGGCTTGTGCGGCGGCGTGCGGGTCGGCCGCCGCGTCGGTCCAGTCGTACAGCCCGAGCAGCCCCTTGAGCGCCTCCAGCCCGCTGCCGTCCGCCGTGAACGGCAGGTGGTTCAGGTTCAGGTGACTCACCAGGTGCCAGTACCGCCCCCGCGGGGCCGGCGGGCGGAGGGGCGGGGTCGGGTTGCGGACGCACCGCACCGTCGCCCCGGTGCTGGCGAACGCCGGGGTCATCCGCACCGCGTCGCCGTCGCGGGGCAACCGGGCCGGCAGGTCGCGGTTGGTACACAGGGTGCGAACCACCACCGCCTCGTCGGTGGCGGCGGTGTACGGGTTGAAGTTGGTGTCGGCGAAGTGCAGGAACACGTCCTGCCCGCGGTCGTCCGGGGCGGTGGCCGGGCGGCGGCTGGCGTACCAGAAGGCGGTGGCCGTGTGCCGGTCGGCCCCGTGGCGGAAGCGGAAGAACGGCTTGTACTCGCGGTCCGACCCGCTCTTCCCGGCGGCCGTCACCCGGTCGATGCGGAACACCTCGTGCCCGAGCGGCTGGCCGACGTCCGGCACCAGCCGGTACTCGGACCGCGTGTGGGTGAGGGCGATCGGCTCGCTCGTCTGCTCGAACAGGTTGACCGCCGGGGTGCAGCCGAGGCGGAACATGTCCGGGGTCAGCCGCTGCTCCAGTTGCGGGTGCGTGCGGTTGAGGAAGATGATGACTTCGACGGACCGCGTCGGGGTGACCACCCGCCGCACCTCCTCCCACCCGCCCAAGTCGAGGAACAGGAACTTGGGGGCGTAGGCGAAGTACTCGGTGAGCAGGCGGTAGCCGGGGAACACGTTGTCGTCGAACGGCAGGATGGCGTCGGCCGGATCGAACCCGACCGGGCGGAGGACGTCGGCGGCCGGGAAGACGGCGGCCGCCCGCGGGCGGTCCGGGTCGATGACCGCCACCTGCACGGCGTGGTTGAACAGCAGGTCGTACAGCGGGGCGGTGAGCGCGTCCGGTCCGAGCAGGTGGAACCGCAGGGAGGCGAACGTCATCTTGTCGAGGGTCAACTCGCCGGTGACGGTCAGCTTCAGCCGCAGGGCGGCGTCGGCCTCGGCCGGCGGGTTCAGCCCGGACGGGAACGGCGGCGGGTGCAGCTTCGCCTGCTCCACCCGGATCGGCCACAGCTTGAGCGGGTAGCAGGTGCGGTACTTGCACGGCACGTCCCCCACCCGGCGGGTGTGCAGCGGGCTGTTCGCCTTCACCTCCACCCCCTCGGGGGTGCCACTGGCCGGGGCCAGGTCGAACTGCACCACCGACATGGACGGCACCGGGGCCAGGGCGTGCGGGTACACCACCCCGAGCAGGGCGTCGGTCAGTTCGGGGAACTCGTCGTCGATCTTGTGCCGCACGCGGGCGGACAGCAGGGCGAAACTCTCGATCAGCCGTTCGACGTGCGGGTCGGCCGAGCGGTTCGGCTCCAGTTGCAGGCGGGCGGCGGCCGCCGGGTACTTGGCGGCGAACTCCCCGGCCAGCTTGCGGATGTAGTTCAGCTCCGTCTCGTAGTACAGGAACAGGGAGTCGCTCATCGGTCCGCCCGTGGGGTGCGGGGGTAGGCTACGGAACGACCTGGGGGCGAGGGAGGAGGTGGGGGAAGGTGAAACGGTTTGCCGCGAGGCAACGCCGTGCGCGTGAGCTTCACGCGCTCGACGTTGCCTCGCGGCAAACCGGGAGCTGTGGGGGCGAGAGGCCTCTCCCTCTCACTTCTCCGGCTTCGGCTCGTCCTTCTTCGGCTCTTTCGGGTCCTTCGGCGGCATCGGCGGGGTCGGCACCCGCACCGGCGGGGCGAAGTCGCTGACCGCCGCACCCAGGTCGGTCGGCTTGTCGGCCACCAGCCGGGCGAGGACGGCCAGCTTGCCCTTCAGCACCGCGTCCTTCTCCTCGGCCGCGGCGGGGGCCACCAGTTGTGCGGCGGCGGCGTTCGTGTTCTTGCCGAACGCCTGGATGTGCCGGGCGGCGGCGTCGGCCGCCTGGACGCGGATCGCCTCCGGACGGCCGGGCGTGCCGGCCAGCCGCACCAGCGCCGATTGGGTGTCACCCGACCCCAACCTGGCCAGCCCGGCGACGAGCGGCACGGCCAGGTCGTCGGACGCCAGGGCGGTCCGCATGTCCGCCTGGGCGGCGTCGCTGACGGTGTACCCGCGGACGGCCCCCTGGGCGATCTGCGCCAGGTACGCGGCGGCCGTGCGGGCGTTCGCCTGCTTCTCGGCGTCCGTCCGCGGGCGGGCGGCCGGGTCGGCCACCACCCGCCTCAGGTCCTCGCCCAGCCCGGTCGGGCCGAACGGCTCGGGGATGACCGCCACCCGTTTGAACGCCTTCGTCTGTTTGGCCACCTGGGCCTCCAACTCGCGGTCGCGGTACTCGGCGGCCTCCAGGACGAAAGCGGCCGGCATGATCCGCGGCAGCAGCCCCTCCGCCCGCTTGCGGCTGTCGGCGTCCAACTGCCCCTCGACCTGCTCGATCAGCCGGCCCATCTTGCCGGTGTCAGTGATCTTGGACACCGCCTCGGTCAACTTCTGCTGCGAGCGGATGAGCTGGGACAGGTCGGTGTACACCAGGTACGGGTCGGGCGGGGCGGCGGAGCGGTCGCTCTGCTCGTCCTTGCTGCCGGTGCCGGCGGCGAGGGCGGTCGGGTCGAGGTCGATCGGCTTCGGGCGGGGCGGGTTCGGCCCGCTCACCCCGTGCTCGGCCAGCAGCACCCCGTAGGTGAGCTGCGGCAGGCGGACCTCCATCCGCTCGGCCAGGGGCAACGAGGCGGGCAGGTCGGCCGCGTCCACCAGCCGCTGCAGCCGCTTCAGGCGGGCGGCGGCGGCGTTCGCCAGGGCGGCGTTCCGCTCGTCGATGCGGTTCCAGCGGGCCGTCTCGATGGCCTGTTCGAGCGTCTGCCCCTTCTTCTGGATGGGCGGGAACTTGGGGTCGTACACGTACGGCGGGGGGATCTGGGCCGGCGGCGTCTCGGTGGCGGCCACCAGCACGGCCATCCGCAGCATCAGGGTTTCGAGCGGGGGCGACTTCGGCTTGTCGGCGGACGCCACCACCAGCACCGGGCGGCGGCCGGCGTTCGGGTCGGCGTCCAGGTGGCTGAGCACGTCCGTCAGGGTCGGGTCGGACACGTGCCGGTCGACGACGATCAGGTCCAGGTCGGACGCCTTCGCCACCCGGCGGAACAGGTCGCGGCCGGTGGTCACCTTCTCGGTACTGTACCCCAGGTCGCGGAACAGGGCGGCGATGCGGTCGCCCCGCCCGCTCATCGGGTCGACGAGGAGCACCCGGCCGACCGCGTTCTGCCCGTCGGTGGCGGTGTCGAGCGCCCGGCGGAGGACGTCCACCACGCGGGCGGAGGCGCCGGGGCCGGGCGGGTTGGGGTTCCGCAGGAGGGCGACGGCGGCGGCGAACTGCACCCGCACGTCCTTGTCGTTCAGCGCCCGCACGTACGGCGACGGGCTGCCGCCGGTGCCCGACTCGTCCTTCTGCCCCCGCTCGCTCATCGCCTGCAACACGCCCACGGCCAGGGCCGTGCGGCCTTCCGAGAGCGCCTGATCGAGCAGGGCGGACAGGGTGGTGTCCGGGGCGGCGGCGAGCAGCTTGAAGACGGCCGGGTCGGCGGCGATGACCGCCCCGAACCCGGCCCGCTCGACCGCCCCCTCGGTGGCCACCGCCAGGAACGCCAGTTGCGCCGCCTCCGCCTTCGGGTTCACCTTCACCGCCCACCGCAGGTACTTGAGCGCCAGGTACTCGTTGGCCTCGGCGGCGTCGACCGCCACCGCCTTCAGCCCGTTCTCCCACACCCACAGGGTGACCTTGTTCGTCGCCCCGTCCAAGGTGGTGAACGTCGCCTTGCGGGCGACAAAGGGCTGGGCCAACCGCACCAACTCGTCCTCCGCCAGCCGCTTGCGGCTCAGCCCGCCGGTGAGGGCCTCGAGCAGCCCGGCGGCCGACTCCTTCAGCTGCGGGTTCACCCCGCCGGCGGCCGCGTAGTACCACAGGAGCGGGGTCGGGTTGGACTCCGCCCGGTCGATCAGTTGGGCGATGTCGGCGCGGCCGGTGACGGCCTTCAGCACCCCCTGCCGGATGTCGTCGGTCAGGTCGCCGGACGGGGTGACCGCGGCGAGCAGGCCGGGTACCACGCTGGCCGGCAGCTTGCCGATCGCCTCGAACACCCCGCTCCGCAGGGCCGGCTCGCGGGCGGTCCGCAGGGCGGACACCAACTCCGGCACGGCCGCCGCCCCCGCCGGGATGAGCTGGTCGATGGCGTAGTCCTTCTCCGCCGGCGACGCCCCCAGGTTGGCCACGAACTTCTTCACCCGCTCCGGGTTCTGGGCGACCTTGCGGTTCACCTCGTTCGACCTGGCGATGACCTCGTCCACCAGCTTCCTGGCCGCCTTGTCCGCGTCCCGGTTCTCCGACCACTGCACCACCCGCAGCAGCCGCTGGAAGACGGTCGGGCCGTACTTCGCTTCCAGGTCGAGGAAGTCCTTGTCGGTCGGCGGGGTGTCCATGAACTGCCGCAGCATCTGGGCCGCCAGGTCCAGTTTGCCGTCGGCGATCAGGTCGCGGGCCTGCTTGAACTTGCCCTGGGCCGTTTGGGTGGCGGGCTCCTGGGCGACGGCGGGGGCGGCCCACACCAGGGCCACGGTCAGGGCAACGGCGGTTGCGGCAGCGGGTCTCACCGGGTCACCCCTGAGTGTGGTGCGGACGGTAGCGGATGTGCGGGCCGTACCCACCCCCTCCCGGTCGGGGAGGGGATGGGGTGGTGTGCATTGTGCGCCGGCGGTTCAGCCGGTGCAATCCACTTCACACGCGACCAGATCGGCGAACGTCTCGCGGCGACGGATCAGGCGGTGTGTGCCGCCTGTGACGAGAACCTCGGCCGCCCGGCAGCGGGCGTTGTAGTTGCTAGCCATGCTCATGCCGTACGCGCCGGCGCTGAACACCGCCAGCAGGTCGCCCCGGTGGAGCGGCGGGAGCGGTCGGTCCTTCGCCAGAAAGTCCCCGCTCTCGCACACCGGGCCGACCACCTGCTGGCGGGTCGTTCCGGGCATGTCCACGAACGGGTTGGCGACGTCCGTGTCCACGCTCATGTCCACCTCCGGGCGGTCGGGCAGGCCGTCGGGAAGTCGGACGGGCCAGACGCGGTGGTACGACCCGTACAGCGTCGGGCGGATCAGGTCGTTCATCGCCGCGTCCTGGATGACGTACTTCTTCCCGCCCGTCTCTTTCTCGAACAGCACGCTGCTCAGCAGGATGCCGGCGTTGCCGACGATGAACCGGCCCGGTTCGAGGATGAGCTGGCAGCCGGTCTCTTTGACGGCGGGAAGAATGGCGTCGGCGAACGCGCCCGCCGGCTTGGCCTCGTCCTTGCGGTAGTTGATGCCGAACCCGCCGCCCATGTTCAGCATGGTGACGTGGTGCCCTTGCTTCCGCAGCTCGGCGATGAGCGTGACGGCCTTCGCCCCGCCCTGGCGGTACGGCTCGGCGGACAGGATGGGCGACCCCAGGTGCATGTGCAGCCCGCACAGGTTCAACCCCGGGTGGTTGACCACCTTCGCCGACGCCTCCAGCACCGTCTCGATGTCCAGGCCGAACTTCACCCCCTTCACGGAGGTGTCCGTCTTGACGTGCGTCTTCGGGGGCAGGTCGGGGTTCACCCGCAGGGCGACCGGGGCCTTCTTGCCCATGCCCGCCGCGATCTTGCCGATGGTGTGCAGTTCCTCCTCGCTCTCCACGTCGAACAGGAAGACGTCGTTCTCCAGGGCGTACTTGATCTCGGCGTCGGTCTTGCCGACGCCGGCGAACACAATCTTGGCCTCCTTCGGCCCGGCCTTCTGGGCGCGGTAGAACTCGCCCCCGCTGGTCACGTCGAACCCGGCCCCGTGCTCGCCCATCAGGCGGGCCAGGTGGATGTTCCCGTTCGCCTTGATGGAGTAGCAGATGATGGGCTTCGCCGGGGCGAAGGCTTTTTGGATCTCGCCCAGGTGGTGCAGCAGGGTGGCGGTGCTGTAGACGAACACGGGGGTGCCGTAGGCGGCGGCGAGTGCCGGCACCGGCACGTCCTCGCAGTGCAGCACCCCGCCGCGGTAGTGGAAGTGGTCCATATGGGATCGCAGGGGAAGGAACGGAATGCGGGAATGATAGGGAGTGCGCCTGCCCGCCGCGAGCGGGGTGAGCGGGGCGAACCCGGCGGGGGTGGGGACGTGTCCGTTGCCGTGCCGAACCGACCATGCGACGATACCCACGATGTCCGACTTGAAGGCGATCACCGAACGGCTCCGCTCGTTCGCCAGCCGCCGCCCGACGCCGGAGCAACGGGCCGAGGTGGTGGCGGCGTTGTCGAGCAAGTGGGAAGGGGTCCAGGCGACCGCCGTCCGCGTGCTGGCCGGTTGGGGCGACCGCGACGCGGTCGGGTTGTTAAGTCAGTTGCTCACCCGCAGCTTCGACCGCACCCACGGGTGGAGTCTGCGCGGGGTGATCGTTCACGCCCTCCGCCCGGTCGTCACGGCGGAGGACGTGGACTGGGTGCTGGACCTGTACTTCACCCTGCCGGGGTTAATGCCCAAGCACGAACTGCTGTGGCTGGTGACGGCACTCCCGCCGGCGGCCGCGCGTGATCGGCTGGTGGCCGCCCTCCGCGACCCGCGGTGGGACAACCGGCAGGCGGCGGTGAAGGCGATCGGCAACACGGATTACCCCGACCGACGACAGCTCCTCTGGCCACGCCGCGACGACCCGGACCCGCAGGTGCGGGCGAGCGCCAGGCTGTTGTCCGCGGACGTTTGACCCGGACCGTGCCGGCGGGTAGCGTATCCGCGACCCCGAGCGAGACCGCGATGCCCCGCGTCACCTGCCCCGAGTGCGGGCGAGAGAACGACTTCCTCCCGTTCCTCGCCGGCATGCGGGTGAAGTGCGTGGCATGCCCCGGCTGGGTGCAGGTGCCGAAGGGCCAGCCGGCCGCCGGCCCGTCGCCCCCGCCCGCCCCTGCGGTGGCGGCCCCGCGGCCGACCGCGGCACCGCCACCCCCGGCCCCGTCACCGGCCGCAGTTCCGCCGGTGCTCCCACCCCCACCGCCGGTGCCGGTCCCCACCCCGCCGGCGGCGCGTGGGGTGGCGTCGAAGTCGTGGGAGGAAATACTCGCCACCGCTCCCCCACCCCCGCCCCCGCCCCAACCGCCGACACCGAGCCGCCCGCCGCCGGCCCGTCGG
>CAYMHO010000048.1:0-29472 GCA_964390195.1 uncultured Fimbriiglobus sp. | reverse complement strand
CCGGCCCGCTCATCACGTTTTGCAAGGCCGTCATGTGCGGGAACAGGTTGAACTGCTGGAACACCATACCGACCGTCCGCCGCAACTTCTGGAGGGTGGTCTGGTGGACGGCCTGCCCGCCGACGAGGGTGTGCCCGAACGCCTCGATCGTCCCGCCCTGGAACTGCTCCAGCCCGTTGATGCAACGCAAGAGCGTACTCTTCCCTCCGCCGGACGGCCCGACGAGGGCGGTGAGCTGCCCCGGCGCGGCCGTCAGCGTGGCCCCGTCCAGCACACGGACCGGGCCGAAGGATTTGACGAGGTCTCGGATGACGATCACCGCTCCCCCTTGCGGAAGTGCCGCTCCATCCGCCGGGCGACGATGGCCAGCGGATAGCTCATGAGCAGGTACAGCCCGCCGGTGATGACGGCGAGGGTGAGGATGCTGTCGCGGTGGTTGTTGTAAAGGGTGTTGTACTGCTTCGTCAGTTCCATCACCGCGATCACCGAGCAGACGGCCGTGTCCTTGAACAGGGCGATGAAGTCATTCGTCACCGACGGCAGGGCGGCGCGGAACGCCTGCGGGGTGAGGACGCGGGCGAAGACCGACCACCGGGACATGCCCAACGATTCCGCCGCCTCCCGCTGGCCGGGCGGCAGGTTGAGGAAGGCCCCGCGGAAGTGCTCGGCCTCGCTCGCCGAATAGTTCAGCGCCAGTCCGAGGATGCCCACCACCTCCTTCGGCAGGGCGGCGAACCCGGAGATCCACTCAGGCAGCAGGTAGAACAGCACCCACAACTGCAACAGTAGCGGCGTCCCCCGGAGCACCTCGACGTAAGCCGTGAGCACCCACCCCACCGGCCGCGGGGCGTACAGCCGGCCGGCCGCGATCCCCAGCCCGAGGAGGGTGGCCAGGGGCATCGCGACGACGGCCAGGAAGACCGTCATGAGCGCGCCGTAGCCGAGCAACTTCAGCGCGTCGGCCCAGTCGATGGGGGAGGTGCCCGTCAACTGCTGCTCGTCCGTCAACTGCTGCTCCGCCCACCGACGCGTCCGCCAGTGGCTGAGTCGTTCCTGGTCGTCATTCCACAACCCGTATTTGCGGTAGACGGCCGCCACCGACCCGTCCTCGATGCCGGCGGCGAGGGCGGCGTTCACCTGTTCGCGGAAGGCGGCGTCTTCCGCCCGCGTGAGGATGACGTAGAACCCCTGCCCGCGAGTCTCGGCCAACAGCCGAAGTTTCTTCTCCCTCTTGGCGTCCTCGGCCACGTAGAACGCGCTCGCCGGGTTGTCCTGCACGGTCGCGTCCAGCCGGCCGGTGCCGACCAGCTTGAATGTGTTCGCCACGTCTTCGTAAGCTTCGATCTCCAGGTCGCCGTCGAACTGCTTCTTCAGCACCTCCAGGTATCGTTCCGCCGCAGACCCGCCCAGCACGCCCACCTTCTTCCCTTTCAGGTCGTCCCAGGTGCGAACGGCGGCGTCCGCCCGCACGGTCGCCGTCAGCCGGTAGATGTAATACGGGATACTCGCCTGCGACTTGAACTGCTCGGAGAACTCATACCCGTTCAGCACGAGGTCCAGGTCCCCCTTCTTCAACATGTCCGGCAGTTTGTCCCACGGCCCCTTTTCGGGCTGACTGGTGCGGCCAAGTTTCTCCGCCAGGAGGGCGGCCAGTTCCACCTCGAAGCCCTTCGTGTTGTTGTCGTACACGTATGGGGCACCGCCGATCGGGTCCATTCCCCACCGCAGCGGCTTCTTCTCCTGTGAGAAGGCGGGGAGCGCGAGCACCAGCAGTGCGACGGCGGCGATTTGACGGGCCAACGCGGTGAACTCCAACGGCGGACGGAGTGTCGCAAGTGTAGCGAGCCGGCGCGGAGCTACAATAGTTCCAACTCGAGACGGGAGAACCCATGAGCGGGCGGCGGGTGGTGCTGGCGATGAGTGGCGGGGTGGACAGTTCGGCCTCGGCCGTCCTGCTAAAAAAGCAGGGGTACGAGGTGATCGGCCTGTTCATGCGGACCGGCACGCACACGGAGGAGATCGACCACCGCCCGGACAATAAGAAGGGGTGCTGCTCGGCCATCGACGCCAACGACGCCCGCCGTGTGGCCGACAAGTTGGACCTGCCGTTCTACGCGCTGAACTTCGAGCGCGAGTTCAACCAGATCATCGACTACTTCGCCGACGAGTACCTGAAGGGGCGCACCCCGAACCCGTGCGTGGTGTGCAACAACTGGCTGAAATTCGGGCAGTTGTGGGCGTTCGGCCAGCAACTCGGGTGCGACTTCATCGCGACCGGGCACTACGCCCAGGTGTTGAATGGGGCGAGCGGCCCGGAACTGCACAAGGGCATCGACGGCGACAAGGACCAGAGCTACGTCCTGCACGGCATCAAGCGGGACGTGCTGCCGCACCTGCTGTTCCCGGTGGGTGGGTACACCAAGCCGCAAATCCGGGCGTTCGCCGCGGAGGCGGGACTGACGAGCGTGGCGGCCAAGCCGGACAGCGTCGAAATCTGCTTCGTGCCGAGCGGCAACCACACCGACGTGGTGCGGAAGCGGCGGCCGGAGGCGGTGACGGCCGGCGTCATCCGCGACAAGGACGGCACGGTGCTCGGCGAACACGACGGCATCGACCGCTTCACCATCGGCCAGCGGAAGGGGCTGGGCATCGCCACCGGGAGCAAGCGGTTCGTGCTGGAGGTGATCCCGGCCACGAACGAGGTGGTCGTCGGGGACGCCGAAGACCTGTTTTCGACGGGGCTGGAGGCGAGTCGGGTGAACTGGCTGATCGACCCCCCAGGGGTGCCCCTGCCTTGCACCGCGAAGATCCGCTACCGCCATGCCGGTAGTGATGCCACCGTGACGGCCACCGCGGACGGCGGGGCGGTGGTGCTGTTCGCCGAGCCGCAGTCGGCCGTCACGCCGGGGCAGGCGGTGACGTTCTACCACGGCACGCGGGTGCTCGGCGGCGGCTGGATCGAGCGGCGGTCATAAAATGCCAGGAATAAATCCTCTCTCGTCGGCATCGGTACACACGAGTCCCTTCACGTCGGGAGACAGAACATGCGGACGCTTCGGGTGGCGGCGGTTGCGGGCGTAGTCGGGCTAGGGGTGTTTGCGGTCGGTTGCGGGCCGACCCCCACCACCGGCGGCGGTGCGACTGGCAGCGGCGGCACCGGCAAGGGCGGCCAACCCACCGGCAAGGGGGACCCGGCGAAGGATTCGGGCGACAAGGGGAAGGTGGCCGCCGGCGAGATCAACAAGCGGCTCGACCCGCTCAAGGCCTCACTCGACAAGCTGAAGGCGAAGATCGCCACGGACGAGAAGAACACGATGGACGACGCCACAAAGGTGCTCGCCGTCGTCAAACTGAAGGAGGTCAAGGACGAGGCCGATAGCCTGGTCAAGCAGATCAACGATAAGGCGGCGACCTTCAAGGATGCGAAAGACGCGGCCGCCCTGGACGCCGCCAAGCTGTCGGCCAACGTCCTGCTCGACAAACTCGAACCGCTGCTCAAAGACTACAAGTGACAGCCTGAGCTGGGGCCGACCCCGCCGGGGTCGGTTCCTCACACTTCCCCCACCAGATACCGCTCGGTCAACAGCCGATACCGCCGGCAGATCGACCGCGTCCGCTCCACCTCTTCGTCGGTCGACTCTCGCACCACCTTGCCCGGCACGCCCATCACCACACTCCGCGGCGGCACCACCGTGTTCGGCGCCAGCACCGTTCCGGCCGCGATCACACACCCCGCCCCCACGTCGCACCCGCTGAGAATCTTCGCCCCGATTCCGACCAGCGTGTCGGGCCCGATCCGCACGCCGTGCAGCACCGCGGCGTGACCGGCGACCACCCCGGCCTCGATCACCAGAGGGGTGTCGTAGTCGCAGTGGACGATGACCCCGTCTTGCAGGTTGACGTTCTCGCCGAGTGTGATCGGCGCAACGTCACCCCGCACCACCGCCCCGAACCACACGTTCACTCCCGCTGCGGCGCGGACGTCGGCCGTCACGACGGCCGTGTCGGCGGCCAGGATGCCGGACGGCAGACGGACGAAACGGGGCGTCACTTGAGGTGTTCCTTCAGCACCGCGGTCCACTTCTCGTAGCCCTTCGGCGACAGGTGCAGTTGGTCCTTCACGTACAACTCGGGGTCGGGCTTGCAGTCTGACCCGAGCAGGCAACCGCCGACGTCCACGTACCCCAGGCGGTCGTCCTTCCCGCACAGCTCCTTCACGAGTCCGTTCGCCTTCTGCTGCTTCTCGTACAGCTTCCACCGGCTGCCGCTCGGCTTGACCGACAGGAACAGCACGCGACACTTCGGCAGCTTGGCATGAACGGCTGCGGCGAACGCGGCGAAGTCGTCACGCACCTGGTCGGGGGTGCAACCGCCGCTGATGTCGTTGTCCCCGGCGTAGAAGACGATCGTCTTCGGTTCGAGCGGCACCACCAGCCGGTTGACGAAGAAGGCGCAGTCCGGGATCTGAGACCCGCCGAAGCCGACGTTCGCGGCCGGCAAGTCGGGGAACGATTTCGCCACATCCCACAACCGAATCGACGAACTGCCGGCGAACACCACCCCGCCCTTCGCCGGCGGCTTGTCGGCCAGCCGCTTCTCGATGCCGCGGATCTCGCCCTCCCACCGCAGGTACTTGAGCGGCGGCTGTGAGCACTGGGCGGTGATGGCGGCGGCGACGGCGAGAGTGAGCATGGGATCCTCCGAAGTGTCTCACGAGCCGCGACCGCGAGGGAGCGGGTGATTCAACTCCCGTTCCCTCACAGTCGCGGCGCGTCGGCTTATTTCTTGGCCGCGAACCGCTCGGCCACGGCGTCCCAGTTGACCACCTTCCACCACTCCTCGACGTACTTCGCCCGCAGGTTCTTGTACTTCAGGTAGTACGCGTGCTCCCACACGTCCACGCCCAGGACGGGGGTGCCACTGGCGTCCATCAGCGGGTTGTCCTGGTTCGGGCTGCTGCTGATCGTCAGCTTGCCGTCGGGCGTTTTCACCAGCCACGCCCACCCGCTGCCGAACCGCTTCACCGCCGCCTCGCCGAACCCCTTCTTGAAGTCGTCGACGCTCTTGAACGCCGCCTCGATGGCCTTCAGCAGGTCGCCCTTCGGGGCGCCGCTCTTGGCCGCCGGGGTCATGATCTCCCAGAAGAAGGTGTGGTTCCAGTGCCCGCCGCCGTTGTTCCGCACGGCCGCCTGTGCCTTCTCAGGCAGCTTTTTCAGGTTGGCCAGTATGTCTTCGAGCGGCTTGCCCACCCAGTCGGGGGCGTCGTCCTTGAGGGCCTTATTCAGGTTGGTCACGTACGCCTGGTGGTGCTTGCCGTGGTGAGTCTCCATCGTCTCCTTGTCGATGCTCGGCTCGAGCGCGTCGGAGGCGTAGGGCAACTTCGGCAGGGTGAACTCCTTCGGGGCGTCGGCGGCGCGGGCGACGGCGAAGAGCGTCGGCACGGCCACGAGGCCGGCGGCGGAGCGGAGGGCGTCTCGGCGGGTGAGCGGCACGGTGCGGTCCTCTCGGGAGGGGCGGGGGGAAACGCGAGGCGGGGCGGGCGTCAACCCACCCCGCAACCGTTATACCAGCCGACGCCGGCCGGGTCACTTGACCGACCACTTGACGTTCTTCCGCACGGCGTACAGGTGGACGTGCTGACGCAGGTCGAACGTCTTGCCCGGCGTGACGGTGAACCTGATCTGCTCCGGGAAACTCTCGAGCACCACGAAGTCCAGTTTGTCCCCGCCCGAGCCCTGCCAGGCGAACACGAGCAACGTCTGCTCCTTGAAGTCCACCAGTTTGGCGACCCGCTTGCGGGTGTCGTCGTCCGGGATGGCCGTCTTCAGTTCGTCCTCGGACGTGATGACCTTCGGCCGGGTCGGCTTGCCGCCTTCGGTGCCGATCTTGTCGGCCTTGTCGTTGGCGAGATCGGTGACGGCCGGTGCCGGCTTCTTCTCGTCGGCCGGGGCGAGGACGGCCATGGCGCAGAGGGCGGCAGCGGTCAGGAGCAGGCGGGTCACGGGAAACACCTCCGGGTTGGGACAACACCCGTCCGACGAGCGCCGCCCCAACCCGGATTGCGTTTCGCCACCCGCCGGTGTCAGTTCTTCTCCAGCGCCCGCTTCTGGTCGGCTTTGTAGCTGACGTGCTGGAAGGCGATGTGGGTGGCCAGTTGGCCGAGGTACTGGTTGCGGTACAGGTTCAGCTGTGAGGGGTCGCTCGGCTTCAGTTGGGCTTGGTGGGTGAACGGGTAGGTGTACTTCGGCTCGGCCTTGCCGGCCTCGTACACGGCCACCTCCAGGGTGGCGCTGCCGCGGCAGATCTCCCCGCCGAAATCGCGGTCGATGAATTTCAGGCCGACGATGGTCACGTCCAACCAGTAGTCGGCGTTCAGCTTGGCCGCGAAGTCACCGGGGTTGCCGGACGCCCAGCGGTTCGGGTCGCTCGTCTTGAAGGCGTTCACCTTCGACTGATCGACCACCACGATCTTGGTGTCCTTGTTCGTCTCGGCCAGCGTCTTGAGTTGTGCGCCGATCTTGCCCGCCAAATCCAGGTCGGCCCCGATCGGCACCCCCTGGCTGGACGTCACCGACACGGCCAGCGTCACCTCCTTCTTCCCCGCCGGCGGGGTGAGCGGGTGGTCCGCCTTCATCACCTCGTCGCCCTTCAGCAGGTGGTACCAGGTGCCGGGCCCGCACCCGATGCCGAACGCCGCCGCCGTCAGCACCACCACCGCCGCCAGCACCCGCCGCAGGTTCTTCCGGCTCATCCGTGGCCCCCCAGTGTCTCCGGGGGCGTCCGCCCCGCGGTCAGTTCACGAACATGATCCACGCCCACCGCCCCATCATCAGCACCAGCAGGGTGGACAGCAGGACGGTGGCGAACATCTCCCCGTTCCGCACCCACAGCAGCCGCCCGCGGACGGCACTGATGACCAGCCACGGGGTGCACAGCATGATGGTGCCGCACAACAGGGTCCCCACCCAGTTGGCCTTCAGCGAGTTCACCACGTCGGCGTGGGCGAGCAGGGCGAAGCTGGTGGTCATCCCGCACGCCGGGCAGGGCTTCCCCAGGTACTCCACGCTGTTGCACCGCGGCAGCCCCATCTGCCGGTGCGTCTCCATCGTCTTCGCCGTCGCCGTCCCGTCCTCGTTCCGCTCGTACGGGTCGAGCCACAACGCCACCCCGATGACCGCGGCGAAGAACACCGCCATCAGCAGGAGCAGCGCCCGCACGTACCTCGCCATTCGCGGCGGGCGACGGGTCCGCGGGTCGTCGTCGAACCGGAAGTCGTCCCAGCCCTCCCCGTCCTTGTCGTCCTCGTACACGTGGTCGTAGTCCCGCGGCTTCGCCACCGGCTTGGCGACGGGCAACGCCGTCGGCACGGGCGGGGCGTCCGCCGGCGGGGGCGGAGCGGGTACGGGTTCGTTCGCGGTCGGCTCGGAGGGCGGCACGGATAGCCTCCGGGGTAGAATCATTCAAGATCATTCCGCCGCGGTTCCGACGGCGGTGGCCACATTCTACCAGGGCAAGCGATCTTGGGCGTCCCCGAGCGAGTGCGAACGGCGATGAACCGACTCCGCCCCGGTTGGGCGGGGGAGTTGGGGGTGGTGGCCGTTTCCGGCGGGGCGGACAGCGTGGCACTTCTGCGGGCACTGGTGGAGTGCGGGGCGAAGGTGGTGGTCGGGCATGTGAACCACCAACTCCGCCGTGACGAGAGCGACGGCGACGAGCGATTCGTGGTCGAGTTGGCGAACACGCTCGGCGTGCCGGTTCGCATGGTGCGGGTGAACGTGGCCGACCTGGGCGGGAACATGGAATCGACCGCCCGGCGGGTGCGGTACGACTGGCTGGCGAGCGTGGCGGCAGAGGCGGGAGCAGACTGGTTCGCCACCGGTCACACCGCCGACGACCAGGCCGAGACGGTGCTGCACCGGATGATTCGCGGCACCGGGTTGCAAGGCCTGCGGGGGATTGCCGGTGTTCGGGACTCCATCCTCCGCCCCCTACTCACCGTCACCCGTGCCGACCTGCTCGATTACCTCGCGTCCTTGCGCCAACCCTTCCGCACGGACAGCACGAACGCCGACACCGCCTTCACCCGCAACCGCATCCGGGCCGAACTGCTCCCGCTCCTCCGCTCCTTCAACCCGGCGATCGTGGACGTACTCACCCGGCTGAGCGTGCAGGCCGAAGAGCTGTTCGCCGAGCAGGAAACCGAAACCGCCGAGTTATTGCGAGTTGTCGAACTGCCGCGAGCGGGGGGAACGCTCATCCTCGACGCCGAGCAGTTGACCGCACTCGGAGAAGCGAAAACGCGGCGGGTGTTGCGGATGCTGTGGGACCGCGAGCGGTGGTCGGTGAACGCGATGACCTTCGACCACTGGCGACGTGCGGCGATGATTGCGCTGAGCGAACACCCTGCGGCCGACTTTCCGGACGGGGTACACGTTCGACTGGTCGGGAAGGTGGTTCAGCTTCGCCGGGACCAATAAAACAAGAACGCAGAGAACGCGGACAAACGCAGATGAACGCGGATCAGAGCAGGGGAAAAATCTCTGTCTTCATCCGCGTCTTTCCGCGTTCTTCCGCGGCCTCCGCGTTCCGCTTTCCTGGAAGGTGTCATGCTCCGTCCGATCCGCCGTGCCCTGCTCTCCGTGTCCGACAAGACCGGCCTGGTGGAGTTCGCCACCGAGCTTCACCAGAAGTACGGCGTGGAACTGATCGCCACCGGAGGCACGCGGAAGGCGCTCGCGGACGCCGGCCTGCCGGTGAAGGACATCTCCGAACTGACCAAGTTCCCCGAGATCCTCGACGGGCGGGTGAAGACGCTGCACCCGGCCATTTACGCCGGCCTGCTCGCCAAGCGGAGCAAGCCGGAACACATGCAGACGCTCGCCGACCACAGCCTTCCCGAAATCGACCTCGTAGTGTGCAACCTGTATCCGTTCGAGCAGACGGTGGCGAAACCGGGCGTGACCGAGGCCGAGGCGATCGAGAACATCGACATCGGCGGGCCGTGCATGGTGCGAGCCGCCGCGAAGAACTTCGAGAGCGTGTGCATCCTGACACACCCGCGGCAGTTCTCAGGGTTCATCGAAGGCCTCAGCCAAGAAGGCGGGAAGATAGCTGGAGGTGTTCGTCGCCTGCTAGCGATGGAAGCGTTCGAGATGGTCACCCGCTACGATGCGGCGATTTCGGCCTATTTTGCAAAGGGAATGCTGGAAGCGCGGGGCGTTACGCACGGTATCGATGCCCCTTTGCCCGAAGTGTTCACTCCAACTGTATATCTCAAACAACACCTGCTGAAGGGCGAGAACAACCACCAATCCGCCGCCTTCTACGCCGAACCCAACATCAATCGCCCGTGTGTCTCCACCGCCAAACAACTCCACGGCAAGGAACTGAGTTACAACAACATCCTCGACCTCGATTCGGCGTTGAACCTCGCCCGTGAGTTCGACGCCCCGGCTGCGGTGGTGGTGAAGCACAACAACCCGTGCGGGGCGGCCACGGCTTCCACGCTCGCCGAGGCATTCCGCCACGCATGGGACGGCGACCCGCTCTCCGCCTTCGGGGGGATCATCGCGTTCAACAAGAATGTGGATGCGAAAACCGCCGAGGCGATGATGAGCGGGGAGCGGTTCGTCGAGTGCGTCATCGCCCCGGAGTACGACGCCGATGCCCTCGACACCCTGAAAAAGTGGAAGAAGAACGTGCGGCTGCTGATGACCGGCCCGCTGAGCGGTGGCCCTCAGGGGTTGGACTACCGCCGCGTGGACGGCGGGTTGCTGGTGCAAACCCGCGACGTCGGGGCCGACGACCCGGCAACTTGGAAGGTGGCGACGAAGCGCCCCCCCACCGCCGAGGAATCCGCCGCCCTGCACTTCGCCTGGCTGGTGTGCACGCACGTGAAGTCGAACGCCATCGTGCTGGCGAGCGGTACGCAAATCGTCGGCGTCGGGGCCGGGCAGATGAGCCGCGTGGTGTCGGTGGACATCGCTGCGAAGAAGGCGGGCGAAAAGTCGAAGGGGTCGGTGCTGGCGTCGGACGCCTTCTTCCCATTCCCCGACAACGTGGAACTGGCGGCCGCCGCCGGTGTGACGGCCATCATCCAGCCCGGCGGCAGCGTGAACGACAAGCTGAGCGTCGAGGCGTGCGACAAGCACGGAATCGCGATGCTGTTCACCGGCGTGCGGCACTTCCGGCACTAATGGTGAACCGGCGGCGTGAGCCGCCTGAGTGACTGAACACCCAGGCGGCTCACGCCGCCGGTTCCCCCCGTCACGCCCTCGACCCGAAGTACGCGCTGACGGCGGCCAGTTCCACCCCGTGCCAGGCGTGCATGAAGGCGTCCGGCTTGCTGCTCGCCGAGTTGAACGCGATGAACAGCAGGTACTCGCCGACGATCATCAGCATGGCCAGTACGCTCAGCCACGCCTGCAGGCTCTGGAAGAACGGGCTGGTGCTCCTGAACACCAGCCGCAACAGCCTCCCAACCAGGAACCCGCCGACCGTCACCCCCAGGAACATCAGCCACCAGGCACGGAACTCGTCCACGTCCGGCACCAGCCGCTTGGTCACCGACTCCCAGTCGGTGTACACGGCGAAGGCCACCACCCCGATGCTGCCGCCGGCGAACAGCACCCGCAGCACCCACGGGGCCACCGACTTACCGGCCCCGGTCGGCAGAGTCGGGTGCGAGACGAACGCCATGAACACCATGCTGCCCAGGAAGAAGTGGGCGAGTGGCAGCTTCGTCTCGGTCGGCCAGAGTAGCACCAGCCAGACGAACCCGCAGATGAGCAAGGCCAGGGTGCCGCGAATGGTACCCATTGGCAGGCCGAACGGGTGTCGCACTTCGGGCACGGCGGACTGGGCGGTTGCAACGCTCACGGGAACCTCCTTTGGAGGACAGAGCGGTCGTTCCATGCAGTGGTTCGCCGCGGCGGGGGGCGGATTCCGGCGAATCCGTCACGGGGTCGGGTGCCGGCCGGGCGCGGATTTCCCACGCCCGTCCCTTGACGCACCCGCAACCGCCTTTAGGATTACAACTTCCGAAATTTCGGCACCGCCGTCGTTGTAGGGAATCCGCCGCGATGTCCACGTACATGGCTAAGAAGGAAACCGTCACCCCCCAGTGGTACGTCATCGACGCCACCGATCTGGTGGTCGGGCGGCTGGCGGTGGTGATCTCGAACCTGCTCCGCGGCAAGCACAAGCCGACGTACACCCCCCACTGCGACACCGGCGACTTCGTCGTCGTGGTGAACGCCGAGAAGGTGCAGTTCACCGGCAACAAGTGGGAGAAGAAGAGCTACCAGACGTACAGCCACTACGCCGGCGGGCAGAAGATCATCCCGGCCACCGAGATGCTCGCCCGCAAGCCGGAAGAGATCATTCGCCTGGCCGTCAAGCGGATGATGCCCCGCGGCCCGCTGGCGTACAAGCAGATCACCAAACTGAAGATCTTTAAGGGGCCGCAGCACACCCACCAGGCCCAGCAGCCGGTCGAGTACAAGTTCCCCGCCTCCGCCAAGGCGTAACCCCTCAAACTGTAGCCGGCCTCCGTGAGGTCGGTCCGACCGGGGTCACAGACCCCGGCTACAACCTCAAGGCTTCCCACCCATGGCCGAGAAGAAGAAGGTGACGTACTACCTGGGCACCGGCCGGCGGAAGACGTCCGTCGCGCGGGTGCGGGTGAGCGAAGGCAAGGGGACCGTCACGGTCAACGACCGCCCGCTCGCCGAGTTCTTCACCGAGGAGAAGGACCGGGCGGCGGTGATGGGTCCGCTGGTGGTGACCGAGCAGGCCACCCGGGTGGACGTGACCGTGCGGGTGAAGGGCGGAGGCATCACCGGCCAGGCCGGGGCCATCAGCCAGGGTCTGGCGCGGGCGATCAAGACCATGTTCTCGCCCGAAGGCGAGCAGAAGGTGATCGTCCGCAATCACGTGAAGATGGTGCGGGGCAAGGGCGTGGCTAAGGCCGCCGCCGCCCCGGCCAAGCCGGCCGTTTCGAAACTGGCTGGTCCGACGGCCAACGCCGACGGCACCCCGGTGATGGCCGCCCCGGAAGACCCGGCCGCCGGCATGGTGCGGAAGATCCGCGAGAGCGGCTACCTGACCCGCGACAGCCGCATGAAGGAGCGGAAGAAGTACGGCCTGCGTGGCGCCCGCCGCGGCGTCCAGTTCAGCAAGCGGTAACGCCGTCCGTCGGCCGAACCGGCGGCGTGAGCCGCCTGGGTGTTCAATCACCCAGGCGGCTCACGCCGCCGGTTCGCCATTTACACCTTGCCCTTCGCACTTCGCGCTACAGATAATACCCCCGCACCCCCGCCCGGCCCGCTCACGAGTCCGAACATGTCCACCCGCCTGCTCGCCGTACTCGCCGCGGTCGTCGCCGCCCTGCCCGCCTCCGCCTGCCCGTTCTGCAGCACCCAGGGGCAGACGCTCGCCGGCGAGTTGGCCTCGGCCGACATGATCGTCGTCGCCACCGTGCTGTCGTCCGAGCGGGACCCGAACGACTTCACCAAGAGCCGCACCACCCTGAAGGTGGACAAGACGGTGAAGCCACACCCGGCCTTCGAGAAGCAGGCCGAGATCACCATCCCGCGGTACATCCCGGTGGAGAAGGGCAAGGCCGCCCCGCAGTTGCTCCTGTTCTGCTACGTGAACACCGACACCACCGACGCGGCACTGGCCGCGGCCGCCTCCACCGTCGCCGTCTTCCCGCAGTACCGCAACGCCACCGTGGACGCGTACCGCGGGGACGAGATCCGGGCGAAGAGCAAACTGCCGGAGTACCTGGAGGAGGCCCGCAAGTTGCAAGCGGCCGCCCCGCTCAAGCGGCTACGATTCTACTTCGACCACCTGGAAGACGACGACCTGTTCATCAGTTCGGACGCGTACATGGAGTTCGGCAACGCCGACTACAAGGATGTGATGGAACTGGCCAAGACGCTCCCGGCCGACACCCTGGTGAAGTGGCTGAAGGACACGAACACCAACCCCGCCCGGTTCGGCCTGTACGGCATGCTGCTCGGGCACTGCGGGAAGGCGGAGCACGCCGCCACCCTGAAGAAACTGGTGGCCGACCCGGACAACGCGTTCAGTATGGGGTTGGACGGCATGCTCGCCGGGTACGTGCTGCTCGACCCGAAGGGCGGGTGGGAGTTGCTCGCCGGCATCGCCGGCGAGCGGAAGAAGGAGTTCACCACCCGGTACGCCGCCCTCCGCACCGTCCGGTTCTTCCACGACCACCGGCCGGAGGTGGTGCAGGCCGACCAGGTGCTGAACGCCATGAAGGTGCTGGCCGCCCAGGACGACATCGCCGACATCGCCATCGACGACCTGCGGAAGTGGAAGCGGTGGGATCAGGCCCCGTTCGTCCTCGGCTTAGCCGCCCTGGAGTCGCACGCCGACCCGCTGGCCAGGCGGGCCATCGTCAAGTTCGCCATCCTCGCCGCCAAGGCCGACGGCAACGCGAAAGCGGCCGAGTACGTGGAAGAGGTGCGGAAGGTGAAGCCGCAACTGGTGAAGGACGCCGAGGCGCTAGTCGAAGGCGAACTGCCGATGAAGAAGTGACACCCACCTCCTCTGGTGAGCCGCCGGGTGTCTGACCCACCCGGCGGCTCAGGCCGCTCGGCTCGCCACCAACACCCCGAGGACCGCAGGATGCGTTCCGCCGTCGTCGCCCTGTTTCTCTTCGCCCTGCCGGCGGCCGCCTGTTCGGTGTGCGGGTCGGCGCTCAAGACGAAGAACACCCTGCGGGAAGAACTGGCCCAGTGCAAGGCGGCGGTGGTCGGCACGCTCAAGAACCCGAAGCCGAACCCGTCTGGAACCGGCGGCACCACCGAGTTCCACTTCGCCAAGGTGCTCAAATCGGCCGCCGTCGTCGAGAAGAAGGCGGGGGTGACGATCCCGCAATACTTCCCGGTGATCGGAGACACCCCGCCGGACTACCTGTTCTTCTTCGACGAGGTGAACGGCCAGCCGACCGTCACCGGTGGAGTTCCCTCCTCCGCCGCGGTGGTCGAGTACCTGTCCGCCGTGGCGAAGTTGGACCCGAAGGACGTGCCCGCCCGGTTGGGCTTCTACTTCAAGCACTGCGACGCCGCCGACCCGACCGTGGCCGGTGACGCGTTCCTCGAATTCGCCAAGGCCGCGGACGCCGACATCCTGAAGGCGAAGGGCGGGTTCGACCCCGCCAAGCTCGCCCGCCTGCTGGCCGACCCGAAGACGCCCGAGGAGCGGTTGGGGGTGTTCGCGGCACTGCTCGGGCTGTGCGGGGAGACGAAACACACTGCGGTGTTCACCGCGTTGTTGAAGGAACCGCTCGCCGACCGGGCGAAGGCGAACCTGGGGGGCATCCTCGCCGGGTATGTCCTGCTCGACCCGCAAGCGGGATGGGCAGCCACCCGCACGGTACTGGCCGACGACAAACGGGCGTTCGACCAGCGGCTGTCGGCGCTCGGCACGCTGCGGTTCCTCCAGGCCACGCGGGCCGACGCGACGGCGGAGGTGCTGGCGGTGTGCAAGGAGTTGCTCGCCAGCCCCGACTTCGCCGACCTGACGATCGAAGACCTCCGCCGCTGGGGGTGGTGGGACCTGACAGCCGACGTGTTCGCCGTGTGGGACAAGCCCGCCGGCGAGGTGCGGGAGGTGAAAAAAGCGATCGTCCGGTACGCCCTGTCCTGCCCGAAGGAAGAGGCGAAACCGTTCCTGGACGCCGCCCGCAAGGCCGACGCGAAACTGGTGAGCCAGGTGGAAGCGAGCGAGCAACTGAAGCGGTGAGCTATACTCACACCATCCTCCCACGCCGCACACCTATGACCCGCACCCTCGCCCTGCTCTTCGGCCTCATGCTCCCCGTAGTCGTTTCTGCCGCCGATCCCGTCTCCGGCCGGTGGGTGGGACAGTGGACGAGTGACGCCAACGGCCACCGCGGGCCGTTGCGGGCGAACCTGACCCCGACCGCCGGCGGGTACACGGCCACGTTCGCCGGGCGGTTCGCCGGGGTGGTGCCGTTCGTGTATCGCACCCCGCTGAATGTCGTCGGCACCAGCGGGGATACCGTGTTCCTCGCCGCCGAGCGGAGAATCCCCCTGTTCGGCACCTTCCGCACCGACGCCGTCGTCACCCCGACGCACTTCGACGCCACCTTCCGTTCCGGCCGCGACTCGGGCCGGTTCGTCCTGAGCCGCTGACCGTTGGCGCACCGTTTGCCTGCTGCACCTCACCCGACCCGGTCGGTCGAAGGGTGCCCGCATGCCGGTCCCGCTCATCGCCGAAAACCCGCACTGGCTGATCGAGCCGGAACACGTCCGGCCGTCCACCCTCATCTTCATGACCCTCGCCGTCGTCGGTCTGTTGGCCGGTGCGCTGTTCAAACTCGGCGTCATCGGGTGGGTCCTGCGGACGGTCGGTCGGGTGGTGCGGTGGGCGGTCGGCTCCGGCTTCCGCCTGTGGGAGATGACCCTCTCGTGGGCCACATGGCCGTGGTTCGGGTTGGTGGAGGTCGCGCTCCTGGGGGTGGGCCTGATGGTGGTCGGGTGGTGGCCGGCCGGTGCGGTGCCGTTCGCCGTCGCCCCGCTCCTGCTCGGGCTGGTCGCCTGTCTGGCGTACATGTTCATCGACGTCGAGCGGTACGAGGTGGCCCGCGGGTACAAGGCGTTGCACAACCCGCTCAAGGGCCAGCGGCTGGCGACGGAGCTGGTGCGGCACGGGCGGCACGTCGGCGTCCCCCTGCTCGCCGCCGCCGGGGTGGGCATGGTCGGCGGGTTCGCCCTGCTGAACATGGCACTCACCTCGCTCACCGGCGACGGCTGGTTCACCACCCCGTCCGGCCCGCCGACGTACCTCGACTTCGTCGCCGCCGTGCTGGTCCACATGGTCAGCGTGGTGGACCTGCTCAACCTGCTCGACACCCACCGGCTGGCGCACGTGGTGCTGCCGGGGCCGGAGTCCGGGCTGGCGAAGGCGGCGACGGCCGGGTTCAAGTCGTTCTTCACCCTGGTGCTCCTCCAGCAGTTGTTCGCCTCGGTGCGGCGGGGGAAGCTGCTGGCCGAGACGATCGCCGACTTCTGGAGCCCGCACCAACCAATTCACGACCGCGCCCGCGCCGCCCTACCACAGTACGGGTCCACCGCCCTCTCTCCGCTGATGCTCTCCCTGCGTGCGGCCGACACCCTCACCCACGAGCAGCGGGAGCGTCTGCCCGAGATCCTCGCCACCCTCGGCCCGTCCGCCGTGCCCGACCTGCTCGACCGGCTCAACGACCCGAACGAACACGTGCGGTCTGTGGCCGCGTCGTCTCTCGGCCGACTCCGGGCGGGCTCCGCCGTCTGCCGGCTGGCTACGCTCAGCACCGACCCGAGCGACCTGGTCCGCCAGTCGGTGGCGGAAGCGCTGGGGGAGATCGGCCGCAACGGCTGGCCGCCGGCCGCCCTTCGGGGTGAGAAGGGGCGGTGGTACCGGCTGCGGTTCTGGGTGCGAAAACCTGGCGGGGCGGTCATCGACCCGGACCCGGACGTGGCGGTGACGGCGGCGTTGCGGAACGGTCTGAACGACGAGAGCGCGGGGGTGCGGGGGGCGGCCGCCGAGGCGGTCGGGCGGCTGACAGCCAAACGGATGCCCGAGCTGCTGCCCCTGCTGGTCGGCGGCACGGCCGACGACGACGAGACGGTGCGGGTGCGGGCGACAGTCGCCCTCGGGGCGGTCGGCGGGGACTTCCCCGACACGGTGCCGGTGCTCACCCGCCTGCTGGCCGACCCCAGCCCGGCCGTGCGTGCGGCCGCCGCCTCGGCCTTCGCCCCGCTGAAAGGGAGAATCGAACCGGCCATGCCCGCGCTCGTCGCCCTGCTCCAAGACCGGGACGAACGGGTGCGGGTGGCCGCGTCCGCCACCGTCGGCAAACTCGGCGCCCTGGCGGGCGCGGCCGCCGCGACCATCGCCGAAGGCCTGGACTCGGACGACACCGTCCGCCGCGCCCGCACCGCCGAGGCGCTCGGGGCGATCGGGGGAGCGGCGGTTGACGTGGCGCCGATGTTGGCCGAGGCGGCGGAGGACGACAACGACCGGGTGCGGGCGAAGGCGGTGCAGGCGCTCGGGAAGATCGGCGAGGCGGCGGCCGGGGTAGCGGTGCCGAAGCTGGTGCGCGCACTGCGGGACCAGGACGACTGGGTGATCGCACTGGCGGCCGAGGCGCTCGGCGAGATGGGCGAAGCCGCGGCCGACGTCGCCCTGCCGGCGCTGGTGCGGTCACTCGCCCACTTGAACCCCCAGGTGCGGGCGAACGCCGCTGAGGCACTCGGGAAGCTGGGGCCGTCGGCGCGGGGGGTGGTGAACGCCCTGGAAGCGGCGGCCGCGAACGACCCCGACGCGGCGGTGCGGCGGGAGGCGGTGGTGGCCCTGGCGGAGGTCGGGCGGCCGCGAGCGACGAGCGTGGCGGTGGTCCGCGCCGCCCTGGCCGACCCCGACCCGCTGCTGCGTGAGGCGGCAGTGTCCGCCTTCGGCGCGTGGGGGCCGGTGAGCGACGAGGTGCGGGGCGAACTGGTCGCCCTGCTCGACGACGCGAACGACGCGGTGAAACTGCGGGCGCTACGGGTGCTGCCGAAGCTGGCCGGCGACGGGGCGGACCTGGTGGAGGCGTTCACCCGCCGGCTGGCCGAGGACGACAGCCACGATGTGCAAGCGGAAGCCGCCCGCGCGCTCGGCCAACTCGGCCAGCCGGCGGCGGCGGCCGGCCCGGCCCTGCTGCGGGCGGTCCAGACGGCCGCCGCCGGGGTGCGGGTGGAGGCCATGCGGGCGGTGGCGATGATCCAGCCGCCGGAGGCGGCGGACGCCTTCTCCGCCGGCCTGCACGACGCCGAGGCGGTGGTGCGGAAGGTGGCGTCGGCCGGCTGGCAGAAGGCGGACGCCATCCCCGAGTCGGCTGTGCCCGCGCTGGTGGAGGCACTTCACGACCCCGACCTGCAAGTGAGGGCGAACGCCGCCCACGCCGTCGGCCGCATGGACCCGGTGCCGGCCGACGCGGTGCCGCTGCTCGCCGAGTGCCTGGGCGAGTCCGACGCCGGCTTACGGCTGAACGCCTCGCTCGCCCTCCAGTCGGCAACCGGGCGGGCGGCCGCCGACGCCCTCCGCCCGCTTCTCCAAGACGCCAACCCCCGCCTGCGGCTGATCGCCGCCCGCCGCGAACTGGCCGAAGATCCGGCCGACGCCGCGGCCGCCGAGGTGATCGCCGCCGCGGCCGCCGACCCGTCGCCGAACGTCCGGCAGGCGGCCGAGCAGTTGATCGACAGCATGGCGACTGACGCGTTGCCGACCGTCCTCGAAGCGGTCCGATCGCGGCGGGCGGTCGAATCGGAGGGTGACGGGTTGACAAACCTGGAGGACCGTCTGATTCGGATGACGGCCGAGGAGGTGACAATCGAGCAGCAGATACCGGCAGCATGATTGTGTCGCCGCCATGCCCCGCAAGAGGTGCGACGAACCGCCCGCGGGGCGGGCGGCGACACTACCCACCACACTCGGTGTACGCGGCTTCGAACCGCTTGTGGATGGTGGCGAAGACGGCTGCCAAGTTCGGGTCGAAGTGGCCGGGCGACTCGGCGAGCATCACGTCCACCGCCTCATCGTGCGTGTACGCCTTCTTGTACACCCGCGACGAGCGGAGGGCGTCGTACACGTCGGCGACGGCGACCACCCGCGCGGACAGCGGGATGTCCTCGCCGGCCAGTCCATCCGGGTAGCCGGTGCCGGCCCACCGCTCGTGGTGGCTGCGGGCGATCTCGCGGGCGGTGTGCAGGAAGGCGGAGGCGAAGTGGTACTGTTGCCCCACCTCGGCCAGGGTGTCCGCGCCGGCGGCCGCGTGCCCCTTCATGATCTCGAACTCTTCCGCGGTCAGCCGGCCGGGCTTGTTCAGGATGGCGTCCGGGATGGCCACCTTGCCGATGTCGTGAAGGGGGGCGGCCTGGGCGATCGCCTGCCGCACCTCCGGCGGCAGGCGGTCGGCGAACCACGGGGTGGCGGCGGCGGCCTCGCACAGCACCTCGCAGTACCGCCGCACCCGCAGCAGGTGGGTGCCGGTCTCGTTCGACCGTGCCTCGGCCAGTTTCGCCAGCGCCAGCACGAGCGCCCCGCGGGCGGCCACCAACTCACCGTCCCGGCTGCCGAGCGCCTGTTCCAGTTCCAGGTTGGCCCGCGCGATTGTGCGGGTCAGCCGGTCGGCCCGGTCCTGGGCCTGTTTCAGCCGCACCGCCGCCCCCACCCGCGCCCGCAGTTGGGTGACGCTGAACGGCTTGCTCAGGAAGTCGTCGGCCCCTTCGGCCAAGGTGACGGAAAGGGCATCGGCGTCGCCCGACCCGGACACCACCAGCACCTTCAGGTGCGGGGTGGCCGACCGCCCCCGCACCCGCCGTAGCACCTCCCGCCCGCTCATCCGCGGCAGTTCCATGTCCAGCAGCATGACGTCGTACGCGCGAGCGGCCACCGCGGCGATCGCGTCCTCGCCGTTGTCGGCTTCGTCCAGGTGGTAGCCGAGGCGGTCGAACAGGGAGCGGAAGAGGGAGCGGATTCGCGGGTCGTCGTCCACCACCAGCACGCACGGCAACACCGGCGGAGGGGTGACGCCCAGAGTGGGTGGGGCGGTGCCGGAGGGGGCGGCGACCGGCGCGATGGCGGTTGCGGGGGGCGGCGTCATCGGGGTGCTTCGTCGGGGGGCGAATCTCCCCCACAGCCTAGCCCGAACTCGACCGGGTGTGGGAGAAAATCTCCGCCCCGAGGGCAGACGTGTGAGGGCGTGTCGGAAAGTTCGGACCGCCGCAGAAACGGCCGCCTCACCGCTTCTTCGGCGGGTTGGCCGTCTCCACCGCCCACGCCCGGTCCTCGTCCCGCAACTTCACGTCCGCCGGAAGCGGCTTGGCGTAATCCAGTTGCCCTTCGAACCGCCCGGTGTCGTACGCCCGGGCCACCGCCAGTTGCAGATCGAGCACCGTGTCGCGGTCGTCGGCGGCCAGCGGCAGCTTGAACTTGGGCAACCGCTTGCGGATGCCGCAGGCGTAGATCTCGTGCCGGTCCGGGGTGCCCCCGCGGGTGACGCACACCGTGTGGTCGAAGGGCGGCAGGGCTTGGCGGTCAAGGTCGAGCGGCGGGCGACCCTGGGTCAGAAGGTCCAGCTCCACCACCCCGGCCCGCTCCGCCTGGGCGGCGGCGCGGGTGGCGATGTACGCCGCCCGCCCGGCCGACGTGGTGCGGTTGCCGACCGACACCACCTCCACCAGTGTCACCAGTCGGCCGTCGGTCCGCCCACGGATCTCGATGAACTCTTCGGCGTGGTTCTCCTTCGTCACCGACGTGAACAGGACCAACTCGGACGTGTACGCCCGCGGCACCACCCGCGCCCGGTAGCGGTCCACCAGGCCGGGCAGGAGCATCTGGTACACGGCCGCGACGAGGTGCCGGTGGAAGGACGGCCACACCGCCGGGCTTTCGAGGAACGGGTCCATTCCGGGGAACGGGCTGGGCACGGCGGTCGCCTCCTGGGAGAGTGCCGGGTTGTGCGACGGGGTACACCGATTGTACCGCCGACACCGGCCGTGTGGGAAGCGCCGCCCGTTTCACGCGGTCAGTTCCCCACCTCGACGAGGTGGGCCAGTTGCCGCGGGGCGGCGATCACCTTGCCGGTCCGCGGCTCCGTCGTCCAGATGACCAGCCGCTCGGTTTCAGTCTCCGGGTCGGTGACATAGCGGCATTGGAACCGCTGCCCCCACGGGTCGGTCAGCGCCTTCTCGCCATCTTCGGCATACTCACGAAGGGGTTCCAGGCTGTTCAGTTTCTGCTCCTCGTTCCGAGCTGACCAGACTTTCGCATACACGAGGAGGTCTTCCGCCTTCGCGGCAGCGATATCGGCCTTCGTCGTCGCTAGCGGACTACAGCCGCCGACCACGAGCAACGCGAACAGCGGGAAGACGTGTCGCACGGCGAACCCTCCGGGTGATGAGCGGAGGGTAGCGGGCGGCGTGTGAAACGGGTGTGAAAGATGTCCCGGCCTACTTGTCCTTCTCGTTCGGCGGCGGCGTACCGAGCTTCTTCCCGGTGTACGGGCTGACCGTCCAGACGTGGACCGTCGTCCCGTCCTTGCCCGGCCTGACGAGCAGTTGGTACGGGAACCCCCACGGGTCCGTCAGCGCTCGTTGGCCGTCCTCCGCGTAGGCCGCCAGGTCGTTGAGTGTCGGCTCCTGGCCCTTGTTGCGGGTCATGAAGGCGCGAGCGTAGTTCTTCAGGTCGCTCGCCCTCGCCGCCGCCCGGCCCTCGTACTCCTTCTCCAGTTCCGCGAACAGCTTCACCTCGCGGAGGACCTTGTATGCCGCTTTGTGGTTGTTCCCGATGCGGTCGAACTCGGCGGAGATGGTGTCGCAGCACTGTCCCGCGTTCTTCCAGAAACCCCCCATCGACCCGGCCAGTTCGCGGTCGTGCCCGTCCACCTCGGCGAGCGCCTGGAACAACTGGCGACGGGCCTCGCGGGCCTGCTCGTGCAGTTTGTCGAGCTGCGGTTTCGCCTCGGCCGCCGTCGCCTCGTCCTTCACCATCGCCAGGAGGGCCGCGGTCTTCTGGAGGGCGACGCCGTACTCGTTCCCGGCCTTGGTCGCGTCCGGCTTCGGGTCGGCGGCGGGGGCGAACGGGGCGACGGCAACCATCAGCAAGGCGGGAATGGAGAATCGCACGGCGGCACCTCCGGGTGAGATGCCGGTGAGGGTACGTACGCCGATGTGAGATGCCCGTGAAAAAGGCGAACCCGGCCGCCAGGGCTGCGGGTGGGGCGGACAACCATCTGTCTCGCCACCCGCGGCACTGGCGGGCCGGGTTCGCCCGGATCGACTCACTTCTTTAGCGTCTGACGGGTGACGATCAGCTCGTACTTGCCGCCGCGGTTGACACACTCGAACTTCGTCTCTTCGATGTCCTCGCTCCGCCGCTGCTGGAAGCCGACCTCCTTGCGGGCCAGTTCCTTCTCCACCTCTTTCGGGAAGAACGCCCAGAACCCCTTCGGCAGCTTGCCCATGCCCAGGGCCGGGCCCACCTGCTCGCGGGTCAGGTTGGTGTAGTCGGCGAACTGCACCAGCCCGGACAGTTCGTTCCAGTCGGAGTCGCCCATCAGCTTGCCCTGCGGCGGGTTGCCGTCCAGGTTGCGGAACAGGATCATCCCCCTCCCGTCGGCGGTCGGCACCACCACCTTCGCCCCGAGCGACTTCAGTTGGTCCAGGTAGTCCCGCCCGCCGGCCGTCTTGAACGCGATCACCCACCGCAGGGTGCGGGCGCGGGTGCTGTCCGACCCGGTGCCGTCCCCCTTCCCGTTCGGGTTGTTCCCTTCCCCGCCGTTGCCGGTGGTGCCGTCCCCCTTCTTCCGCCCGAGCATCTTGTCCCGGATCTGTTGGTCGAGGGCGGCATACGGGGCGACCTTCCCGTCCGAAATGGGGATGACCGAGTTCGGGTCTTCCAACTGGAACTGCTTGTTCAGATCGACCTTGACCGACTCCAGCGTCTCCAGGTCCTGCACCACGTCCTTGATGTCGTCCCGCGAGGGCGGGCTGTTGCCGACGATGGTCGGGTCGGGTTCGCCTCCGCCGCCGGACTCGCCCGCCCCGAACGCGTCGTCCCCGTCGGTGGTGCCAATCACCGGGCCGGGCGTGTACGCACCCGACCCGCTACACGACATGGACAGGAACGCCAGCCCCGCGAACAGGAGCACCGCCAGCCCGAGCGCCAGCGCCGACAGGACGGCCGAGATGGGCATCTCGAACCGCGGCGAGTAGGTCCGCCAGAACACTCCGGCGTCTTCGGCCGGGGAGGCGAGGGCGTCGGTCTCGACCGGGGCGGTCGGGTCGTCGCGGTCGTCACCAGACATGAGCAGGCTCCGCGGGGGGCGAGTACCTGTTCAACGTACCCGACGGCGGAAGGTTTGCAAAGAACCAGTCGGACGATACTTGTGTGGACAACTATCGTCGGCACAGCTATACTGTCAGTATGGCCAGTTCCGCCCGTCGCCGTACCCCAGTCCGCCGGTTCGACAGCCCCGAGCAGGAGGCGTACCTCACCCTGTGGCGGACCTACGACCGCCTGCGGGAGATCGAAGAAGATTTCTTCGAAAGGTGGGACCTGACCGCCCAGCAGTACAACGTGTTGCGACTGGTGCGGGCGGCCCACCCGGAGCCGGTGCCGACGCTCGGTCTGGTGGCGAAGCTGGTGAGCCGTGCCCCCGACATCACCCGCATGCTCGACAAGCTCGAAGCCCGCGGGTTCATCACCCGCACCCGCGGCACCGCCGACCGCCGGGCGGTCCTCATCGGCATCACCGGCGCCGGGCTGTCGCTGCTCGACGAGATGGCCGACCCGCTGCGGGAGTGCCACGAGAAGCAACTGGGCCACCTGAGCCGCACCGAACTGGACACGCTCATCACCCTGTTGAACCGCGCCCGCGACCCGCACGAAGGCGATGGAAGTGAGTGGAAGTGAAACCCGCTTCTTCGCCGCGACCCGCGGGAGCGCCGGCGCTCCCGCGGGTCGCGGCGAAGACACACAATCGGAGAACCCTCCCATGACCGAAACGCACACCGACGTGATCGTCATCGGCGGCGGGCCGTCCGGCTCGACCTGCTCGACCCTCCTCGCCCAACACGGGCACCAGGTGGAACTGTTCGAGCGGGAGCACTTCCCGCGGTTCCACATCGGCGAGTCGCTCATCCCGTACACGTACCACGTCATCAAGCGGCTCGGCCTGCTCGACACCATGAAGGAGAGCGGGTTCACCAAGAAGTACAGCGTCCAGTTCATCAACGAGAACGGCAAGCTGAGCGAGCCGTTCTACTTCGACCAGCACGACGAGCACGAGCGGAGCCAGACGTGGCAGGTCCGCCGCAGCGAGTTCGACCACCTGCTCATCAACAACGCCCGCAAGCACGGCGTCAACGTCCACGAGGGCGCCCGCGTGCTGGAGGTGCTGTTCGAGGGCGACCGTGCCGTCGGCGTGCGGGTGAAGCCGGAAGGTGAACCCGAAAAGATCGTGAAGGCCAAAGTGGTGGTGGACGCGAGCGGGCAGTCGTCGCTCATCATCGACCGGCTGAACCTCCGCGAGTGGGACGAGCAACTGAAAAAGGCGGCGGTATGGACGTACTGGAAGGGGGCGTACCGCGACGAGGGGAAGAACGGCGGGGCGACGCTGGTCATGTCCACCGAGAAGCGGAAGGGGTGGTTCTGGTACATCCCGCTGCACGACGACATCCTGAGCGTCGGCGTGGTGGCCGACCACAGTTACCTGTTCAACGCCGACCGGCCGAAGGACCTAGAGAAGCTCTACTTCGAAGAGGTGAGCCGCTGCCCCGGCCTGCAACCGCGACTGGAAAACGCCACCCGGTGCGACGTATTCCGGGCGCAGAAGGAGTACAGCTACCGGGCGAAACAAGCCGCCGGCAACGGCTGGTGCCTGGTCGGCGACGCGTTCGGCTTCCTCGACCCGCTGTACAGCAGCGGGGTGCTGCTCGCGCTCAAGGGGGCGAGCATGGCGGCCGACAGCATCGACGCGGCAATCAAGGCGAACGACACGAGCGAGCGGATGCTGCGGAGTTGGGAGAAGGAGTTCGTGACCGGCATGGACCGCATGCGGCGGCTGGTGTGCGCGTTCTACGACGGGCTGAACTTCGGCAAGCTGGTCCGCCGCAACCCGGACAAGAAGGGGCTGATCACCGACGTGCTCATCGGCAACCTGTTCCACGACGAGGTGGACGAACTGTGGCCGCTGATCGACGAGCTGAAGAAAGAGGAAGACGCGAAGCAGTTGGTGGCGGTGTGAAGAACAAGTAGCAAGTGTCAATTAGCAAGGAGCAAGAGAAGAGGAGACACCATGCTTTCTCTTCCCTTGCTCCTTGCTAATTGACACTTGCGGTCACCCCGTCAGCCCTTCGAACAGTGGTGTACTCAGGTACCGCTCGCCCAGGCTGCACATGATGGTGACGATCCGCTTGCCCTTCATCTCCGGGCGGGCGGCCACCTTCGCGGCGACGCACAGGTTCGCCCCGCTGCTGATGCCCACCATCAGCCCTTCCTCCTTCGCCAGCCGCTTCGCCCATTCGAACGCCTCGTCGTTGCTCACCGTCAGCGTCTCGGTCAGCAGGCTGGTGTCCAGGTTCTTCGGCACGAACCCGGCGCCGATGCCCTGAATCTTGTGCGGCCCCGGCTTGCCGCCACTAATCACCGGCGAGTGAACCGGCTCGACCGCGATCGCCTTGAAGTTCGGGTTGTGTTTGCGGATGAACCGCGTGACACCGGTGATCGTCCCGCCGGTGCCCACCCCGGCGACGATGGCGTCGATCTGCCCGCCGCTGTCGGCCCAGATCTCCGGCCCGGTGGTGGCTTCGTGGACCGCCGGGTTGGCCGGGTTGTCGAACTGCCCCGGCATCCACGCGTTCTTCTCGCCCGCCACCATCTCTTGCGCCTTCGCCACGGCCCCTCGCATGCCCTCCGCCGCCGGCGTCAGCACCAGCTTCGCCCCCATCCCCCGCAGCAGCGCCCGCCGCTCCAGCGACATGCTCTCGGGCATTGTCAGGGTCAGTTTGTACCCCTTCGCCGCGCACACGAACGCCAGCGCGATGCCGGTGTTCCCGCTCGTCGGCTCGACGATGTGGGTGTCCTTGTGGACTTTCCCGTCCCGCTCGCCGGCCTCGATCATTGCCACCCCGATGCGGTCCTTCACGCTGTTCAGCGGCTGGAAGAACTCGCACTTGGCGAACACGGTGGCGTGGTCGGGCGGGACCAGCTTGTTGATCCGCACCATCGGGGTGTCGCCGATGGTGGTGACGACGGAGTCGAACGTCTTGCCGCGGGGCATGGGATGGTCCTCGGCGGGGCTGGGGGTCAGGCCTTGCTCAGGGCGGTCAGGCGGCGGTCCGCCTCCGCCCAGTCGATGAACTTGAGGAAGGCGGCCACGTAGTCGGCCTTCTTGTTGGTGTAGTCGACGTAGAAGGCGTGTTCGTACACGTCGCACACGACGAGCGGCTGGCCGAACCAGATGACCCCGTTCTCGTGCAGGTCGGACGCCACGTTGTACAGCTTACCGTTGATCGCGTCGCGGGCCAGGATCGCCCACCCGCCGGCCGCCACCCCACAGGTGCGGAAGTCCTCCGCCCACCGCTCGACCGACCCCCACCGCTTGGCCAGGGCCGCCGCCAGTTCCTTCGGCGGGTCGGCCGGCTTGGGGGTCAGTCCGTCGAAGTACAACTCGTGCAGCAGCACACTGTTCATCTTGTTCACCCGGTCGCGGACGGCGAACACGTGGGCGTCACCGCTCGCCGGCTCCTTGCCCGCGAACAGCTTGTCCATCTGCTCCTCGATGGCCACGAACCTTTTGAGCGCCCCGCCGTAGTGGGCGGTGTAGTGCGGGGCCACCTGCTCTTTCGTGAGCAGGCCGGGGATGCTCTCGTACCTCAGCTTCTTCGGCTTGCCGGTCACGAGGCCGGACCCGTCCAGGTACGGCCCGCCGTCGGCCGCGGAGGCGTGGGGGCCGAACGCGAGCAGACCGCCCCCAACCCCGAGGGCGGTGGCGGTCTGGAGGATCTGCCGGCGGGAGAGCGGTGTGGGGGTGGCCATTCCGGGCACCTGGAGGAGGGCGGTCATTCTAGTCCAGGTTCGGGCCGACCTCCCCGCCGTTGCGGGTGACGGCCGCCGCCAGGGTGCCGATGCTCACCGACTGCCGCAGGAACCGCACGCTCCCATCGGCGAACAGGGCGTTCGCCCCGCCGGTGTGGAAGGCGTAGATGTGGCCGGTGCCGTCGGTGTTGTAGAACGGGTGCGGGTAGGTGCCGAGCGGCTCGCCGTTGGTCACGTTGATGGCGCTCGGGCCGGGGAACGTGGTGCCGTCCGCACTCGCCCCCCGCAGCACGAACAGCTCGCTCGCCGGCCGGCACCAGCCGCCGCCGTTCACCCGGTTGTTCCCGCTCGCCTGCTGCACCAGCCGGCCCTTCCGATACAGGTGCGGGCGGCCAGCCGATTCGGTCAGGTGCAGGGTGTTCGACGTGCCGTCCGAGAAGGCGCCGAAGTTCAGTTTGGTGGTCTTGCTGATGGCCCCGTTATCCACCTTGCCGGTGCCGACCGGGATGAGGCCGAGCGTCTCCAGTTCGGGTGACACCCCGTAGAACCCGCCGTAGTCGCCGTTCGCCACGATGTTCGTCCAGCCGGTGTCCGGGGCGCCGTCGATGACCGTCCCGTTCGGGGCGCTCGGGCACTCGTAGATCTTGATCCGCTGGCCGAAGGCGGCCGGTTGCAGGTGCCAGTTGGTGGTCAGGTTCACCTGCCGGAACAGGTTGTCCTGCTCGACGTACGGCAGCAGGTAGGTCGCCCACCGCACCCGCACGGTGCTCACCGCGTCCGGGCGGATGTTGCTCGGGAACGACTCGTTCGCCCCGTGGTAGTTGTGCAACCCGATGCCGATCTGCTTCAGGTTGTTGGTGCAGGTCATCCGTGCGGCGGCCTCGCGGACCTTCTGGACGGCGGGGAGGAGCAGGCCGATGAGGATGGCGATGATGGCGATCACCACCAGCAGTTCGATCAGGGTGAACGCGGAACGGCGGGGCATGTCGGTACCTCGGCACGGGGTGAGGGAAGTTATTTCTTGAGCACGAGCGGTTGCAGTTCGGTCGGGCCCGCGGCGACGGTCGCCGTAAGACCCGATTTGGCGGGGTCGGCGAACTTGGCCGGCAGTTGGTTGGCGGGGCCGGCGTCGGCGGAGAGCGTCTTCCACAGTTCCACGCTCACCCGGTACTCACCCGCTGGGGCGCCATCCAGCCCGTCGTAGGTGGTCAGTTTGAACTCGCCGTTCGCGTCGGTTTTCCCCCGCGGTTTGGGGGCGTCCGCCGAGCCGTTCACCGGATGGAAAACGACCTGAGCGTTGGCGATCGGCTTCGAGCCGTCGGTCAGTTTGCCGCGGACCTCGAACGTCGGCGTGCGCTGTTCGCCCCCACCACAACCCAGAAAAATCACGGGAACGAGGGCCAGGACGGGGAGGCGAAGTCTTTTCATCATCTTGCCGACCTGGTTAGTCATGTTTAATGCTCAGTAACCTTATCGGCGAAGTGAGGCAAATGCAAGAGGGGAAACCGTAAAAGGTGAACCCCGCTCGCAAGGGCGGTGGGTGGTGTGGTCAGCAACCTGACTCGCGACACACCGCCCTTGCGGGCGGGGTTCGCCGAAATGGGCAATCAGATGGTGTAGTCCGGCTCGAAGACGCGGACTTTGCGAGGTGCCACGAACACGGTGTCGCCCTTCTTCAGCTTCAGCTCGGCCGAGCGGTCCGGTGGCAGCTCCACCGTCAACTCCATGCCGGTTTCGGTGACGCTCACCAGCACCCGCGTGACCGAACCGGCGGGTGTCACGTGCCGCACTACAGCTGGCAGGCTGGGCGTGCCGTTCTGGTCGGTCTGGATGTCCAACTCGTGCGGGCGGACGAACACCTTTGTTTCCCCGCTCACCCGCGAGCCGGGCAGGTCGAACTCCATCCCGCCGACCGTCGCCTTGCCCTCGTGAACCCGCCCGTGGAACACGTTCACTTGCCCGAGGAAGTCCATCACGAACTCGTTCGCCGGGTTCTCGAACACCTGGTCCGGGGTGCCGTCCTGCTCGATCCGCCCGCGGTTCATCACCACCACCCGGTCGGCCACCTCGAACGCCTCTTCCTGGTCGTGGGTGACGAAAATGGTGGTGACGGGCACCTCGTTGTGCAGGCGGCGGAGCCACTGCCGCAGTTCCTGCCGCACTCTCGCGTCCAGTGCCCCGAACGGTTCGTCCAGCAGCAGCACCTCCGGCCGCGGGGCGAGCGCGCGGGCGAGGGCGATCCGCTGCCGCTGCCCGCCCGAGAGGTTCGCCGGAAACCGGTCGCCGTGAGTGTCCAGCCGCACCAACCGCAACAACTCGTTCACCCGCTCGGCGACCGCGGCGTTCGGCCAGTGCCGCACCCGCAGGCCGAACGCCACGTTCTCGAACACCGTCATGTGCTTGAACAGGGCGTAGTGCTGGAACACGAACCCGAAGTTGCGGTCCTTCACGGCGCGTTTCGTCACGTCGGCGTTGCTGTGCCGCACCGTCCCCTCGTCCGCCTGTTCCAGACCGGCGATCACCCGCAAGAGTGTCGTCTTGCCGCACCCGCTCGGGCCGAGCAGGGCGAGCAGCGACCCCTCCGGCACGTCCACCGTCACCCGATCCAGGGCGGTGAACTTGCCGAACCGCTTGGTGACCGACTGCACGCTGATGCTCATGGGTGGGGACCTCACCCCCCGGCCCCCTCTCCCAGGGGAGAGGGGGTGTTCAACCTGTGAAGGTTACTGACCGCTCGTGGACACACCCACAACCTCTCCGCCTTTAACACCCCCTCTCCCCTGGGAGAGGGGGCCGGGGGGTGAGGTCTCGTGTCCCTTCCGCGCCGCCTGCACCTTCTTCTCCAGTGCCGCC
>CAYMHO010000047.1:0-29496 GCA_964390195.1 uncultured Fimbriiglobus sp. | reverse complement strand
CAGCCTGGCCATCTTCCTGATTTGCCTGGCCACCCAGGTCATGGCGTGGCTGAATGTCGACGACCACGGGGCGTACCTGGTGCTGTGGGGGGCCGGGCTGGTGACGTGGGGGACGATCTTCTGGCGGCTGCGGCGGCGGGGCGGGCCGGTGCTGTTCGTGGAGCGGCAGATCGCCCACGCCTGGGCCGGGGGGACGATCGCCAGCATCGCCCTGTTCGTCATCGAAGTGGTGAAGGGCGACCCGTCGCTCTCGCTTTCGCCGGTGCTGCCGGTACTGGCGGGGATGGTGTTCCTGTTCAAAGCCGGCACACTGAGCGGGCAGTTCTACCCGTGGGTGGCGGCGTACTTCGCCACAGCCGTCTTCATGGCGTTGGTGCCCGCCTGGGGCCACTTGGTGTTCGGCCTGGTGTCGGCGCTGTCGTTCTTCGTACCGGGGTTGAAGTACTACCGGCAGCGGAAGGCGGGAGAGGTGAAGTGAAAGTGTCTTCGCGGCGAGCGGGAGCGAGCCTGGGTGTCAGGCTCGCTCCCGCTCGCCGCGTGGAAGTTATTCATCACTGAGGACGCGGTCGAACTCGGCCACCCCGACTCGCGTGCAGAACTGCTTGAACGTGTCCTCGTGGTCGTCGGTGGTGTGGTGCAGGTGCTCGCCGTCGGTGATCAGTTGCAGGTCCTGGTTCTTCCGCACCCCGTACCGCCGCAGCACCTTGCGGAACCGGGTCAGGTCCGGGGCGTACACATGCAACAGTTTGTGCTCGTCGAATTGCACCTCCAGCGGCCCCTTGGTGCTCAGCACCGCCACACCCGTGCAGCCGTCGTTCAAAAGCAAGTCCTCGAACTCGCAGCAGTGGCTGGCGAACACCGACCGGTCGATGTGCGTGCGGCGGAAGTCGAGGTGGTCGTCGGCGTCGCGGTTGTGACTGGTTTCGAGCACCACGTGAACGAGCGACCCGAGAGGCTTGAGCAAGTCAATGAAGCAGTCGAACAGGCGTTCGGCGGACACCGCCGCCGAGAGCATCGGCAGCCGTAGTTCAGCCGCCCGGTCGCGGTAGATCCGCACCCGATACCCCTCCCGCGGCAGCACGGGCAGCGTGGGGCCGGGGCGGACGGCGTCGGTCAAGGTGAACGCGCCGTACCGGTAGGTGGCCAAATGTTCGGTCAGCAGGTCCGAGTTCACGAATCGACCTCTCCGCGTGCGGGTGGGTGGCACCCGGTGCTTGTAGGGGCGGTTCGGCGGGGTGATGGGCGTGGTGCGGAGCGGGTCGCCGATGCCTTCAAACCATACCCAACAATCGTCGGGCCGGTCGGGGGGAAGGCACGCCATTCTACGCCGGACGGCTCAACCGTAGCACGATTTCCCGCCGTTTGCCGCTCGTTCCGCTTATGCCGGTTGCGGCCTCTAGCCGAACGGCGGCGACTGGACAGTTAGCACCGGGCGTGCCAGCCCCGCCCTCGTTACCGTCCGCACTCACGGCCCAGCCGCCCGCCCGTTTGGTACGATAACCGTCGTGGGTCTACACCGGAGGGTGATCCGTGCGCCACCTGCTCCCGCTCGCCGCGTTGCTCGCCCTGACCGCCACGTCACTCGGCCAAGTGAAGCCGCCTGGCACCATCGTGTTCGAGCCGAAGAAGCCGACCGCCCCGGCCCCCGCCGACCCGGCCACCACCGGCCGCATCACTGTGATGAAGGGGAGCGACCCAAAGTTCCCCGGCTTCATCGTGTTCAGCCCGAACAAAGAGCAGGCGGCCAAGCTGCTGCCGTACCCGTCCGACACTTCCAAAGTGGAGACCGGGAAGGACGGCATCCCGACCATCACCATCGTCGGCAAGGGGGCGAAAGACCCGCCGGCCGACCCCGCCAAGCCCGTGCAGGGGGGCGGTTCCAAGCCCGTTCAGCCTGAGCCGGAGAAGGTGGAGGACGGCAAAATCCTGGTGGACACCTACGACTCGGCCTACTGCCGCGGGTGCAAGGTGGGCTACCTGCACACCCTGGTGCGGGAGTACGAGCGGAGCGGCAAAAAGGTGCTGTACGGGTCGAAGAAACTGACCCTCCAAGTGGCCCGGTTCGGCCAGCCGGTCGAGCAGTGGGTGGAAGAGACCACCATCGAGACGCCGGACGGTAAGGTGCTCCACACCTCGTGCCGGCAGGGGGTGGGCAAGAACCAGATGTTGGAACTGAGCGGGGAGGTGACGGACAAGGGGCTGGTGGTGACCATCAGCGGGTCGGCGGCCAACCCGGCGAAGGAGACCATCCCGTGGCCGGAGGGGGTCGTCGGCGTGGCGAAGGAGGCTTCGTTGCTGAAGGACATGAAGCCGAAGGCCGGCACCGCCGTCGAGTACCAGACGTACTTCGGTCAGTTCAACGGGGTCATCACCTACAAGTTCAAGGTGGTCGGCACGGAGGAGGCGGACCCGGACGGCAGCGGGAAGAAGCGCAAGCTGCTCAAGGTGGTGCAACTGATGACGCCGGTGAAGTCCGAACAGGGAGAGTTCAAGCAGCCGCCGACGACGTACTGGCTCGACCCGGACACCTACGACCCGCAGTTCATGGAGACCGACCTGGCCCCGCTCGGCGGCACGCTCACCGCCAGGCGGACCAGCCGCGAGGTGGCGCTGGCCAAGCCGACCAAGTACCTCGACCTGGGCGAGGTGCAGTCGATCAAGCTGGCGGCCGCGGTGCCCGGCCTGCACAACAAGGACGCCGCCACCTACACCTTCACCCTCACCGCCGACGGCCCGCCGCTGGATAAGGCGTTCGCCACCGACGCCCGCCAGACGGCGAAGGTGGTGGACGAGAAGGCGGGCACGGTGGAGGTGACGGTGACGGCCATCCGCAAGCCGACGAAACCCGCAAACCCGCCCGTCGCCCCCGGCAAGGAGTACCTGTCCGACTCGTTCTACATCGACTGGAACAACGACCTGGTGAAGAAGCACGCGGCGGCGGCGGCGGCCGGGCTGCCGAAAACCGCCACCGACTGGGAGAAGGCGAAAGCGGTGGAAACGTGGGTACACAAGAACATGAAGCAGGTGGAGTTCAGCCAGGCGATGGCGAGCTGCCAGACGGTGGCGAAGGAGTTGCGGGGCGACTGCACCGAGCACTCGATGCTGGCCGTCGGCATGTGCCGGGCGCTGGGCATCCCGGCCCGCACCGCGCTGGGGCTGGTGTACGCGGAGGGGAACGCCCAACTGGCCTACCACATGTGGTACGAGGTGTGGGCGGACGGCGGGTGGGTGGCCCTGGACGCGATCATGGGCAAGGGGAGCGTCGGGCCGGGGCACGTAAAAATTGTGGACGCCCACTGGGACGGCGAGAAGGGGTTCACCCCGCTGCTGCCGGTGCTGGGGCTGCTGTCCGCACGGCCGCAGGTGACGATCCGATAACCCGAACGCGAGCCAGGGCGAGCCGACCACCCGCCGCGGGCGGTCGGCCTCCGGGACTCGCCCCTCACTTGTCCGGCAGGACGCTCTTCTTGTCGGTGGTGGGGAAGTTCTCCGGCAGTTTCTGCGTCACCTTGCCGGTGGCCGCCCACTCGGTGCCGCGCTGGAGCGTGGCCGCGAACCCGACGCACTTCATGGCGTTCACGTCGTGCCCCATCGGGGTGTGGAACACCCGCCCCTTGCCGTAGTCCACCGTCCAGATCATCGGCTCGTGGGCGGCGGTGCCCTTCTTGTCCGCCGGCGGGATGGCCGTCGCCAGCACCTTCACGTTCTCGATCGGCCCCCGCATGTTGTCGTACAACTCGTCGTTGTTGTGCAGCCACTCCTTCGGCATGCCCTTCGTCACCGGGTGGTCGGCGTCGCGGAGGGTGACAGTGAACGGCCCGGTGTAGCGGTGCCCCGACCCCTGATCCTTGCCGGCGTCCACCACCTCGGGTTTGCCGCTGTCGTCGTACTTCAGCCGCTTGCCGAACTTGGCGTCCCGCCAGCCCATGCCGATCATCCGGTTGTACTCCTTCCACCCGCCGAACGCGTTGTTCGCCGCGTGCACGATCACCAGCCCCAGCTTGCCCTCCTTCAGCCGGGCGTCCAGTTGGTCGTTCAGCCCCTTGCCCCACGGCTCGCCGTTGTAGTTGCTCACCAGCACGTCGTACTTGCTCAGGTCGGGGGCGAACTTCTCCATCTCCTCCTTCTTCCCCTTCTCCGGGGAGGTGGCCACGTCCACGGCGAACAGGCCGGCGTCCTCCAGTTGCTTCTTCAGGACGGGAGTGGTGGCTTTCCAGTTGTGGTTGTTCTGCCCGTCGATGATGACCACCTTGATCTTGTCGGCGGCGACCGCCGGCAGGGCGAAGGCGAGGGCGAGGAGCGGGTACAGGAGTCGCATGGGAGGTGCCTGTGGGGGTGGGACACCAGAATTGTGTGCCGGCGTAGCGGGGGCGTCAACGGCCGGCTACGCTGAAGTGTCGCCCACCCAACGTGGAGGGACGAACGATGACCGACACCGACGAGGTGGTGATGCTGGCGAGCGGGGACATGCCGCAGGTGGAATTGTGGCAGGCGGCGCTGGCCGACGAGGGGATCGACGGGCGGGTGGTGGGGGAAGACCTGACCGCCGGACTGGGCACCGCCTTCCCCGGGACGGTCGAACTGTGGGTGCGAACCGAAGACGCCGAGCGGGCGGCGGGGGTGCTGGGGAGAAGTGGCAAGTAGCAAGTGAGAAGGAGCAAGGAAAGACAGGGTCGGCCTGTCCTCACTTGCTCCTTCTCACTTGCTACTTGCTGCGTTAGTTGACCGCGTCCTTCAGCGCCTTGACCGGGAACGCCCGCACCTTCTTGGACGCCGGCTTCGGCTTGGTGACGTACTTCTCGCCGGTGGCCGGCATGATCTTCTCGACCCCGCCCGGGTCGGCCTTCACCTTCTTGATCTTCAGCTTGGCCAGGCCGGGCAGGGTGAACTCGTCCGTCTTCTTCAGTTGCTCGGCGACGGTGCTGACGATCAGGTCGTACAGGGTGGACACGTCCGACTTCTTGTGCCCGGTGGTCTCGGCCAGGTGGGCGATGAACGCCGCCTTGGTCATCTTCTTCTTGCCGCCTTTGGCCGCCTTCGCCATGACTCGTCTCCGGTGGTGGGGGGGGTTGGGTGCGGGCTAAGCCGCCCCGGCTGAGCGGAACCGCTGGAATTTCAGCCCGGAACGACCGATCCGTCGCAGTCTAAGTGTGACTATCCGTGATTTCCAGGGGAAAACAGCGACGGACCGCATTTTCCCCGATCTTTCCAGGGGAATGGGCGCGGCGCACCCGGCAGAGGCGCCACCACCGGGCGCCCGTGCGAGCGTGCCGGGTAGGGTGGTAGCGGTGGCGCCGAAGGCGCCGACGGGCGGATCGCGCATAGAACGTTGCCCGCCCGTGCGGCAGGCGTATCTTTCCCCGGTCCGTCCTCTCCGTCCCGAGCCTGACTTATGTCCGACGCTTTCGGCCCGACCGACGCCCAGTGCGTGAACGCCATCCGCACCCTGTCGATGGACGCCGTCCAGCAAGCCAACTCGGGCCACCCCGGCGCTCCGATGGGCCTGGCGGCGGTGGCGTACGCCCTGTTCAACCGGGCGATGACGTACGACCCGGCCATGCCGCTGTGGGCGAACCGCGACCGCTTCGTGTTGAGCAACGGCCACGCGTCCATGCTGCTTTACAGCGTGTTGCACCTGAGCGGGGTGGTCGGCGACGGCAAGCGGAAGGCGGTCACCCTCGACGAGATCAAGAAATTCCGCCAGCTCGACAGCGTCACCCCCGGCCACCCGGAACACCACCTGACGAGCGGGGTCGAAACCACCACCGGCCCGCTCGGCCAGGGGATCGGCAACGCCGTCGGCATGGCCATCGCCCAGAAGTGGATCGCCGCCAACTACGCCCAGCCGGGGTACGAAGACCTGTTCGCCCACCGCGTGTACGCCGTCTGCGGGGACGGCTGCCTGATGGAAGGGGTCGCCAGTGAAGCGTGTAGCCTGGCCGGCCACCTGAAGCTGGACAACCTGACGCTCCTCTACGACGACAACAGCATCACCATCGACGGCCGCACCAGCCTGGCGTTCACCGAAGACGTGGGGGCACGGTTCGCCGCTTACGGGTGGAACGTGCTGCGGGTGGCCGACGGACAGGACCTGAGAGCGGTCACCGACGCCATCGGGCTGGCGAAGAAGACCGCCGGCAAGCCGACCATCATCTGCGTCAAGACGCTCATCGGGTTCGGCGCGCCGCACAAGCAGGACACCGAACACGCCCACGGCGAACCGCTCGGCGAGGACGAGATCGCCGCCGCGAAGAAGGCGTACGGCTGGACCTACGGCAAGTTCGAGGTGCCGGCCGAGGTGTACGAGCAGTTCAAGAAGGGCATCGGGGCGAAGGGCAAGGCGGCCAGCGAGGCGTGGCACAAGAAGTTCGCCGAGTACGCGAAAGCGTTCCCCGAACAGGCGAAGGCGGTGAAGCACATCTTCGAGGGCACCTTGCCCGACGGGTGGGAGAAGAGCGTGCCGACCTACCCGGCGGACGCGAAGGGAATGGCCACCCGCGACAGTTCCGGGAAGGTGCTGAACGCGGTGGCGAAGGCGGTGCCGTGGATGGTCGGCGGGTCGGCCGACCTGGCCAAGTCGAACAAGAGCCGGCTGACGTTCGACGGGGCGGGCGACTTCCAGGCGGGCACCCCCAGCGGGCGGAACGTGAACTTCGGCGTCCGCGAGCACGCGATGGGGGCGATCATCAACGGCATGGCGCTGAGCGGCCTCCGCGGCTACGCGGCCGGCTTCCTCATCTTCTCCGACTACGGGCGGGCGGCCATCCGCCTGGGGTCGATCATCGAAGTGCCGGTGCTCTACCTGTTCACCCACGACAGCATCGGGGTGGGGGAGGACGGCCCGACGCACCAGCCGATCGAACAGTTGGCAAGCCTGCGGGCCATCCCCGGCGTGAAAGTGGTTCGCCCCGCCGACGCGAACGAGACGGCCGAAGCGTACCGGATCGCACTGACCGAGACCGAACACCCCGTCGTGCTCGCGCTCACACGGCAGGCGCTGCCGACGCTCGATCGCACCAAGTTCGGTCCGGCCGAAGGCACGCGCAAGGGCGGGTATGTGCTGAAGGACTACAACGGCTCGCCGGACTTGATCCTGATCGGCACCGGGTCGGAGGTGCCGTTGTGCATCGACGCGGCGGAGAAACTGGCCGGCGAGGGGGTAAAGGTGCGGGTGGTCAGCCTGCCGTGTTGGGAGTTGTTCGAGGAGCAGGACCAGGCGTACCGTGATTCGGTGCTGCCGCCGAGCGTGACGAAGCGGGTGACGGTGGAGATGGGCAGTGTGTTCGGCTGGGAGCGGTACGCCGGCACCACCGGGGCGATCGTCGGCATGAAGACGTTCGGCGCGTCGGCCCCACTGAAGGACCTGCTCAAGTTCTTCGGGTTCACGAGCGAGGCGGTGTACCAGGCGGCGAAGAAACAACTGGCCGGCGGCACCCACGCCACGAGCGCGCCGAAGGACAAGACCCCGCAGTGACATGGTCGGTGAACCGGCGGCTCACGTCGCCGGTTCACTCCTCTACCACCAGTTCGCGGTAGCCATACGTCGGGTCGAGTTCGCGTCGAAATCGGACGCCGGGCAGCTCGCCGATCACCACCTCGGCCGTCGTATACACCTCGCACCCGTCCATCAGGTGCCCGCCGACCACCACCCCGTTCTCGTCCGCCGCGCTCAGGTGCAGGTGCCCCTTCGGCGGGTCCGCACACCCGACCAGGCTGACGATCTCGAAGTACCCGGTGCGGACGGTCGTCTCCGAGGCGTGGGCGAACCGCAGCGACAACTGCATCAGGCTGCCGACGCACGTGAGCACCACCGGGGCGTGCAGCGCGTGCCGCTCGGCGAACGCCAGCAGTCCGCGTTTCAGGTCCTGGCCGGGCTTCAGGCGGAAGGCGAAGGTGCGCATGGGCGTGTCTCCGGCGAGCGCCCCGCTCACGCGAGCCGCTCGCCAGTTCAGGTCACTTCTTCTCCTTCTTCACTTCGACCACCTTCCACAGCTGCTTCTTGTTCTTCTCGTCCGCCTTGTTCTGCGTCACCCCGCCCTCGCGGGTGACGTCCAACACCAGCCCGCTCTGCTTACCCCTCAGCCGCCGTTCCTCCCCCTTCCCGTCCCACCGGAACCGCTGGTTGTCCGTATCCCCTTCCCCCTTGTCGTCCCAGATGATCAGTTCCGCCCCCGCGTCGGTGCTCGCCTCGTTCACGTCCAGCACTTTGCCGCTCTTCACGTTCACCAGCTTCAGCCAGTCGCCGTCCTTCACCACCCGCCACTGGCGGGCGTCCTTGCCGTCCTCGTCCTTCCCCAGCACGCACTTGGCCGCCGCCTCGTCCGAGTCGTCGGCCACCCCCAGCACCTTGCCCGAATCGACGTGGACGATCTTCACCACCGCCTCCGCCTTCTCGTCCTTCTTGTCGTCCGCCACCGCGAACCCGCACAGGGCGAACGCCGCCGTCAGCAGCCACCGGGACATGGCACCCTCCTCCGCCGTAGGGATGTGTGCCGCCGGTCGGCGGCGGGGGCATTGTAGTCGGCCCCCTTCCGCCCCGCCGACGACCGGCTACCATACACCCATTCTTCACCCTCTCCGGAAAGAAGGGCAGGCATGGGACGGCGGTACGTTGAGCTGCTCCGCGACGGCGAGTCGCTGGACGAAGTGTACCTGGTGACCGAGAAGCAGTTGCGGGTGAACCGGAACGGCATCCCGTTCATCCAGATGGAGTTGCGGGACCGCACCGGGGCCATCCCCGCCCGCCTGTTCAACGCCGGCGAGAACGTGTTCCGCACGTTCGACAACGGCGACTACGTGCAGTGCGAGGGGAAGGCCCAACTGTATCAGGGCGGGATGCAGGTGGTGCTCGACCGGCTGGAAAAGGTGGACCCGCACAAGGTGCTGCCGAGCGACTTCCTGGCCCAGTCCGAGCAGGAGATCCCCAAGCTGTACGAGCGGCTGCGGGTCCACCTGCTGCGGTTGGGCAACCTGCACCTGCGGGCGCTGGCCGAGTGTTTCCTGATGGACGACCCGTTCGTGCGGGCGTTCACCGCCTGCCCGGCCGGGGTGAAGCTGCACCACGCCTACTTGGGCGGGCTGCTCGAACACTCAGTCGTCATGATGGACGTCGCCGAGCGGGTGGTGCCGTTCTACCCCGGCGTGGACAGGGACTTGGTGCTGATGGGGCTGTTCCTGCACGACGCCGGGAAGACTCGCGAGTTGAGCTACGAGCGGGCGTTCGGGTACACCGACGAGGGGCAGTTGCTCGGCCACATTCACCTCGGCATCGAGATGCTGAGCGAGAAGCTGCCGCAGGTGGCCGAACTGACCGGTGAACCGTTCCCGAGGGAGCTGATGGTGCGGCTCAAGCACCTGATCCTCAGCCACCACGGCACGCTCGAACACGGCAGCCCGAAGGTGCCCATGACCCCCGAGGCCATGCTCGTCCACTCCATCGACATGATGGACACGCGGATGCACATGGTGCTGAAGGAGTTACGGGAGGACCGGCACAGCCCCGGGGCGTGGACGCCGTACAACCACACGCTCGGCCGGCGGCTGTACAAGGGCGGGCCGGGTTCGCCTTCATCGGCTGTCATCGCGGTTTGTTCGGTGTCGCCGGAACCGCTTCCTCACCCGGCGTTTCTGTCGAGCCGACCGGGACCAGTTCCTCGCCTTCCGGCGGCATGTCGTCGTCCTCATCCTCGTCCGCTGTGTTCTTGCCGCCCTTCTTGCGGGCTTCGACCACCTTCTGGGCGTCGCGGGCACGCTCCTCCATCACCTTGCCGGGCTGGAAGGTGACCACCTTCTTCGGCCCGACGAGCACTTCCTGGTCGGTCTTCGGGTTGCGGGCACGCCGGGCTTTGCGGAGTTTCACCTCGAACACGCCGAAATTCCGTAACTCGATCCGCCCTTCCTTCACAAGGGTCTCGACGATCAGGTTGAAAGTCTCTTGAACGATGTCCTTGACCAGCACCTGCGACTGGTCAAACTTCTCGGCAATCGACTTGACGATTTCTTTCTTCGTCACCGATGCACCCTCGGGGGGGAGGTCGGGTCCGGTACAGAAGATCGTAAGCCCGCTTAAAGTACTGTCAAGAATAAAGTTCCGTTCGACGCGCGGTCGGGAAGTGGGGGCGATCCGGGGGTGAGGGCGGGAGGTGGGAAGTGGTCTGCTCGCGCGGCGAGCGGGTGAGTGAAACCCGCTCGCCGTGCGAGCAGACCACGGGGTGCCGCTCGGGTCGCGGCACCTCCCGATCACCCGTTGTTCACCGTTTCGGCGGAGACGAGCATGCGGAGTTGGACGGTGCCGATCTGCACCACGTCGTTCGGCTGGAGCACCCGCTGCTGACCGGGGAACACCCGCTGGCGGTTGACGAACGTGCCGTTCAGGCTGTTCATGTCTTCGAGGATGACCGCCTTGCCGTCGAAGATCACGCAGGCGTGCTGGCGGCTTGTCCACACCCGCTCGGGCGGTTCCTGGCCGGTCAGGTCGATGTCCACCGGGCTGTTCACCATCCGCCCGACGATGTTCCGCCCTTCCAGCACGGGGAAGGTCGACCCCAGTTTCTCCCCGCGGACCACTTCGAGCCGCGGCTTGAGGACCACACGGGTGGTCGGGGTGCCGCTCGCGCTGGCCCCGTTGGTGGACGGGCTGGAACTGCTGCCGGTCGCCGACTCCTTCCGTGGTAGCCCGAACCCGATCTGACCGTTCGGCTCGCCCTCGGCCGGGCGGTTGGTCTGGATGACAGACACCGTGCCCGACGGCTTGGTGAGCACCGACCCGGACCCCTCCACCTTCGTGCGGGCCTCGTCGGCGGGGGTGGCGTGGGCGGGCGGTTCGAGGACCGTCACCCCGACCGTGGGGAAGCGGAACTTGCCGCACCGCGAGCACACGCCCGCGTCCGGCTTGTTCACGTAAAGGCAAATGGGGCAAACGTTCATGGCGGATCGACCGGGTGCCCCGGTGGCAGTATCGGGGGGCGAACGTAGCGTAGAACACGCCCCGGCGGCCCGCCGAATCCGCCCGCCGTTTCGGCGGCGGCGGGCGACCCCGGCGGGGCCGGGGCGGGCCGGCGGCGCTCGCTCCGGGCGGAAGATTACGCCTCGGAGCGGAGCGCCACGGCCGCGAACGGTGCGATGGTTATCACGCTGGCGGGTTTCACGACGGGGCCGGACGAATCCGGAAAAATGTCGGCCGGCGACTCGGCCGCGGTGTCGAACAGCCGCCGCCAGCGGCGGCCGGTCGGGGCCGGGGGCACGGTGGCCGAGACGGGGTCGATGCCGCCGTTGAAGGCGACGTAGAAGTCGCGGTCCGGGGCGGTGGTCAGGTCGTCCCGCCCGTGGAAGCGGCCGTCCAGGGTGAACGCCACGAAGTGCGAGTCCGGCCCGAAGTTGGGCAGGTTGGGCAACCGCCCGTGCCACCGCACGTCGGCCGTGAGTGGGGTCAACTCCCCTTCCAGGTAGGCCTTCCGCCGGAACACCGGGTGCGTCCGCCGCACCCAGACGAGTTCCCGCACGAACCGCACGAACCCGGCGTGTTCGTCCTTCAGCGCCCAGTCCACCCAGCTCAGTTCGTTGTCCTGGCACCAGGCGTTGTTGTTCCCCTGTTGGGTGCGGAGCAACTCGTCCCCGGCCAGGATCATGGGCGTCCCCTGGGCCAGCAGCAGGGTCGCCATCATCGACTTCGCCCGCCGCTCCCGCAGCCTGAGCACCTTCGGGTCGGTGGTGTCGCCCTCCACCCCGGTGTTCCACGAGCAGTTGTCGTTGTGCCCGTCGCGGTTGTCCTCGCCGTTGGCCGCGTTGTGCTTCTGGTTGTAGCTGACCAGGTCCCGCATGGTGAACCCGTCGTGACAGGTGACGAAGTTGACCGTGTGCCGGGGGCCGCGGCCGTTCCCCCCGAAGACGTCCGAACTGCCCGACAGGCGGCTGGCGAACAGGGCGGCGAACCCGGGGTCGCCCCGCCAGAACCGCCGCACGTCGTCGCGGAAGCGGTCGTTCCACTCGGCCCACCGGTGGCCGAACGGGAACCGCCCCACCTGGTACGCCCCGCCGGCGTCCCACGGCTCGGCGATCAGTTTGGTGCCGGCCAGGATGCCGTCGTCGGTGATCATCTCGACCGCCGGCGGGTTGGGGATGATGTTCCCCGTGCGGTCACGCCCGAGCACGCTCGCCAGGTCGAACCGGAACCCGTCCACGTGCATGTCCGTCACCCAGTACCGCAGGCACGTCAGGATCTGCTCCCGCACCGCCGGGTGGTTGCAGTTGACCGTGTTCCCGGTGCCGGAGTAGTTCAGGTACCGGCCCTTCGCGTCCAGCAGGTAGTACAGGCCGTTGTCCAGCCCGCGGAGGTGGTACGTCCGCCCGCGGTCGTCCCCCTCGCCGGTGTGGTTGAACACCACGTCGAGCACGATCTCGATGCCGGCCGCGTGCAGCGCCTTCACCAGGTCGCGGAACTCGTCGTCCTGCCCGTGCGCCTTGGCGGTGGCCGCGAACGACGCCTTCGGGGCGGAGAAGCCGACCGGGTTGTACCCCCAGAAGTTGAGCAGCCGCTCGCCCGTCGTCGGGTTGGTGAACGGGCAGTCGGTCTCGTCGAACTCGAACACCGGCAACAGTTCGACGGTGGTGACGCCCAGCCACTTCAGGTACGGGATCTTCTCGATCAGCCCGCGGAAGGTGCCGGGGCACCTCACCCCGGCGGTGGGGTGGATGGTGAACCCGCGGACGTGCAACTCGTAGATGACGCTGTCTTCGGGCGGGATGTGCAGGGGGGCGTCGTCGCCCCAGTCGTAGGCGTGGTGGGGCGTGAACAGGCTGCGGCGGGCGGTGCGTTCCGGGTCCACGTCGTTCCGCCCGCCCCACACCTCCCCGTTCGACAGGGTGTTGGCGAACGGGTCGAGGAGCAGGCGGGTGGGGTCGAAGCGGTGTTCGCCCCCCTTCGGCCCGTCCACCCGCCAGCCGTACTGGAAGGTGGCCGGCAGGCCGGCCACGCGGACGTGCCAGTGGTCGCCGGTGCGGTTCCGCCGGGGGTCGAGGGGGACGCTGGCGAGGGGGGTGGTGCCGCCGGCCTCGGGGAACACCACCAGGGTGACGGCGGTGGCGTGGCGGGAGAGGACGGCGAAGTTCACCCCGTCGGGGGCGCGGGACGCCCCGAGCGGCAGCGGCCGCCCGCGGGCGGTGGCGAAGTCGGACATGCGGGTAGTGTAGGACGCGAACGGTGGGCCGCGAGGGCTGGCGCCGATACACTCCACTCACCTTCTCCCGGAGGCCGTCCCGTGCTTCGCTCCCTCTCCGCCCTGATCCTGTGTGCCGTGCCGCTCGTCGCGGCCGACAGGCCGAACGTGCTGTTCGTCGCCGTCGACGACCTGAAGCCGGCCGTCGCCTGTGCCGGCGACCCGCACGCCAAGACGCCCAGCCTGGACGCCCTCGCCAAACGGGGCACCACCTTCACCCACGCCTACTGCCAGCAGGCGGTGTGCAGCCCCAGCCGCTCCTCGCTGCTCACCGGCCGCCGCCCGGACAGCACGCAGGTGTACGACCTGGTCACCCACTTCCGGAAAGCACTGCCGGATGTCGTCACCCTGCCGCAGCACTTCAAGGCGAACGGGTACTACTCCCACGGGGTCGGCAAGATCTTCCACGGCGGGTACAACGACGAGCCGAGCTGGAGCGTGCCGTGGGAGGGCACGAAGGGCAAGGGGTTCGGACCCGACGGCCAAAAGCTGCTGGCCAAACTGAAGGCCGACGCGAAGGCGAAAGGGGAGGACGAGACGAAGGTCCGCGGGCTGGCGGTCGAGGCCCCGGAGGTGGACGACGAGACGCTGAACGACGGCTGGACGGCCAACCGGGCGATCGACATCCTCAAGGACCGCAAGGGGAAGAAGGAGCCGTTCTTCCTGGCCGTCGGATTCGCCAAGCCGCACCTGCCGTTCGTCGCCCCGAAGAAGTACTGGGACCTGTACGACCCGGCAAAGCTGCCGGTGGCCGCGAGCAGCGACCCGCCGAAGGACGCGCCGAAGTTCGCCCCGCAGTTCGGCGGGGAACTGCGGGCGTACCACGAGATGCCGAAGAGTGGCCCGATCCCGGCCGACACCCAGCGGAAGCTCGTCCACGGGTACTACGCGGCGGTCAGCTATATGGACGCCCAACTGGGGCGGGTGCTCGACGCCCTGAAGGAGCAGGGGTTCGCCGACAACACGGTGGTCATCTTGTGGGGCGACCACGGCTGGCACCTGGGCGACCACGGCATGTGGTGCAAGCACTCCAACTACGAGCAGGCCACCCGGGCGGCACTGGTGATGAGCAAGCCGGGCCAGAAGACGACCGGAAAGCAGTGCGAGCGGCTGGTGGAGTTCGTGGACATTTACCCGACGCTGGCCGAGGTGTGCGGCCTGCCCAAGCCGGACGGCGTGGAGGGGTACAGCTTCGCCCCGCTGCTCGACGACCCGGCGAAGGCGTGGAAGGCGGCCGCGTTCAGCCAGTACCCGCGGACGCCGGGCAAACCGAGCGGCCCGCTCATGGGGTACGCCGTCCGCACGGATCGGTATCGGTACGTCGAGTGGCGGAAGAAGGGGACGACGGAAGTCGTGGCCCGCGAGCTGTACGACCACAAGACCGACCCGGCCGAGGACACGAACGTGGCCGACGCGGATGCGAACAAGGCGGTGGTCGAGGAACTGAGCAAGAGGCTGGCCGACGGGTGGAAGGCGAACGCCCCGCCCAGGTGACCACAGAAGGCGAGCCGGGGGCGTGAGCGGCCGGAGGGGATCCCCTCCGGCCGCTCACGCCCCCGGCTCGCCTTCTGTGGTCACCTGGGCGGGGCGTTCGCCTTCCACCCGTCGGCCAGCCTCTTGCTCAGTTCCTCGACCACCGCCTTGTTCGCATCCGCGTCGGCCACGTTCGTGTCCTCGGCCGGGTCGGTCTTGTGGTCGTACAGCTCGCGGGCCACGACTTCCGTCGTCCCCTTCTTCCGCCACTCGACGTACCGATACCGATCCGTGCGGACGGCGTACCCCATGAGCGGGCCGCTCGGTTTGCCCGGCGTCCGCGGGTACTGGCTGAACGCGGCCGCCTTCCACGCCTTCGCCGGGTCGTCGAGCAGCGGGGCGAAGCTGTACCCCTCCACGCCGTCCGGCTTGGGCAGGCCGCACACCTCGGCCAGCGTCGGGTAAATGTCCACGAACTCCACCAGCCGCTCGCACTGCTTTCCGGTCGTCTTCTGGCCCGGCTTGCTCATCACCAGTGCCGCCCGGGTGGCCTGCTCGTAGTTGGAGTGCTTGCACCACATGCCGTGGTCGCCCAGGTGCCAGCCGTGGTCGCCCCACAAGATGACCACCGTGTTGTCGGCGAACCCCTGCTCCTTCAGGGCGTCGAGCACCCGCCCCAGTTGGGCGTCCATATAGCTGACCGCCGCGTAGTACCCGTGGACGAGCTTCCGCTGGGTGTCGGCCGGGATCGGGCCACTCTTCGGCATCTCGTGGTACGCCCGCAGTTCCCCGCCGAACTGCGGGGCGAACTTCGGCGCGTCCTTCGGCGGGTCGCTGCTCGCGGCCACCGGCAGCTTTGCCGGGTCGTACAGGTCCCAGTACTTCTTCGGGGCGACGAACGGCAGGTGCGGCTTGGCGAATCCGACGGCCAGGAAGAACGGCTCCTTCTTCCCCTTGCGGTCCTTGAGGATGTCGATCGCCCGGTTGGCCGTCCAGCCGTCGTTCAGCGTCTCGTCGTCCACCTCCGGGGCCTCGACCGCCAGCCCGCGGACCTTCGTCTCGTCCTCCCCTTTCGCCTTCGCGTCGGCCTTCAGTTTGGCCAGCAGCTTTTGGCCGTCGGGTCCGAACCCCTTGCCCTTCGTGCCCTCCCACGGCACGCTCCAGCTCGGCTCGTCGTTGTACCCGCCGTGGAAGATCTTGCCGACCCCGTGGGAGTAGTACCCGTTCGCCTTGAAGTGCTGCGGCAGGGTGACGACATCCGGCAGTGCTTTCCGGAAGTGGGTGACCAGGTCGTACACCTGCGTGCTGTCCGGGCGGCGGCCGGTGAGCAGCGAGGAGCGGCTGGGGCTGCACACCGCCTGCTGGCAGTAGGCGTGGGTGAAGGTGGTGCCCCGTTTGGCGAGGGCGTCCAGGCTGGGCGTCTTGGCGTGCGGGTCGCCGGCACAGGCGACGGCCGGCTTCAGGTCGTCGACGGCGACGAACAGCACGTTCGGCCTGTCGGCCGCGACGAGCGGCACGGCACACAGGATCAGGGCGGAGAGGGAGCGAAGCACGGGACGGCCTCCGGGAGAAGGTGAGTGGAGTGTATCGGCGCCAGCCCTCGCGGCCCACCGTTCGCGTCCTACACTACCCGCATGTCCGACTTCGCCACCGCCCGCGGGCGGCCGCTGCCGCTCGGGGCGTCCCGCGCCCCCGACGGGGTGAACTTCGCCGTCCTCTCCCGCCACGCCACCGCCGTCACCCTGGTGGTGTTCCCCGAGGCCGGCGGCACCACCCCCCTCGCCAGCGTCCCCCTCGACCCCCGGCGGAACCGCACCGGCGACCACTGGCACGTCCGCGTGGCCGGCCTGCCGGCCACCTTCCAGTACGGCTGGCGGGTGGACGGGCCGAAGGGGGGCGAACACCGCTTCGACCCCACCCGCCTGCTCCTCGACCCGTTCGCCAACACCCTGTCGAACGGGGAGGTGTGGGGCGGGCGGAACGACGTGGACCCGGAACGCACCGCCCGCCGCAGCCTGTTCACGCCCCACCACGCCTACGACTGGGGCGACGACGCCCCCCTGCACATCCCGCCCGAAGACAGCGTCATCTACGAGTTGCACGTCCGCGGGTTCACCATCCACCCCACCGCCGGGGTGAGGTGCCCCGGCACCTTCCGCGGGCTGATCGAGAAGATCCCGTACCTGAAGTGGCTGGGCGTCACCACCGTCGAACTGTTGCCGGTGTTCGAGTTCGACGAGACCGACTGCCCGTTCACCAACCCGACGACGGGCGAGCGGCTGCTCAACTTCTGGGGGTACAACCCGGTCGGCTTCTCCGCCCCGAAGGCGTCGTTCGCGGCCACCGCCAAGGCGCACGGGCAGGACGACGAGTTCCGCGACCTGGTGAAGGCGCTGCACGCGGCCGGCATCGAGATCGTGCTCGACGTGGTGTTCAACCACACCGGCGAGGGGGACGACCGCGGGCGGACGTACCACCTCCGCGGGCTGGACAACGGCCTGTACTACCTGCTGGACGCGAAGGGCCGGTACCTGAACTACTCCGGCACCGGGAACACGGTCAACTGCAACCACCCGGCGGTGCGGGAGCAGATCCTGACGTGCCTGCGGTACTGGGTGACGGACATGCACGTGGACGGGTTCCGGTTCGACCTGGCGAGCGTGCTCGGGCGTGACCGCACGGGGAACATCATCCCCAACCCGCCGGCGGTCGAGATGATCACCGACGACGGCATCCTGGCCGGCACCAAACTGATCGCCGAGCCGTGGGACGCCGGCGGGGCGTACCAGGTGGGGCGGTTCCCGTTCGGCCACCGGTGGGCCGAGTGGAACGACCGCTTCCGCGACGACGTGCGGCGGTTCTGGCGGGGCGACCCCGGGTTCGCCGCCCTGTTCGCCAGCCGCCTGTCGGGCAGTTCGGACGTCTTCGGGGGGAACGGCCGCGGCCCCCGGCACACGGTCAACTTCGTCACCTGTCACGACGGGTTCACCATGCGGGACCTGGTCAGCTACAACCAGAAGCACAACGCGGCCAACGGCGAGGACAACCGCGACGGGCACAACGACAACTGCTCGTGGAACACCGGGGTGGAGGGCGACACCACCGACCCGAAGGTGCTCAGGCTGCGGGAGCGGCGGGCGAAGTCGATGATGGCGACCCTGCTGCTGGCCCAGGGGACGCCCATGATCCTGGCCGGGGACGAGTTGCTCCGCACCCAACAGGGGAACAACAACGCCTGGTGCCAGGACAACGAACTGAGCTGGGTGGACTGGGCGCTGAAGGACGAACACGCCGGGTTCGTGCGGTTCGTGCGGGAACTCGTCTGGGTGCGGCGGACGCACCCGGTGTTCCGGCGGAAGGCCTACCTGGAAGGGGAGTTGACCCCACTCACGGCCGACGTGCGGTGGCACGGGCGGTTGCCCAACCTGCCCAACTTCGGGCCGGACTCGCACTTCGTGGCGTTCACCCTGGACGGCCGCTTCCACGGGCGGGACGACCTGACCACCGCCCCGGACCGCGACTTCTACGTCGCCTTCAACGGCGGCATCGACCCCGTCTCGGCCACCGTGCCCCCGGCCCCGACCGGCCGCCGCTGGCGGCGGCTGTTCGACACCGCGGCCGAGTCGCCGGCCGACATTTTTCCGGATTCGTCCGGCCCCGTCGTGAAACCCGCCAGCGTGATAACCATCGCACCGTTCGCGGCCGTGGCGCTCCGCTCCGAGGCGTAATCTTCCGCCCGGAGCGAGCGCCGCCGGCCCGCCCCGGCCCCGCCGGGGTCGCCCGCCGCCGCCGAAACGGCGGGCGGATTCGGCGGGCCGCCGGGGCGTGTTCTACGCTACGTTCGCCCCCCGATACTGCCACCGGGGCACCCGGTCGATCCGCCATGAACGTTTGCCCCATTTGCCTTTACGTGAACAAGCCGGACGCGGGCGTGTGCTCGCGGTGCGGCAAGTTCCGCTTCCCCACGGTCGGGGTGACGGTCCTCGAACCGCCCGCCCACGCCACCCCCGCCGACGAGGCCCGCACGAAGGTGGAGGGGTCCGGGTCGGTGCTCACCAAGCCGTCGGGCACGGTGTCTGTCATCCAGACCAACCGCCCGGCCGAGGGCGAGCCGAACGGTCAGATCGGGTTCGGGCTACCACGGAAGGAGTCGGCGACCGGCAGCAGTTCCAGCCCGTCCACCAACGGGGCCAGCGCGAGCGGCACCCCGACCACCCGTGTGGTCCTCAAGCCGCGGCTCGAAGTGGTCCGCGGGGAGAAACTGGGGTCGACCTTCCCCGTGCTGGAAGGGCGGAACATCGTCGGGCGGATGGTGAACAGCCCGGTGGACATCGACCTGACCGGCCAGGAACCGCCCGAGCGGGTGTGGACAAGCCGCCAGCACGCCTGCGTGATCTTCGACGGCAAGGCGGTCATCCTCGAAGACATGAACAGCCTGAACGGCACGTTCGTCAACCGCCAGCGGGTGTTCCCCGGTCAGCAGCGGGTGCTCCAGCCGAACGACGTGGTGCAGATCGGCACCGTCCAACTCCGCATGCTCGTCTCCGCCGAAACGGTGAACACCGGGTGATCGGGTGGTGCCGCGACCCGAGCGGCACCCCGTGGTCTGCTCGCACGGCGAGCGGGTTTCACTCACCCGCTCGCCGCGCGAGCAGACCACTTCCCACCTCCCGCCCTCACCCCCGGATCGCCCCCACTTCCCGACCGCGCGTCGAACGGAACTTTATTCTTGACAGTACTTTAAGCGGGCTTACGATCTTCTGTACCGGACCCGACCTCCCCCCCGAGGGTGCATCGGTGACGAAGAAAGAAATCGTCAAGTCGATTGCCGAGAAGTTTGACCAGTCGCAGGTGCTGGTCAAGGACATCGTTCAAGAGACTTTCAACCTGATCGTCGAGACCCTTGTGAAGGAAGGGCGGATCGAGTTACGGAATTTCGGCGTGTTCGAGGTGAAACTCCGCAAAGCCCGGCGTGCCCGCAACCCGAAGACCGACCAGGAAGTGCTCGTCGGGCCGAAGAAGGTGGTCACCTTCCAGCCCGGCAAGGTGATGGAGGAGCGTGCCCGCGACGCCCAGAAGGTGGTCGAAGCCCGCAAGAAGGGCGGCAAGAACACAGCGGACGAGGATGAGGACGACGACATGCCGCCGGAAGGCGAGGAACTGGTCCCGGTCGGCTCGACAGAAACGCCGGGTGAGGAAGCGGTTCCGGCGACACCGAACAAACCGCGATGACAGCCGATGAAGGCGAACCCGGCCCGCCCTTGTACAGCCGCCGGCCGAGCGTGTGGTTGTACGGCGTCCACGCCCCGGGGCTGTGCCGGTCCTCCCGTAACTCCTTCAGCACCATGTGCATCCGCGTGTCCATCATGTCGATGGAGTGGACGAGCATGGCCTCGGGGGTCATGGGCACCTTCGGGCTGCCGTGTTCGAGCGTGCCGTGGTGGCTGAGGATCAGGTGCTTGAGCCGCACCATCAGCTCCCTCGGGAACGGTTCACCGGTCAGTTCGGCCACCTGCGGCAGCTTCTCGCTCAGCATCTCGATGCCGAGGTGAATGTGGCCGAGCAACTGCCCCTCGTCGGTGTACCCGAACGCCCGCTCGTAGCTCAACTCGCGAGTCTTCCCGGCGTCGTGCAGGAACAGCCCCATCAGCACCAAGTCCCTGTCCACGCCGGGGTAGAACGGCACCACCCGCTCGGCGACGTCCATCATGACGACTGAGTGTTCGAGCAGCCCGCCCAAGTAGGCGTGGTGCAGCTTCACCCCGGCCGGGCAGGCGGTGAACGCCCGCACGAACGGGTCGTCCATCAGGAAACACTCGGCCAGCGCCCGCAGGTGCAGGTTGCCCAACCGCAGCAGGTGGACCCGCAGCCGCTCGTACAGCTTGGGGATCTCCTGCTCGGACTGGGCCAGGAAGTCGCTCGGCAGCACCTTGTGCGGGTCCACCTTTTCCAGCCGGTCGAGCACCACCTGCATCCCGCCCTGATACAGTTGGGCCTTCCCCTCGCACTGCACGTAGTCGCCGTTGTCGAACGTGCGGAACACGTTCTCGCCGGCGTTGAACAGGCGGGCGGGGATGGCCCCGGTGCGGTCCCGCAACTCCATCTGGATGAACGGGATGCCGTTCCGGTTCACCCGCAACTGCTTCTCGGTCACCAGGTACACTTCGTCCAGCGACTCGCCGTCGCGGAGCAGCTCAACGTACCGCCGTCCCATGCCTGCCCTTCTTTCCGGAGAGGGTGAAGAATGGGTGTATGGTAGCCGGTCGTCGGCGGGGCGGAAGGGGGCCGACTACAATGCCCCCGCCGCCGACCGGCGGCACACATCCCTACGGCGGAGGAGGGTGCCATGTCCCGGTGGCTGCTGACGGCGGCGTTCGCCCTGTGCGGGTTCGCGGTGGCGGACGACAAGAAGGACGAGAAGGCGGAGGCGGTGGTGAAGATCGTCCACGTCGATTCGGGCAAGGTGCTGGGGGTGGCCGACGACTCGGACGAGGCGGCGGCCAAGTGCGTGCTGGGGAAGGACGAGGACGGCAAGGACGCCCGCCAGTGGCGGGTGGTGAAGGACGGCGACTGGCTGAAGCTGGTGAACGTGAAGAGCGGCAAAGTGCTGGACGTGAACGAGGCGAGCACCGACGCGGGGGCGGAACTGATCATCTGGGACGACAAGGGGGAAGGGGATACGGACAACCAGCGGTTCCGGTGGGACGGGAAGGGGGAGGAACGGCGGCTGAGGGGTAAGCAGAGCGGGCTGGTGTTGGACGTCACCCGCGAGGGCGGGGTGACGCAGAACAAGGCGGACGAGAAGAACAAGAAGCAGCTGTGGAAGGTGGTCGAAGTGAAGAAGGAGAAGAAGTGACCTGAACTGGCGAGCGGCTCGCGTGAGCGGGGCGCTCGCCGGAGACACGCCCATGCGCACCTTCGCCTTCCGCCTGAAGCCCGGCCAGGACCTGAAACGCGGACTGCTGGCGTTCGCCGAGCGGCACGCGCTGCACGCCCCGGTGGTGCTCACGTGCGTCGGCAGCCTGATGCAGTTGTCGCTGCGGTTCGCCCACGCCTCGGAGACGACCGTCCGCACCGGGTACTTCGAGATCGTCAGCCTGGTCGGGTGTGCGGACCCGCCGAAGGGGCACCTGCACCTGAGCGCGGCGGACGAGAACGGGGTGGTGGTCGGCGGGCACCTGATGGACGGGTGCGAGGTGTATACGACGGCCGAGGTGGTGATCGGCGAGCTGCCCGGCGTCCGATTTCGACGCGAACTCGACCCGACGTATGGCTACCGCGAACTGGTGGTAGAGGAGTGAACCGGCGACGTGAGCCGCCGGTTCACCGACCATGTCACTGCGGGGTCTTGTCCTTCGGCGCGCTCGTGGCGTGGGTGCCGCCGGCCAGTTGTTTCTTCGCCGCCTGGTACACCGCCTCGCTCGTGAACCCGAAGAACTTGAGCAGGTCCTTCAGTGGGGCCGACGCGCCGAACGTCTTCATGCCGACGATCGCCCCGGTGGTGCCGGCGTACCGCTCCCAGCCGAACACACTGCCCATCTCCACCGTCACCCGCTTCGTCACGCTCGGCGGCAGCACCGAATCACGGTACGCCTGGTCCTGCTCCTCGAACAACTCCCAACACGGCAGGCTGACCACCCGCACCTTTACCCCCTCGCCGGCCAGTTTCTCCGCCGCGTCGATGCACAACGGCACCTCCGACCCGGTGCCGATCAGGATCAAGTCCGGCGAGCCGTTGTAGTCCTTCAGCACATACCCGCCCTTGCGCGTGCCTTCGGCCGGACCGAACTTGGTGCGATCGAGCGTCGGCAGCGCCTGCCGTGTGAGCGCGAGCACGACGGGGTGTTCGGTCTCGGTCAGTGCGATCCGGTACGCTTCGGCCGTCTCGTTCGCGTCGGCGGGGCGAACCACTTTCACGCCGGGGATGGCCCGCAGGCTTGCCAACTGTTCGATCGGCTGGTGCGTCGGGCCGTCCTCCCCCACCCCGATGCTGTCGTGGGTGAACAGGTAGAGCACCGGCACTTCGATGATCGACCCCAGGCGGATGGCCGCCCGCCCGTAGTCGGAGAAGATGAGGAAGCCGGCCGCGTAGCCGCGGAGGCCGCTCAGCGCCATGCCGTTGATGATCGCCCCCATCGCGTGCTCGCGGACGCCGAAGTTCACGTTCCGCCCGCTGGGGGTGCCCGCCTGGAAGTCGCCCGCCCCGTCGAACGTCAGCCGGCTCTTGTTCGACTTGGCCAGGTCGGCCGACCCGCCGACCATCCACGGCACCGCCTTCGCCACCGCGTTCAGCACCTTCCCGGAACTGTCGCGGGTGGCCATTCCCTTCGCGTCCGCCGGGTAGGTCGGCACGCTCTTCTCCCACCCGTCGGGCAAGGTGCCCTCGAAGATGTGCTTCACCGCCTTCGCCTGTTCGGGGAACGCTTTCGCGTACTCGGCGAACTTCTTGTGCCACGCCTCGCTGGCCGCCTTGCCCTTCGCCCCGATGCCCTTCTTGAACTGCTCGTACACCTCGGCCGGCACCTCGAACTTGCCGTAGGTCCAGCCGTACGCCTTCTTCGCGGCGGCGATCTCGTCCTCGCCGAGCGGTTCGCCGTGGGCGTGTTCGGTGTCCTGCTTGTGCGGCGCGCCGAACCCGATGAGCGTCTTGACGCAGATGATGGTCGGCTTGCCGGCGGTCTTCTTCGCCAGCCCGATGGCGTCGGTGACCGCTCTCAGGTCCTGTCCGTCGGCCACCCGCAGCACGTTCCACCCGTAAGCGGCGAACCGTGCCCCCACGTCTTCGGTGAACGCCAGGCTGGTGCGGCCGTCGATGGTGATGCTGTTGTCGTCGTAGAGGAGCGTCAGGTTGTCCAGCTTCAGGTGGCCGGCCAGGCTACACGCTTCACTGGCGACCCCTTCCATCAGGCAGCCGTCCCCGCAGACGGCGTACACGCGGTGGGCGAACAGGTCTTCGTACCCCGGCTGGGCGTAGTTGGCGGCGATCCACTTCTGGGCGATGGCCATGCCGACGGCGTTGCCGATCCCCTGGCCGAGCGGGCCGGTGGTGGTTTCGACCCCGCTCGTCAGGTGGTGTTCCGGGTGGCCGGGGGTGACGCTGTCGAGCTGGCGGAATTTCTTGATCTCGTCGAGGGTGACCGCCTTCCGCTTGCCGTCGCCGACCACCCCGCTCAGGTGCAACACGCTGTAAAGCAGCATGGACGCGTGGCCGTTGCTCAACACGAAGCGGTCGCGGTTCGCCCACAGCGGCATGGCCGGGTCGTACGTCATCGCCCGGTTGAACAGGGCGTACGCCACCGCCGCCAGGCCCATCGGAGCGCCGGGGTGGCCCGAGTTGGCTTGCTGGACGGCGTCCATCGACAGGGTGCGGATGGCGTTCACGCACTGGGCGTCGGTCGGGCCGAAAGCGTCGGACATAAGTCAGGCTCGGGACGGAGAGGACGGACCGGGGAAAGATACGCCTGCCGCACGGGCGGGCAACGTTCTATGCGCGATCCGCCCGTCGGCGCCTTCGGCGCCACCGCTACCACCCTACCCGGCACGCTCGCACGGGCGCCCGGTGGTGGCGCCTCTGCCGGGTGCGCCGCGCCCATTCCCCTGGAAAGATCGGGGAAAATGCGGTCCGTCGCTGTTTTCCCCTGGAAATCACGGATAGTCACACTTAGACTGCGACGGATCGGTCGTTCCGGGCTGAAATTCCAGCGGTTCCGCTCAGCCGGGGCGGCTTAGCCCGCACCCAACCCCCCCCACCACCGGAGACGAGTCATGGCGAAGGCGGCCAAAGGCGGCAAGAAGAAGATGACCAAGGCGGCGTTCATCGCCCACCTGGCCGAGACCACCGGGCACAAGAAGTCGGACGTGTCCACCCTGTACGACCTGATCGTCAGCACCGTCGCCGAGCAACTGAAGAAGACGGACGAGTTCACCCTGCCCGGCCTGGCCAAGCTGAAGATCAAGAAGGTGAAGGCCGACCCGGGCGGGGTCGAGAAGATCATGCCGGCCACCGGCGAGAAGTACGTCACCAAGCCGAAGCCGGCGTCCAAGAAGGTGCGGGCGTTCCCGGTCAAGGCGCTGAAGGACGCGGTCAACTAACGCAGCAAGTAGCAAGTGAGAAGGAGCAAGTGAGGACAGGCCGACCCTGTCTTTCCTTGCTCCTTCTCACTTGCTACTTGCCACTTCTCCCCAGCACCCCCGCCGCCCGCTCGGCGTCTTCGGTTCGCACCCACAGTTCGACCGTCCCGGGGAAGGCGGTGCCCAGTCCGGCGGTCAGGTCTTCCCCCACCACCCGCCCGTCGATCCCCTCGTCGGCCAGCGCCGCCTGCCACAATTCCACCTGCGGCATGTCCCCGCTCGCCAGCATCACCACCTCGTCGGTGTCGGTCATCGTTCGTCCCTCCACGTTGGGTGGGCGACACTTCAGCGTAGCCGGCCGTTGACGCCCCCGCTACGCCGGCACACAATTCTGGTGTCCCACCCCCACAGGCACCTCCCATGCGACTCCTGTACCCGCTCCTCGCCCTCGCCTTCGCCCTGCCGGCGGTCGCCGCCGACAAGATCAAGGTGGTCATCATCGACGGGCAGAACAACCACAACTGGAAAGCCACCACTCCCGTCCTGAAGAAGCAACTGGAGGACGCCGGCCTGTTCGCCGTGGACGTGGCCACCTCCCCGGAGAAGGGGAAGAAGGAGGAGATGGAGAAGTTCGCCCCCGACCTGAGCAAGTACGACGTGCTGGTGAGCAACTACAACGGCGAGCCGTGGGGCAAGGGGCTGAACGACCAACTGGACGCCCGGCTGAAGGAGGGCAAGCTGGGGCTGGTGATCGTGCACGCGGCGAACAACGCGTTCGGCGGGTGGAAGGAGTACAACCGGATGATCGGCATGGGCTGGCGGGACGCCAAGTTCGGCAAGCGGCTGAAGTACGACGACAGCGGCAAACCCGAGGTGGTGGACGCCGGCAAGGATCAGGGGTCGGGGCACCGCTACACCGGGCCGTTCACTGTCACCCTCCGCGACGCCGACCACCCGGTGACGAAGGGCATGCCGAAGGAGTGGCTGCACAACAACGACGAGTTGTACGACAACATGCGGGGGCCGATCGAGAACGTGAAGGTGCTGGCGACGGCCATCCCGCCGGCGGACAAGAAGGGCACCGCCGCCCACGAGCCGATGATCTGGACGGTGGACTACGGCAAGGGGCGGGTGTTCCACACCCCGATGGGGCACGACGTGAACGCCATGAAGTGCGTCGGGTTCGCGGCCACGCTCCAGCGCGGCACCGAGTGGGCGGCCACCGGCAAGGTGACGCAGAAACTGCCGGAGAACTTCCCCACCACCGACAAGAAGAGCGTCCTGCCGGACAAGTGAGGGGCGAGTCCCGGAGGCCGACCGCCCGCGGCGGGTGGTCGGCTCGCCCTGGCTCGCGTTCGGGTTATCGGATCGTCACCTGCGGCCGTGCGGACAGCAGCCCCAGCACCGGCAGCAGCGGGGTGAACCCCTTCTCGCCGTCCCAGTGGGCGTCCACAATTTTTACGTGCCCCGGCCCGACGCTCCCCTTGCCCATGATCGCGTCCAGGGCCACCCACCCGCCGTCCGCCCACACCTCGTACCACATGTGGTAGGCCAGTTGGGCGTTCCCCTCCGCGTACACCAGCCCCAGCGCGGTGCGGGCCGGGATGCCCAGCGCCCGGCACATGCCGACGGCCAGCATCGAGTGCTCGGTGCAGTCGCCCCGCAACTCCTTCGCCACCGTCTGGCAGCTCGCCATCGCCTGGCTGAACTCCACCTGCTTCATGTTCTTGTGTACCCACGTTTCCACCGCTTTCGCCTTCTCCCAGTCGGTGGCGGTTTTCGGCAGCCCGGCCGCCGCCGCCGCCGCGTGCTTCTTCACCAGGTCGTTGTTCCAGTCGATGTAGAACGAGTCGGACAGGTACTCCTTGCCGGGGGCGACGGGCGGGTTTGCGGGTTTCGTCGGCTTGCGGATGGCCGTCACCGTCACCTCCACCGTGCCCGCCTTCTCGTCCACCACCTTCGCCGTCTGGCGGGCGTCGGTGGCGAACGCCTTATCCAGCGGCGGGCCGTCGGCGGTGAGGGTGAAGGTGTAGGTGGCGGCGTCCTTGTTGTGCAGGCCGGGCACCGCGGCCGCCAGCTTGATCGACTGCACCTCGCCCAGGTCGAGGTACTTGGTCGGCTTGGCCAGCGCCACCTCGCGGCTGGTCCGCCTGGCGGTGAGCGTGCCGCCGAGCGGGGCCAGGTCGGTCTCCATGAACTGCGGGTCGTAGGTGTCCGGGTCGAGCCAGTACGTCGTCGGCGGCTGCTTGAACTCTCCCTGTTCGGACTTCACCGGCGTCATCAGTTGCACCACCTTGAGCAGCTTGCGCTTCTTCCCGCTGCCGTCCGGGTCCGCCTCCTCCGTGCCGACCACCTTGAACTTGTAGGTGATGACCCCGTTGAACTGACCGAAGTACGTCTGGTACTCGACGGCGGTGCCGGCCTTCGGCTTCATGTCCTTCAGCAACGAAGCCTCCTTCGCCACGCCGACGACCCCCTCCGGCCACGGGATGGTCTCCTTCGCCGGGTTGGCCGCCGACCCGCTGATGGTCACCACCAGCCCCTTGTCCGTCACCTCCCCGCTCAGTTCCAACATCTGGTTCTTGCCCACCCCCTGCCGGCACGAGGTGTGGAGCACCTTACCGTCCGGCGTCTCGATGGTGGTCTCTTCCACCCACTGCTCGACCGGCTGGCCGAACCGGGCCACTTGGAGGGTCAGTTTCTTCGACCCGTACAGCACCTTTTTGCCGCTCCGCTCGTACTCCCGCACCAGGGTGTGCAGGTAGCCCACCTTGCACCCGCGGCAGTAGGCCGAGTCGTAGGTGTCCACCAGGATTTTGCCGTCCTCCACCTTCTCCGGCTCAGGCTGAACGGGCTTGGAACCGCCCCCCTGCACGGGCTTGGCGGGGTCGGCCGGCGGGTCTTTCGCCCCCTTGCCGACGATGGTGATGGTCGGGATGCCGTCCTTCCCGGTCTCCACTTTGGAAGTGTCGGACGGGTACGGCAGCAGCTTGGCCGCCTGCTCTTTGTTCGGGCTGAACACGATGAAGCCGGGGAACTTTGGGTCGCTCCCCTTCATCACAGTGATGCGGCCGGTGGTGGCCGGGTCGGCGGGGGCCGGGGCGGTCGGCTTCTTCGGCTCGAACACGATGGTGCCAGGCGGCTTCACTTGGCCGAGTGACGTGGCGGTCAGGGCGAGCAACGCGGCGAGCGGGAGCAGGTGGCGCACGGATCACCCTCCGGTGTAGACCCACGACGGTTATCGTACCAAACGGGCGGGCGGCTGGGCCGTGAGTGCGGACGGTAACGAGGGCGGGGCTGGCACGCCCGGTGCTAACTGTCCAGTCGCCGCCGTTCGGCTAGAGGCCGCAACCGGCATAAGCGGAACGAGCGGCAAACGGCGGGAAATCGTGCTACGGTTGAGCCGTCCGGCGTAGAATGGCGTGCCTTCCCCCCGACCGGCCCGACGATTGTTGGGTATGGTTTGAAGGCATCGGCGACCCGCTCCGCACCACGCCCATCACCCCGCCGAACCGCCCCTACAAGCACCGGGTGCCACCCACCCGCACGCGGAGAGGTCGATTCGTGAACTCGGACCTGCTGACCGAACATTTGGCCACCTACCGGTACGGCGCGTTCACCTTGACCGACGCCGTCCGCCCCGGCCCCACGCTGCCCGTGCTGCCGCGGGAGGGGTATCGGGTGCGGATCTACCGCGACCGGGCGGCTGAACTACGGCTGCCGATGCTCTCGGCGGCGGTGTCCGCCGAACGCCTGTTCGACTGCTTCATTGACTTGCTCAAGCCTCTCGGGTCGCTCGTTCACGTGGTGCTCGAAACCAGTCACAACCGCGACGCCGACGACCACCTCGACTTCCGCCGCACGCACATCGACCGGTCGGTGTTCGCCAGCCACTGCTGCGAGTTCGAGGACTTGCTTTTGAACGACGGCTGCACGGGTGTGGCGGTGCTGAGCACCAAGGGGCCGCTGGAGGTGCAATTCGACGAGCACAAACTGTTGCATGTGTACGCCCCGGACCTGACCCGGTTCCGCAAGGTGCTGCGGCGGTACGGGGTGCGGAAGAACCAGGACCTGCAACTGATCACCGACGGCGAGCACCTGCACCACACCACCGACGACCACGAGGACACGTTCAAGCAGTTCTGCACGCGAGTCGGGGTGGCCGAGTTCGACCGCGTCCTCAGTGATGAATAACTTCCACGCGGCGAGCGGGAGCGAGCCTGACACCCAGGCTCGCTCCCGCTCGCCGCGAAGACACTTTCACTTCACCTCTCCCGCCTTCCGCTGCCGGTAGTACTTCAACCCCGGTACGAAGAACGACAGCGCCGACACCAGGCCGAACACCAAGTGGCCCCAGGCGGGCACCAACGCCATGAAGACGGCTGTGGCGAAGTACGCCGCCACCCACGGGTAGAACTGCCCGCTCAGTGTGCCGGCTTTGAACAGGAACACCATCCCCGCCAGTACCGGCAGCACCGGCGAAAGCGAGAGCGACGGGTCGCCCTTCACCACTTCGATGACGAACAGGGCGATGCTGGCGATCGTCCCCCCGGCCCAGGCGTGGGCGATCTGCCGCTCCACGAACAGCACCGGCCCGCCCCGCCGCCGCAGCCGCCAGAAGATCGTCCCCCACGTCACCAGCCCGGCCCCCCACAGCACCAGGTACGCCCCGTGGTCGTCGACATTCAGCCACGCCATGACCTGGGTGGCCAGGCAAATCAGGAAGATGGCCAGGCTG
>CAYMHO010000046.1:0-29627 GCA_964390195.1 uncultured Fimbriiglobus sp. | reverse complement strand
CGAAGAGGGGTGCTCAACGCCCGAAGGCGTCACTGATTGGTTCACGCCGTCGAACGCGGCGGCCTAGACGCCTGGCCGGTGTGCTCAACGCCCGAAGGCGTCACTGATTGGTTCACGGCTCCCTTCACAAACGCTGAGAACGTAGGCAGTTATCTCACCTCCTTTCACGGACCTGTGGTCAGGTTTCTGGAACACCGGGCACCGAGGGCCATCGCCGATCCATTCTGCTCGTATTCCCGTAGGATTTCGTCATTCACGCACCCTGCTCAGTTGTCAAGGAGCCGAACCCGTTGTCGCGGACAGGGGTTGCGTTCGTTCCGGGTGGCACGCCGGCCGACGCCGACCGGTGCGTGATTCCACTTTTCGGCTCAGACGACAGTGTGCCGGGGCGGTTGGTTGGTCCATTCCGGCGGACGATCCCGGGCGTAGATGCCAACGATACCGCCGACGCACCGCCCGCACAACGGCATGAGCAGCACTTCGTCCTCGGCGGCCAACTTCTCCGTCAGTTCCCACCGCAGGCGTTCCATCTGGGCGGGCGTGAGCCAGCAGCGGAACACCGAGTATTGCAGCCGGTGGCCGTACCCCTCCATGTGCTTGGCGCACTTCCGCAGCCGCTTCTCGTCCCGCACGTCGTAGCACACCAGCCACCACTGGGCATCGGACACGGGAGTCCCTCCGGTCAGCGGAGCCGGCTGCGGGCGAAGAGGCCGGGTTCGCCGGTCCACTCCTTCTCCAACAGGCGGGCTTCCAGTTCGAGGGTGCGGGCGTAACTGAGCGAGTAGTTCAGCACCGGGTGCTTCCACGTCTCTTGCAGTCGGTCCTCGAACAGGCTGATCGCCTTCCGCCGTCCCGCCTCGCTCAGCCACACCTTGGTGCGGGTGACGGTGAAGTCGGTGGCCGGGTCCCACTGCCCGCGGTTGAGCGAACCGACCAGCGGCATGTCCCACAGTGAGACGCGGAACAGTTCCATCAGGTCGAGTACCAGCGGGTAGGCGGCCGACCGCGGGGTGTGGAAGAAGCCGAGGGCCGGTTCCAACCCGCTGGCCAGCACCGCCCGCATGACCGACGTGTGCAGCAGCCCGTACCCATAACTGAGGAGGGCGTTGAAGCGGTCTTGCGGCGGGCGGCGTGAGCGGCTGTCGGCCCGCAGGTCGTCGTGCACCTGCGGGCCTAGCAGTTTCCGAAGGGAGGCGAAGTAGTGAACGGCGGCGGTGCCCTCCAGCCCACGGAGGGAGTCGCGGTCGGCGGCACGTGGGATGTCGGCCAGCAGCGGCTGAAGTGAGTTGAGTGACCGCTGGATGTCCGCCCGCGCCTCGTCGTCGCCCCGGCTGGCCCGCATCAGGTAGCGGTACTGGGCTTCCACCTTCGCCCCCGCCAACTGCTTCGCTAGCCGCACGCACGTCTCCTCGTCGGCCAACGCCCGGTACTGTCGCACCCGCCGCTGCACCTGACCCGCGGTCGGCACCAGGCTGGCGGTGTGGTGACCGCTCACGCTCAGCCAGTGGACGCCGATGCCGTGCTCCACACACTTGCGGATGGCCTGCGTGCTGATCTGGTTGAACCCGTGCAGCAGCACCGCCTCCACCCCGCGGGCGGGCAGCTTGCTCTCCGGACCGTCCCGCGGCTTGAGCACGATCGAGTCGGCCGAGATGCCAACGTTCGTGCCATGTCCGACGACGTGCAGGGTGGTGCCGTCGCGGTCGGGCGGGAACAGGCGGATCGGGTCGCGTTCGGGTTCGCGGTCGTGCCGCACCTCCTCAGGCAGACAGACCGGGGCGAGCGAGCACTTCTCGCACAGGCGGGGGTTGTCGGTGATGGGCGGGCGGTCCACCTTGTCGCGGAGTCGCTGCGCCTCGGCGATGGCGTCCCGCAGGTCGGTTCGCGCCCGGTCGTCGATCGGCACCCGCACCGTCACGTTGGCCGCGTGGTAGCGGATGCGACCTTCTGGAATCGGTTGCCCGAAGGCTTCCTCGAGCAGCACGGCGTAGGCGATGAGTTGGACCCGGTCGGACGGCCACGCTTCGGGGGCGTTGTCGGTGCCCCGGGCCGGCTTACCCCGCTTGTGTTCGTACGGCAGATACGACCCGTCGCGGCGGCGGACGCAGTCCACCTTGCCGAGGAGACCGAGCGGTTCGGAGGCCAGTTCGAGCGACACCGCCTCCCCGTCCTCGTCGGCTTCGAGGGCGGCGTGAAGGTGCCGGCCGGCGTAAACGCGACCGTCGGCAACGCGAAGTTCCTCCACCTCTTCCAGGTAGAACAGACGGCGGCAGTACGCGAGGGCGTGCAGGGCCATCACCCGCACCGGCGGGCGGTGCGAGTCGAGGACGGGTAGTGGGAGCATGAAGGGTTACTCGGGTGAGATGACCGGCATCCGAGCCGGCGACGGGGGAACGAGTGGCGACTCGTCCAGGTCGCCGGTGGCGTAGCGGGTTCCGGCCGAACCGACGTGATCCACCCACACGGGCAGCGTCAGTCGGCCTTTCTTGTCGTCACGCCGCAGGAAGATGCGGCCCGTGGCGGGCAATCGCTCTCGCACGCGGTCGAACAGGCACACCTCATCGACCATGTGCGTGCTCTCGCCGAGCGACAGCCCGCCGAACCGGGTGACAGAGGCCGGGTTCATCAGAGCATTCCGCACCCGGCCTTCGAGTTCGACGGCAGAATCCAGCCAGATCACCAGCCGCACGTCGGTCAGCAGTTGCTGGTAGTCCGGGCGGGTGTTGCCTGACGAGCCGAGCGGCGTCTTCTTCACCCGCCAGACGGTACGCAGCACCACACTTGTCGGCGGCTTGTTCAGTAGCACTGGCGCGACCCGGCAGCCGACGTACTTCAGCCGGTCCGTCTCGCCCACAAGCGCCAACAGGAACCCGTAGCAGGTGGCCGGTGGGGGGAGCGGTTCGGTTTCCAGGTACTCTCGCGCCAACCCCTTGCGGAAGCAGGCGACGGGCACGGTGACGTACACGCCGAGCATGGCGGTCACTCCTTGATCTTGAGTTCGGCGTTGATCCGCCTCTCCGCTTCGTCGCACGCCTTCACCACTCCCAGCACCGTGACACCTTTCGCCGTCAGGTCGGTCGCCAGCTTCGACTTCGTGTCGGCCACGCCGAGGATCAGTTCCTTCGGGTTGATGTCTTCGCACTCGATCCGCTGGAGCAGTTTGGGGGCGATGACCGTCTTGCCGTCGTCGGTCGTCTCGAAACAGTACAAGAGGCGCGGGGCCGGGTCTTGCGTCAGCCGGATGACCACCGCTTCCGGCGAGAAGTCGAACAGGAACCGCCCGTGGTTGCCGGCGACGGTGCCCAGGTTGCACAGAGCGTGGACGGCCTTCGCCGCGCGGCTCTTGTCCCGCAACCGCTCCGGCGTCAGCGCGATGCCATACTGGTAGCGGGTGGCGTGGACCTCGGTCCCGTAGGGGACGGGGTTGTCCGTTCCTTTCTTCGCCGCGCTCGGGGTGGCCATCGGGGAGGCGGCGTTGAACGTCACATCACCGGCCCATGGGGTGAGCGACACTGCTCGCGTCACTTCGAGGGGCGAGCGGCGAGTGGTCGCCGTCCCCTTCGCTTTCGGCTTCTTTGCTCCCTTCCCCTTTTTGTCCCCCTGGCTCTCGGCTTCCGCCCCATCGGCTTCAGTTACCTCCGCCTCATCCTTCCCGGCCTCTGCTGCCATGAAGCCGAGCAGATCGTCGTCGATGTATCCGGCGTACTTCGGGTCGATCCACTTGGCAAACTCCGCGTCCACCTCCTTTCCGGCTTTCCACTCGTTCCGTCGCAGTTCGTCGTTCCAGGTGCGGCTTGTGCCTTGCTCTTCAGCAGCGGCCAACAGCCGGCGAATCGCGAAGCGGATGGCCTCGGCGCTCACGGTACTGTGCGTCTCCCCCTGCCAGATAAGTTTCTGGAGGGTGGTGATGTTCCCTTCAGTCTCGGCCCGGTTGTTGGCGGCGGTGCCGAACGGGGTGACGAAGTTGGCGAACACGTGCAGACTCATGGACGATCACTCCTGAGGATTTTCGGATTGGTCGGTGTCTTGCGATGCGTAGCTGGCAAAGGCGAGCAAACCGAGGTCGCGGGCGAGTTGCCAGTCCTTGCGGATGACCGGCAGTACGGTCGCCCAGTGTTCACGGAGGACCGAATTGCTGCCCGCGCGGCTGAACAGGTCGGTGAGGGCGAACCGCACATCGGCTTCACGCTTCGCTCCCGCTAACGACAACCGCAGACGTTCACGGAACCGCTTCATGCGGCCTTCCATCGCGGTCTGTTTCCCTCTGTTCTCGTCGGCGATCTGGCCATAGCGCACCCGCATGGCTTCGTGAACGGCTTCGACGACGCGCCTCTCGCCGGCTTCGTCCCACATGTCTGGGTCGGAAATCATGGCGTGAAGACCTCCTCGTTCGGAATGAAGGCGGTTACGGTACGGTCGATTCGTGGCGGGATTTGTTCCGATCATCCACACGGCGAAACCTGAAAACCACTTCTGGCCACGAGCCAAGTTTTCGGCGATGAGGGGCCGAACGGTGCTGTTCGACCAGTAACCTGCGCCGGCCGCCTCCTGACCTTCTTGTAGGTCGTCCTCACTCCAGGTGCGGACACGAGGCGGTAGGCTTGCCCACGCCCGCTCGTACCTGTCGAGGATTCGATCCGTGATGTTTTCCTGCCAGACCTCGATGATCTTGCTCGGAGGCTGGAGTTGACTATTCCAGTTCGTCGCACAACACCACACACCGCGAACCGCTGCCAGCCCTTCCAAGGCAAGTAGGGAGCGTGCCCGAAGGCGGACTTCGGCCCCGAGAATGGCGTCGCAAGATGAGGTGGCCTTCGTCTCTGCCACCGTTCGTGGCAACAGTGCCGGGAGAAGCTCGATAGCTTCGTTCAGGTTGATGAACTCTGGAACGATGAGTGTCGCTCCTGACTTGGCAACTCGCTTCCCTCGTACCACGACACGCTTCGCTCCCATTCTCAAAGCGAAGGTGCCGACAAGAGCGAAGAGGACAGGAATCAACTCCTTAGCCGTCATCACGACCGAGGAAGACTTCACGGAGTAGTGCCGCTTGACAGCACCAGGGTAAAGCATCCGTGACACCTCGGCGGGCGCGACCAATGAACTGATGGCCATATCAGCGCCGTCACGCTGGTGACGATACCAATCGAGGCGAGCAACTCGAAACACGATCTGCACGTCATCAATCTCAACTGACTCCTCGGTTACTTGGCTAACTCCACGCGACTGCGGGCCATGATCGTACAGGGAGAGCAGCACCCCATCTTGCAACGCCACCCGCACTGCCAAAGCCGGCGGAACATCGCCGTACTGCCCCGGCAGGTAGATCACGCCGTCGCGGATTTGGAACGCGAAGGCGAACAACTTGCGGAGATACTCGCCGGCGAGTTCCGGTTTGTCGAACTTCAGCGTCACCTCGTCGTCGGTGACGGTCCACGGGTACTCGTTGCCAGTCATCGCGCCGGGGAGTTTGTCGGCGCGGAGCAAGCCCGCCTCGTGCTGCCGCTCCATCGCCTTCAGCGTGCAGGCCAGCCCGCCCAACCCAGCGCGGTGCAGGGGCGTCATGCCGGGGGCAAACAGGCTCATCGTCAGGTGGTCGGGCGCGTCCACCTTCGGCGGTTTCGCAATAGGCGGCTTCTCCGCCTTTGGTTTGCGAACCCCCTTCTTCGGCGGCTTCAGTTCTTCTTCCAACTGGCACCTCGCATGGGGTCGTAGGTGATGGTGTCGTCGGCGACGACGGGGATGCCTTTGTGCTTTCGCGTTCGCCAGTCCACGGCCTTCGGCGGCGGGGGCATCGGCAGGGTGAATTTGCCGAGGTCGCTGGCCTTCTTCAACTTCATCAGGTCGCCTTCCATCAGCACCGTAACGCCCGGCGACGCCTCGCGGAGTTCGGAGACGGTGGTGAGCGGCCCGCCATCCAGCCACGCGCTCGGCACGAGGTCCGGCGGGTTCAGGCCATCCTGTTCCCAGGCCTCCGCGAGCATCCGCTGCGAGATGCCTGCCGGCGGTAGTTCGCCGAGCCACTTCGCCGCCGCTCCCAACTCTCCTGGCGTGTACGGCAGGTTGTTCTCCGGCGCCAGCACCACGAACGGCATCGTCAGCGGAGCCGGTTCGCCTTCTTTCTCCGGCGGTTTGGCGTGGCGGTTCAGCCGACCCAGCCGCTGGATGAGTGCCGGCACCGGCGCGGCTTCCGACACCAGCAGCGTGCAACCCTTCAGGTCGAGCGACATCTCGCACACCTGAGAGGTGCAGGCGAGAACTCCATTCTTCTCCTTCGGGTCGAAGGCGTCGATCACCGCCTTGTGTCGCTTCACCCGGTGCTCGTACTTGAACCGGCTGTGGTAGATCAGCGGCGTCACTCCCACCGCTTCAGCCGCGTCCGCTGACGCCATCACCCGGTTCACGGTGTTCGACACCCACAATACCTTGCCGCCCCGCTGCACTTCCGCCGCGATCAACTCCAGGTGCTTCCGATCGTCGGCCAACTTGTGATAGCGGGGCAGTTTCTCCAACTCCTCCGGCCCGGCGATTGGCTTCAAGTCGATGTCGCGGAACTTCTTCAACACCTCCCGCAGCGCTTCCTCACGGGGTGTCGGCAAGCTGGCCGTCATGAGCAGGCATGGCAGCCCCGGCACGTCGCGGAGGAACCGCAGCAGTGCCCCGAAGAGTCGGTCGTCGTAGGCGTGGATTTCGTCGAACACGAACGCCGACTGGGCCAGGGCCGGCCACGCGAACAGACCCTTTCGGTTGTTCTGGACGATGCCGAGGACGGTATCGACGGTGCAGGCGACGACCGGCGTGGACCACATCTCCAGCGCGTCCGCCTTCGCCGCTGCGTCCGCGTCGGCCGACTTCGAGTCGCCACCGGTGGTCAGGATGATTTCAAAGTCCACCCCGCTCCGGGAGTGGAACAGGTCGGCGTTGATCGCCTTGAGACGTTCCCGCTCGGCCTTCGTCTGTGGGGTGACGTCCGACGGATTCTCCGGCACCTCCGGATGGAGGTAATCCTTGAACCCTTCGGTTGCGGTTCCTGTCGTGGGGTAGCAGAAGTACAGCCGCCGCCCCCTCCACTTGTTCGCTGCCCGCATGTACGCCGCGACGGTTTTCCCCGTGCCGCAACCGGCCTTCACGAACACCACGTCATCCGGGTGTTCGGCGACATCCGTTTGAAATTGTCGGGGGGCGTACCCATCCAACCCGTACTGGGCGAGGAATTCCAGATCGGCTGCGGGTGGCACCGATTCAAAGGCGGTCGTGATCTTGCCCCAAATTGGGGTGCCTTCCCTCGGCAGCGCAGACCCGGCCACGTCCGCCACGATGAGGCAGTTCTTGATCGCCGCGAGCAGCCGTCGTTCACGCGGCTCCTTCAACTTCTCCCACACCCGAAGAGCATCTCTCCCCCAAGTACCGAGTTCGGCGAACACGTTTCTCGACCCAACCAACTGCCGAATGCCACCCGTCATAACCGGCGGTTCGCCAGTAAGCTGGTAGGTCGATTTCAGCCATTGCAGGATCGTGGCGAAGTCGGGGTGATAGGTGTGGAACCGGATGTCGGCCCCGGACCCCGGTGGGCAACTGCGCGGTGGGCTTTCGTGGTTGTGTGCCGGGTGGTGCCCCGCCACGGCCCATTCGACAAACGCGAAGTCCGCCTCGCTGCCGCCGACGTAGGGCAGGAGCCACGCCTTCAACTCCTTCAGCATCAGCACAGTCACCCACTCGTGGCGGATGCCTTGCTGTTTGTCGCGGCGGTCGGGCAACCCAAGCAGCATTCCCTGGAAGTGGTCGTTCGCTTTGCCGATGTCGTGGACGGCCGCTGCGAGCAAGACGCACTGCCGCAACCGCTTTCGATATTGCTCCGGTTCGAGGCCGAGCGCCAGCAACTGGCAGCCCTGCGTCGCATCAAGAACCCGCGTGGCGGACTCATAGACGTCCTGCAAGTGCCGGAGCAGATGCATCGACGGGCGTTCCGGTTCGTCCCCTCGTTTGCTTTTCGCCCAGAGGTGTTTCGGATCGAGTGTCATCACCTCCCCTCCGTCTTGGCCGGGGTGAAGAAGCCGCAGCCGAGGTGCGTGCGTCCGCCGAGGCCACGTTCTTGCAGTGTCAGCGAGTCAACCGCCGACAGTTCGCTCACCAGCAGCGAGAACCCCACGATCGTCGCCCCCTTGATCCGGAGCACCCGCCGTTTCGGTTCGCCTGCCCGCTCGCCGTCCAAGTGAATTGGCAGACTCGGCTCGCCTGTGACACCGAGTTCCGACAGCTTCGCGCGGGCGGTGGCGAGGAACTGGTCCGGCGTGTCGGCGTTCTTAAACGTCACGATCCGGGCCACCACCGCCGGGGCTGCCACGAGAGTCCGAACGGACGGCACGCCCAGCCGCACCCCCGCACCGGCGATATCCAACTTCTTCCCGGCGAGCGGAAGGGCGAGGCGGACAGCGTCATCTGGTAGCCGCACCCGGAGGCACGAGTGCGGGCTAAGTTGGAGGGTGCCGTCCGGCTGGCCGATGCCGCTGACCGGCGCGAACCGCAGCAGGGCGACCGGGTCGTGGAAGGCGGGGGCCAAGTGGGAGAGGGCAGCGTACAGCGGGTACGCGTGGTCGGTCGGCAGTGGCCCGCCGCCGGCCGGGAAGACCAAATCGAGGGTCATGGGCGAACTCCGCAACCGGTGGGGCAACACCGACGGTCCTGGCATGTGTGTCGTACACGTTTGGGGGAGGGTACCCGAATGGTCGGGCATTTTCAAACGTTGGTAGTTGGGACTGCCCGGACAATCCGATGTTCCACCTGACCGACCGGAGTTCGACAACAAACCGGCACCTTGATCGAGTTCATCCCAAGACGACCCAACCTGAGATGCGGGTCTTGCGGGTCAGTCCCTCGAGGAAATGGGTCACGAAGTCGGAGTAGCTCGCCCCGGTGAGCATCGCGTCATCGGTGCAAGGTGGCGTGAGCCGAATTCTGCCGGTCGACTTCTTGCCGCCCCACACCCCGTGTACCGAACGCCCACGTCCCAGGAATTGGACGCGAACGTGCGGGTCCTTCCATGCAGGTCCGCTGCCTCACCCTGCGTCCGCATCGTCGCGCCCGCCCCGCCGGTCGCCCCGCACCCGCACCAGCTCGCCCTCGTCCGACACCCGCCACCGTTTGCCGTTGATGGTCAACTCGTGACCCGGACTGGCCGCGACGCCGACCAGTTCCAAGTACCGACGGAGGGGCAGCAGCCGTTGGTTGAACGTGACCGACTCGGTGGCGTCGCCGATGCCAAACAGCCCCTCGCCCAGTGCATCCTCCAGCGTGTCGCACGGGCCGCTCAACCCCTCCCCCTCGGTATTCGGCCAGAACCACCTGTCGAATCGGTAGACGCAGTCCCACCCGCCCCCGCTCATCCCGCCCGAGTCCCAGCTATTGGCAAACACCACGTCCCCGCGGTCCCGGATCAGGTCTTCCAGGTACTGGACGGCTACCTCGGCGTCGATGGGCACGGGCGATCCTCCACGGGTTCGGCGGGTAACGGCTTCGGGAACTGTACCCGACATCCTCGGACGGAGGGATGGCCGTTGCGCCGGGTTCGCGGGCGATCGGTCGTTCGACCCCGTCCTCCGCCCGCGTGCCTGGTGGCCTTTCACCGCGATCGATGGTCTCTGTTTGTCACCCGCGACAACGGCCGCCTGCCGGAGTCGCAATCCTTATGGGATATCGGCACCCAGCTTCCGTACTTTCGACATCGCCCGTGCCGCATGGACGTGGTGGGCGGGTCGTGGGGCCACAGTCGGTATAACTCGCAGGCGAGGGTCCCGCATTTGCCGAGGTATACCAAACGGGCTCAGCGTCGGGGTTTGGGCAGGATTGACCAAGAAATCTCGAGGGCCGCCGAACCCGAAAATAATGGTCCGCCTGACGTTAGCGCGGTCGAACTTCCGGGTATCATTTCGCATGCATCACGAGCGGCCCCGACGGTGGGGTCCGGCAACCGGGCGGGGAGCCACGGTGCCTTAGGGGAACACCCCCGATGCGGCGGACGCCATCCGCAACACTCCCGAAACACCTCCCCGCCCCTGTCGGCCCTCACCCCACGACCGCTCCACACCTGTAGGCCCCACAACGCGTCACCCCGACGCGGCGGCTGGCCTGCGTCCCCCGTCGTCCAGGAGTGCGTCATGACCGACCTGCCAACGATCTACCGCCTCGCCAGCCGCGCCGCCGAGGCCTCCCCGCCGCCGGACTGGCCCGACCGGCTGCTCGGGTTGCTCAACCCCGAACACCTCCCCCCGGCGCTCACCGCTGCGGACCCGCACTGGCACGCCCCGTGGCAACTCGTGGCGACCGACCCGGCGTCCCTCCCCCGCGGGTGGGCCGACGAGATGCTGACATCCGAGCGGCCGGATGCGGAGCGGGCCGGGTTGCTAGCCCTAGCCCTGGCCGCCGCCACCGCCCGGGGCGAGGACGGGTTGTACGACTCGGGATGGAAGGCCTCGGAGACCGCCGAGCTGCTCGCCCTCGGGCTGCGGCGGTTGTGGGAGGCCGGAGGGCGAGTCGACCTCGAGCCGCGTGTCCCCGAGCCGTGGGCCGCACCCAGCGCCCGGCGGTTGCGGGACCGGTTCCGGTCCGTGAGCACTGACTGGCGGCGGGACAACGAGCCCGACTGCTGGTCCGAGTTCCATTTCGGCCGCGACTGGGTACCGCTCGAGGTCGCCCTCAATGACGGCCGGCGGTTCGAGGTGGGGCACGACGACTGGGTGGCGTCCGACGTCGGCGTCCCGTCCGTCTGCCCCCTCGCCCACACGCACCCGCCGGCGTTCCAGGTCGGCGGCCGCGACTTCCTCACCCACCTGGAGCGAGAACTGCGCCAGTCCGGGCGGCTCCACCCGCACCAGTCCGTCCACTGGCTGGGCGGGGGTGGGGGGTGCGAGTGTCGGGTGGTGAGGCCGGGGGGCGGGGTGGGGTCGGCGTCCGTGGGGTTGGAAGTGGACCTGTTCCGGGCCGCGGGGGAGCTGCTGGCTGCGGTCCGCAAGCGGTCCGGGCGGCGACTGACTGACGGCGAGTGGGCTGACGTGCGGCGAGCCGGTGACATCGCCGCGAGGCAGGCCGCCGCCCTGGGTCGGAAGCCGGACCACTCCCCACTCGGCGAATGTCCGGCCGGCGGCGAGTGGTTCGGACCGGCGCTCGTTCCGGTGCGGAAGACGACCGCCGGGGTCGAACTCCTGCGGGTGTCGGGATGGGAAGAGAGGTGGGCGGGGGTGCAGGACGGGGCGGCCGACCGGCTGCGGCGGGGGGGAGAGAGCATGATCCCGCGGGCCAACCTGTTCCTCGGCGAGGAGAGCGACGCGGAGGAAGAGGAGGAGGTGCAGCCGACACCCGTGCCGCTGCCAGAGGCGGATGCGACCGGGGCGGCCCATGCGGTGAGGACGGTGCTCGAAGCGGCCGCGGCGGTCGAGGCGTACCGGGAGGATCCGAAGGGGCCAACGGTCTGGTTCGAGTCGTGGCGGGGGGAGTGTCTGGCGGAAGCCGCAGACCAACCCGAGCCGAAACCCAGGGGGCGAAAGAAAGGGGCCAAGGTGGTGGAACAGAACACGCGGCGGGACGAGCCCGTTTCGCCGGGAGCGGCCGCTCCGGCCGACGCGACCGACGACCCCCTCGGGCCGGACGAAACCTGCGACCCGAACGAGCCGAACGTCGACCCGCTGGTGGAACAGGCTCTGGGGGTGATCGTCACCGTGCGCCGGGCGTGGGCGGCTGTTCACGCGGCGGAGGACGAACTCGCCGCAACGGCCATGGCGGGCGGGTGCGCGGTCCGTTCGGTGCTTGAGGGGGTGACGCCGGCACTGGAGTTGTGCGAAAGAGTGCTCGGCTTGACCCCCTTCAACCCCCGAAGCCACCTCCCCGCGTGGGTGAATCTCGGCGGCGTTCGGTACGCCGTCGAGCCGGTTGTGGTTACCCCGGAAGGTGTGGAGGCCGATGCGCGACGTGTACCGGTGGTGTCGGCCGAGTTGCTTGCGGCGGCGAGTCTCCAAGGCACGCGTGCGGGGGACACCACGGCTGATGACAGGAGCGATCTGCGGCGGCCCAATCGACCAGCCAGCGGATACACCCGCCAGGAGGTGGACTCGATCATGTTCGGGTTGGTCCACCATCCGGATGAAGAGCGGCGAGCGTACTACCAGCAGCTGTCGCGGGAGGGGTGGGCCAAGCTGCTGGACGTGACCCAGGACCGGATCCGGAAGACCAACACCTGGAAGGGTCTCGAGTACAGCTCGGGGATGGCCGAGCGAGAGCTACGGGCGGGCGGACACATCAGGCGGAACGGCGAAAGACTGCTGAGGAGCGAGCTGCCCAGCCGCGGAGATGGTGACGCCGAATGACAGCCGCGAGGGCCCGCGCCCGATTCGAGAAATCGCGAAAATCCGAGGAGCGGTCGTAACCCGTTGCGGTGGCGGCCGCTCCGTCCATTTCTGCCCCGACCCGTCTCTGCCGTCAACCAGCTCCTTTGCGCCAACCCCCGGTCCTGTGAGGGCCGACCCGCCGCACGGGTCCTCGGCCGGCCTCATCGGACGCCGACCTTCACCAGTTGCGGCCAAGGAGTTTACGCATGCCCGCTTGTACCCCCACCTGCCACCCGTCCTGCGCCTGCCTGCGGTGCGCCGCCGCCCGGTCGCTGCTGGCGATCGACCACCTGGACGAATCCGTCGGACTGGTCATCGCCCTGCGGCACCGCGAGGTCAGTCTGCCCGCCGCGGCCGACGGGTTCGACGACCATGGCGACCTCGCCGCCGCCGACTGCCTGCGGTGCTGGCACGCCACCGCCCCCAACGCCGACCGCGACGCCGTCGTCCGCGACCTGGTGAACTCCAGCCGCCGGGTTAGCGACGCGGTGGCGCGGGAGGCGATCGAACAGGTGCCGCACGCCGAGATCACCCGCCTGGTGGACGAACACCTCCGCGCGACGCACCCGCGGCTCGGCGGCACCCGAATCGGTCGCTGGCGGCGGGCGGCGGTGGAGGTGACCCCGCACGCCGTGAAGACTTCCGACGGGGTCACCTTGCGGCCGTACGTGGTGCCGCTCGTGATCCCCGAACTGACCGCCGTGACCGACCACCGGGTCGACGCCCTAGTCGGGGTGATGGTCGGGCGGTCGTGGTGGAACGGGGTGTTGAGCAAGGTCGAGCCGCGGCACGTCACCCCCACCGTCCTGGGCCTGTCCCGCCCGCGGTTCGCCGTGGGCTGAGCCGTCACTCGTGCTGCTCGGGGCCGCGGCGAACAGACCGCAGCCCTGGCAGCCGCGTCGGTCCGTGCCGGACAAAACCGACCCGCGGGGGTGTGCCAGACGCACCGCCCTGACAAGTAGGGCGGATGGGAGAGCACCGATTGTGCCCCGTGACCACCGGTCAGTGATTCCGAGAAAGTCTGACCGCCGACGCCACCACCCGAGCGGGAGCGCTCCCACAATGTCGCTTGTCCAGACCCCGATCGGAACACCGCTCAACCCCAGAAAAGGAGACTCGAATGCCAGCACCCGACCGCCCGCCGCTGCTCATCGACGTCGAAGAGCTCGCCGCCCTGCTCGGCCGCTCTGTAGCGAGCCTCGCCCGCGACGATGCCGCCGGCCGCCTGCCGACGCCGGTCCGCCTCGGCGCGAGCAAGAAGTTTCGAATGGACGAGGTAATCGCCTGGGTGGCCGCCGGCTGCCCGCCCCGTGCCCAGTGGACCTACGCCCAGGGAGGCCGCCGTTGAATACCGCCCCGACCAACCCGACCCCCAACGCCCGGGAGACCTCACCGATGAGAATCACCCCACCGACCCCTGAGACGCCCCGCCGGTCGCTCTTCGACGCGATCGCCAACACCCCGGCCCCGACCCAGAGCCGGCCGACCGAGGACGACTCGCTCGCGTGGTTCGACACCGTCGAGGCGGCGGACGAGCGGACCCCCTTGCCCCGCGGGGCGTACGAGGTGGTGGCCACGGTGGGCAAGCTGACCGAGTCGCAGAGCGGCACCCGCGGCTACCGCCTCGAGTTCCGGGTGCTCACCGGGGACCACGCCGGCCGGAAGCTGTGGCACACGTGCTGGCTGACGAGAAAAGCTGCGCCGTTCTCGATGCGAGACCTGAGCAAGTTCGGGATCAACACGGAACTGAAGCTGAAGTCCCCGTTCCCGGCCGACCGGTACGTGTGCCGGCTGGCGGTGGTGGTGAGACGCGAGGACGACGGACGGGAGCGGAACGAGGTGACCTCCATCACCGTCCTCCGCACCCAAGACCCGCCCGCCAACCCGTTCCCGCTGCCGCCCGCAGCCGAACCGGAGGCCCAGAAATGACGCACCCGAAAGCCCCCGCCGGCTTCCTCGTGTTCGGCGACCCGACCTCGCGGCGGCTGGTCGTGTCCGCGGCCGACGCGTTCGCCGCGTACGCCGGCCTCGGGGACGACAGGGTGGACCCGACCGCCGAGGCGTACCAGTCCATGTTCCGATTCCCCCGCGGGTTGGAGGGCTACATGTCCGTTAACGGAGACAGCATCAGCGGCTACGCCGGAGAGACCTGGTCACCCTGGCTGTGGTTCGACATCGACAGGTCCGACCTGAACGACGCCCTCGCCGACGCCCGCCGGCTGACCGGGGTCGTGCTCCAGCAGTATTCCACCCTCGACGAGGACGACCTGTTGATCTTCTTCTCGGGCGCCAAGGGGTTCCACGTCGGCCTGCCGCTGCCGCACGCCCCGGGGCCCTCGGCCTGGTTCCACGCGGTGTGCCGCCGCCTCGCCGAGGGGCTGGCCGGGGTGGCCGGGGTGGCCATCGACACCGGCGTGTACGACCGGGTGCGGCTGCTCCGGGCGCCGAACAGCCGGCACCCGAAGACGGGGCGGCACAAGCGGCGACTCACCCACCGCGAGTTGCTGCACCTGTCGGCCGACCGGATCCGCGACCTGGCCCGTGAGCCGCTGGCGTTCGAGGTGCGGTACCCGGGTCGCCCCGACGATCAGCTCGCGATCGACTGGACCGCCGCGGAGGAGCGAGCGATCGAGCGGGCGCGACCGAAGGCGAACGGGGGCGGGGACAGCACCACCCACGTGCACCGCGCCACCCTGGAGTTCATCCGGGACGGGGCCGACGAGGGCGAGCGGAACCGGAAGCTGTTCGACGCCGCCACCAACCTGGCCGAACTCGGGGTGCCGGAGCCAGCCGTCCACGGCCTGCTCACCGAAGCGGCCCGGGACTCCGGCCTGCCGCCGTCGGAGGTGAGGAACACGATCGCCAAGGCGGTGGCGCGCGTGTGCCGGAAGAAGGGGGTGGGCGGTGGGTGCTGACCTGCTCACCGGCGACGCCGTGCTGGCCGGCTGGGAGCGGGAGTTGGCCGCTGGCGTCCCGCCCCGCCGCTTCCCCGCGGCCGACCCGGGCACCCCGCTGGCCGGCGTCGAGGTCGCCCCGGGGCTGGTCACCCTGTTCGGTGGCGCCCCCGGGGCGGGCAAGACGGCCCTGGTCCTGCAGCTCGCCTTCGACGCCCTGCGGCTGACCCCGGACCTGCGGATGGCGGTGTGCAACGTCGAGATGCAGCCGGCGGCACTGCTCGAGCGGCAACTGGCCCGCCTGTCCGGGGTGCCGCTGGCCGACCTGCGGGACCGCCGGGTGAAGCCGGACGACCCACGGCTCGTGCGCGGATTGGTCGCCCTGCGCCCGCTCACCGCCCGCACCGCCTTCGTCCCCCCGCCGTACACCACCGCGCACCTGGCCGAGGTGGCCGACGCCCACGGGGCCGAGTTGGTGATGATCGACTACGTGCAGCGGGTCGGCCCGGGCGGCGAGCATGCCAGCAAGAAGGGGCAGGTGGACGCGGTCATGGACCAAGTCCGCCGCATGGCCGACGCCGGGGTGGCGGTGGTGCTGGTGGCGGCGGTCGGCCGCACCCGCGACCAGCACGGCCGGGCGGGGTACGGCGGGTTGACGCTGGCCAGCTTCCGCGAGTCGAGCGAACTGGAGTACGGGGCGGACGACGCCTTCCTCTTGACCCGTCAGGGGGACGACGGGGCCGCCGTCCTTCACCACGCCAAGAGCCGGCACGGCGAGCCGAAGGACCTGCACCTGACGTTCAACGGGGCCGAGCAGCGGTTCGAGCCGGGCGAGGATCCCAAGCCGAAACGGCCGACGGCCCGCAAGCCGAAACCTGTTCCCACTGGAGGTGACCAGTATTGAGCAAGAGGAAGTCGTCGCCCAAGTGGGCCAAGCTGAACGCGTTCGTCGACCTGAGCCTGAAAGACCTGACCCCCGCCGAGGTGCGGGTGTGGGTGGTGCTGTTCCGCGACCTGAAACCCGACGGCCTGGCTCGGGCGGGGCAGGCGGACATCGCCCGCCGTGCCGGGCTGTGCGTGCGGGCCGTCGGCGGGGCGGTGCGGAAGCTGACCGACCGCGGGCTGGTGCAGGTGGCTCGCCGGGGGCGACTGAACGGCGGGCCGAGCCTCTACCGGGTCCGCGGGTACAACCCCGACGGGCCGGCCGAAGCGCCTCGAGGGTGCCCGGCGCCCGTCCCTGCCGAATGACACGACCCGGGGTGGCGCGACGCCCGCGGTCGCGCTACCCTCAACAAAACCAACGGAGACAACCCATGACCGCCCTGTTCAAGCCGACCCGCCCGTACCCGCTACCGGTCGACGCCCCGCTCCTCACCCACAAGGGCAAAGCTCACGTCCGCATCGGCGGGGCGGTGTACCCGCTGACGAAGGACGGCAAGAAGTTCCTGAAGCCGGCCGCCTGCTGGTACGCCGACGTGAAGCAGACCGACGGCACCAGGAGGCGGACGCGACTCAGCCCGAACAAGGCCGCCGCCGCGGTCATGCTGGCCGACCTGCTGAAGCAGGTCGAGAACCAGAAGCACGGCGTCGTCGACCGGACCGCCGCCCACTCGAAGACCCGGCTGCCCGTTCACCTCGACGACTGGATGCGGTCCCTGGAAGCCAGCGGGCGGGGGGCCGAGTACGTCAGCCTGAAACTCTCCCGCGTGAAGGCGGTGGCAAACGGGTGCGGGTGGGGGTTCACCGCGGACATGACCGCCGACGCCCTGGAGGCGTATTTGCGGCGGCTGCGGGAGGTGGAGAATCGGAGCATCCAAACCTCGAACGACTGGCTCCAGGCGGTCCGCCAGTTCGCCCGCTGGCTGGTGGCGAACGACCGGCTCGCCCGAGACCCGTTCGCCCGGCTGAAGCCGATGAACGCGAAGCTCGACGCCCGCCGTCGCCGCGGGGAGTTCACCCCCGAGGAAGTCGGTCGGCTGCTCACCGCCGCCACCGGCAGCGAAACGGTGTTCCGGTTCACCATGACCGGCCGGGATCGGGCGATGCTCTACCGGGCGGCACTCGGCACCGGGTTCCGGGCGGCGGAACTGGCCGCGCTCACGCCCGCCCACTTCGCCCTCGATGCCACCCCGCCGACCGTCACCCTCCCGCCCGAGGCGAGCAAGAACCGGAAGGGGGCGGTTCAACCGCTGCCGGCGGACTTGGCCGCCGCCGTGCGGGAGTACCTGGCCGGGAAGCCGGCGAATGAACCCGTCTGGCAGGGGACGTGGGCCCACCGTTCGGCCGACATGCTGAAGCTGGACATGACCGCCGCCGGCATCCCGGTGGGCGTTACCGGGCCGGACGGCACCGAGGTGAGAGACTTCCACGCCCTGCGGTGCTGCTACATCTCCGACGTGGTGCGGTCGGGGGCGGACCTGAAACAGGCGATGACGCTCGCCCGGCATTCTGACCCTCGGCTGACCACGGCTCGGTACGCCAGAACCCGGATGACCGACCTGGGGGTGCTGGTGAACAAGCTGCCCACTACCGGAACGGATGCAGCACCGGATGCAGCAGATTCCGATAACGGGGGAGGATTCGTGAGTACAGGTGAGAGCGTCACCCCGTCGGATGGGGTGTCGGAGAGGGATAAGGTGGGAGAAGGAATCACCCTGGAAATGCAGGCGATTGAGGGCGAACGAGGGGATTTGAGGACTACCGAAGCGGAGAGGAAGGGATTCGAACCCTTGGTACGGTGTTACCCGTACGCCGCTTTAGCAAAGCGGTGCTTTCGACCACTCAGCCACCTCTCCGGCAAGGCGAATCTTAGCAGCCGATACGCGGGTCGGCAACAGAACCCGTGTCTCATCGCCACTTCCAGTTGTTCCGGGTGAACGTCCGAAGCCACGCCGGGTCGAGGTGTTCGAACTCGCCGTTGCCGTCCTGCCACCGCAGCACGCCCACGCTGCCGACCTCGGTCGTCTGTCCCCGCCCCCTCATCTCAAAGCCCGCCACGTGGAACACACCCGTCGGGGCGAAACTCACAACGCTCGGCCCGCCATCGCCCTTGTAGTGGCCGAAGAAACAGAACGCCGGGCGGCTCAGTTCGATCAGCATCGACAGCAGCTTGCTGCCGAAGCCTGACCGCTTCGCAGAGTACGGTGCATCGTGACACAGTAGCACATCGAACTGCTGGCGGAGCAAGGAGTCGATCACCTTCTCCGAGATGTACCCTCGGTCGGGCAGGTTCGTCCGCCGACTGCTCTCCTGCCCGTCCACACCCCAGACGGCAGCCACCCGTAACCCACCTTCCAGCTCAGACACACGGCCATTTTGGATGGCGTTCACCATGCAGTAGTGATCGACGGGAAAAGTGCTGAAGTTGGCGTTCCCTTCGCTCAACCGGGCGAGGGCGTCGAAATCCTCGTGGTTGCCGGCGGTGAACCACAGCCCCGGTGGGCAGGTCGGCTCTTCGAAGATGGAGTCGGCGAGTTCGGTCGGGCGGATGATGTCTTGCACGCCCAGTTCGAGCGGGTCGTCCTTGGCGTGGCGAACCGTCGCCCGGTCGAGTTTCGTCAGGTCGGGGAAGTAGCCCAGGTCGCCGACCTGGAGGATGCCGGCGAGAGGCGTGTCAAAGGTACGGGACCAATAGGAGGCGAACCGGAATGCGGGCAACACCCGGCCGTGCAGGTCGCCGAACACCAGATAGTTAGCAGGTTGAGACATGACCGACGGACGGACGGGGCGGCTGGGAGGTTCACCCGAACGCCTTCATCAGCGTGTCGAACTCGTCGGGCCAGTCGGTTTTCGGTTTGTCGTCGGCTGGGGAGTCGGAGGGGTTCGCCTTCGGGCCGGCGATCAGCCAGTCCACGAATCCGGTGCAACTCAGGTGCCGGCACCCGTTGCGACGGGCGAACTCCTTCAGCCGGCCGTCGTTCGACACCACCGTCAGCCGCTCCGGGTGCGGGTGGATGCTGATCAGCGCCTCGATCAGGTCGTCGGCGGTCTGGCGGAAGGAGTACGTGACGGTGACGCCCCGATGCGTGCTGGTGCCGTGGTCCCGCTTGCTGTTCTGAGCGTCGAACACCACCCGTACGGCCGCCGGGTCGGCCTTCACCGGCGGGCTGTCGGCGATCCAGCTCAGGAAGCGGGTGCGGGCGGCGTCGAGGGCGGCCGGGGTGCCGTTCGGCGGTGGCGGGGTGCCCACCGCGTACATCAGGTTGTACCCGTCGATGAGGAAGGACACGGCGGCACCGCGGCGGGGGGTACTCTCATCCTAGCGCCGCGACACCCCGGTGTCACTCGCCGACATCCCCGTCATTCGGAAGTAGCCGGGTTTCAGCCAGTCGGGGAGCAACCGGGAGAAGCTGCTGCGGCGGGTCTCGCCGACGTACACCTGATCGCCCGGTTCGAGTGTCACGTTGGTGGTGTGGTCCCCGGCCGACACCGCCCGCAGGTCCACGCGGAACACCTGTGGGTCGCCGCCGGAGGCGACGTTCGGCCGCACCACGCACACGTCCCGCCAGTCGGCACACCCGGCCGCGGAACAGCCGCTGCGGTGAAGGAAATCGACCAGCCGTTCGGCCCCGATGTGTGGCACCACCCGCTGGCGGTTCTGCTCCGGGCCGAACAGGTACACCCGACCGGTGCGGGCGTCCGCCACGGTCACGCTCACCCTGGTCGGGTCGCACCCGACCGCGGCGGCAACGGCCCGGCGGGCGTCGTCGGGACTGCCACCTTCCACCCGCGGGCGGACGGCGTCGCTCAACGGCAGTCGGCCGTCCAGATCGACCGAGCAGAGGCAGTCGTGCTGCGGCGAGTCGGCGAACCGCACGGCGAGTACGTCCGGGCAGCCGATGGTGTACGCCGTCGCAGATGCGGCAGACGACCGCACCACCCCGTCACAGGGCGTGGTTCCGGCCGACCGGGCGCCCAGGCACCCGACGGCCAGGAGTGGCATCAGTGCGGCAATGGTGATGACGCGGCGCACGTCGGAAGTATCGACCGAACCAGGGGGATGGGGTTAACGATTGTTCCGTCCGGCACGCTCAGAGCCAGTCGGTGACGACCCCGGCGGCCTGCAGCCGCTGCCGCAACCGCGTCAGCCGCACCCGCAGGGCCACCCGGCTGACGCCGATCCGGTCGGCGATCTCCGCCGGGGTGTACCCCTCCAACCGCTGGTCGAGGATCCGCTTCTCGGCGTCGTCCAGGTGCTCGCACAACCGCTCCACCTGGTCGCGGAACTGGGCCTCGGCCGCCGGGTCGGGTGCGGGGCAACTGAGGGCGGTGAGCACCCCTGTCAGGTCGGAGGTGCCGTCGGCCGGGTTCACCCCGCTCAGCCGCCGCTGGCGTTGCAGGTGCCGCCAGTGCTTGGCCGCCTTCCGCCGCAGGATGGTGACGGCCAGGCCGATCAGGTCGTCCGGCTTGGCCAGCGCGAACTTGTGGTCCCGCAACCCGGTCACCACGCTCTTGTGGACCGACTGGGCCAGATCGACCGAGTCCAGGTACGGGCGGAGGGCCGGGCCGAGCAGCACTTTGGCGACGATCCGCACCTTCGGCTCGTACTGCCGCACCAGTTCTTGGAGGGCTACGGCGTCCCCTTCCCCGGCGCGGGCGAGGAGGGCGGCGAAATCGACGGCGGGCGCGTCAGACATGTCCGACTCCGCGGGCCCATCGATCGAACGGGGGGATTGTAGTTCCCGCGCGGGCCTGTAACAGGGAAACTGTCCCGTGGCATCAGAAGGATACGGACCGGTGCCGTCTGAGGTGCGGGGTGATGTCGTCCACGCTGAATTCGCAGATCGAAGGCCAACTCCGGCTCGCCCGCGCGGCGCTGGAGGGCGCGTTGCGATCGTCCGCCGAGGTGCGGGCCGAGTCCCTGCTCGAACAGTACCCGGCAGTCGCCGGCGATACGGAGGCTGCGCTCGAGCTGGTGTACACCGAGTTCGCGGTGCGAGAGGAACTGGGCCAGAACCCCGACCCGGCCGACTGGCTCCGCCGCTTCCCCCAATGGCGGGCCGACCTGGAACAGATGTTCGAGGTGCACTCCGAACTGAAGAAGCAGGACGACGTGCGGCGGTCGCGGGCGCAGGCCGACTCCCCCCGCCCTGCCCCGACCCCGCGCCCCGTGTCGTCGGGCATGATCGGCGAGTTCGAGCTGCTCGGCGAGGTCGGGCGGGGCGGAATGGGGGTGGTGTACAAGGCCCGACAGCCGTCGCTCGGGCGGACGGTGGCGGTGAAGGTGATCCTGTCCGGCACGCACGCCGGCGGGCGGGAACGGGAGCGGTTCCGTCGGGAGGCGGAGACGGCCGCCCGGCTCGACCACCCGAACATCGTCCGCATCTTCGCCGTCGGAGAGCACGACGGCCGGCCGTACTGCGCGATGGAGTTCGTGGACGGGGCCTCGCTCGCCGACCTGCTCGACGGCAGCCCGTGGGACGCCCGAAACGCTGCCGAGTTGGTCGCCACCGTGGCCGCCGCCGCCCAGCACGCCCACGAGAACGGGGTCATTCACCGCGACCTGAAACCGGCGAATGTGCTGGTGGCAGGCACCCGCAAGCCGGGCCTCGCACACCCCACCCACCCGGAGGTCGCGCCGACCCCCGGTTCGACGACCGGCGTCGGGGCGGGGGTCAAGATCGTCGATTTCGGGTTGGCGAAGTGTCTGCTCGACACCGATGGCACCGGCCCCACTCGCACCGGCGACATCATCGGAACCCCGGCCTACATGTCGCCGGAACAGGCCTCACCACTCGGCACCATCGACCCGGCGGCGGACGTGTGGGGGATGGGGGTGATCCTGTACGAGTTGCTCGTCGGCCGCCCGCCGTTCCAAGGGGCCACCACCGTCGAGACGCTCGAACAGGTGCGGTCGGCCGAGCCGGTGCCGCCCCGCCGGGTCCGCCCGTCCCTCCCCCGCGATCTGGAAGTGATCTGCCTGAAGTGCCTGCGGAAGGACGCGTCCCACCGCTACCCGACAGCCGCCGCCCTGTTCGCCGACCTGAACAGCTTCCTCCGCGGTGACCCCATCCGCGCCCGCCCGGCCGGCTCCGGCGAACACCTGGCCCGCTGGTGCCGCCGCAACCCCGTCCTCGCCGGCCTGTCCGTCGCCGCCGTGCTGCTGGCTGTCGCCGCGGTGGTGTTCGGGGTGGCCGCACTGGTGAACTCGGAGACGGCCCGCGCGAACGCGGACCAACTGGCCGACCAGCAGGGGACGGCCGCCGCCGAGCAGGCCAAACTGCGGCTGATCGACCGCCGGCGGGTGGTGCAGATGCAGGTGAACGAGGGCGTCCGCCTGCTGAACGACGGGGACGCGGCCGGCGGGGCGGTGCTGCTCGCCGAGGCCCTGGAAAAAGACCCCGACACGGACCGCGAGGAACTGCACCGCATCCGCCTGGGTACCGCCCTGCGGGCCATGCCTGAACTGAGGCAGGTGCTGTCGGTGCCCGTCCGGTTCGACCCGAACACCTCCAACGCGGTCGTGCAGAGCGACGTCGCCACCTCCCTCGGCGGGGAACGGGCACCGTTCATCAGCGACGACTTCTCGACCCTCGTTACCCGCCCGCCCGCCCCGCCGTCCGTCGCCTGGAACCTACTCAACGGCACCTCTCACCCACTGACACTGGCCGACGCCGCCGGGGTCGAGCTGGCGGCCGTGTCGTCGAACGGGGCGGCGGTCATCGGCCTCCGTGGTCCGGTGACGCTCGCGTGGGAGACGGCAACCGGCAAGCCGCTCCGGCTACCCCTGCCGCCCGGCTTCGGCACCCTGCCCGACCCGTTCGCCCCAGACGGCAGCCGACGCCTGGGCGAAGTCGGCAAGCCGACCGATCGCCAGTTGTGCACGGCCGACGGTACGCCGGTCGGCAAGTCGCTGACGCTCGAAACCCCGATCACCGTGTCCGCTATCGGAGCCGGGGGGAAGCGGGTGGCCCTGGGTGGGATGAACGGCAAGGTGCGGGTGTGGGACGCGGCGACCGGGGAGGCCGTCTCGCCGGTGATCGACGCCAAGCGGTTCGTGAACGCCGTTTCCCTCAGCCCGGACGGGCAAACGGTGTACACGTCGGTCGTCGGCCTGCACCAGGCGTGGGACGTGAAGACCGGCCAGCAGGTCGGGTATCAGGTGCAGCACGTGAGCACCGGGTTGGCGGCCGTGCCGGTGCCGGGACAGGCGTGGGTGGCGACCGGCGGGGGGGATTTCGGCCTGCGTGTCCACGACGCCAGGCTCACCCGGGCGATCAGTTCGCCCGTCGCGGAGACCACCAGCCTGATGTCGTTCGCCTTCCGCCCGGCCGGCGACGCCGTCGTCGTAGACCGCCACAGTCACGCACGCGTGTGGGAGCCGGTGTCCGGCCGCGCGCTCACCCCCGTGCTGTTCGCCGGCGAGCCGCACAAGGCCGGCTTCTCGGCCGACGGCTCACGCCTCATCACGTTGACCGCCAACGGGGCAGTGAGGGTGTGGCAGGTGCCGGCGGTCGATCAGCCGTCAGTCGCCCGGCACCAGGGGCAGGCGCACTCGGCCGAGTGGCTGCCGGGCGGGGACGAGGTGCTGTGTGGGGACGTCGGCGGGGCGATGGTCGTCCGCGTCGCGGACGGGCGGACCGTCCGCACGTTCGACCACCCGAAGAGCCGCGGCCTGGCGGTGTCACGGGGTGAAGCCGCGAAGCTGGCCACCTACGACACCGCCGGCGAGGTGCGGGTTTGGGAGCTGGCCACCGGGCGGCGGGTCGTCCCCGCCGCCAAGCCGCCGTTCGCTCTATCGCTCGCGTTCTGCCCGGACGGGCGGCTGGCGATCGGCGGGAGCGACGGGCTCGTCACCTTCTGGGACGCCGCCGCCGGCACCCCGACCGGGCTGGAGGTCCGACACGGGGCGGGCGTCCAGGCCGTCGCCTTGACCCCGGACGGGAATCGCCTGCTGACGAAGTCGAACACCACCGCCCGCCTGTGGGAGTTGCCTGGCGGGCGGCTGATCTGCGAGTGGCCGATCCTCATCCGGGTGCCGGCCCCGCAGTTCACCCCGGAGGGGAAGCACGTGGCCGTCTCCACCCGCACCGGCACCCGGTTGGTCTCAGTCGCGGACGGGATCACCCCGTCCCGGTCGTTCGAGTTCGGCTCCCTCGGGCAGTTGCGGTTCAGCCCGGACGGCCGTTACCTGGCCCACACCTCCCACGACTTGACCACGGTGCAGGTGTGGGACGTGAACGACCCGTCCGCGGACGTGAGGGCGATCCGCCTGCCGCGCACGCACAACCTGCGGAGCGGCATGCGAGTCGAGTTCAGTGCCGACGGCAGGTTCGTTGTTACCGCCCGAGAAACGAACGCCATCGTGTGGCACACCGCGACCGGGGCACAGGTGACGCCGCCGCTGTCGCTGCCGTACCCGACGAGTCTGGCGTTCGACGCGGCGGCGCGGCGGCTGCTCGTCGCGGGGACCGACCGCACCGTCCGAGTTATCGACCTGACACCCGACCCGCGGCCTGTGAGTGAACTGGCCGACCGGGCACGGCTGCTGGCGAACCGCACGCTCGACCCCTCCGGGCAACTGATGCCGCTCGCGGCAGCCGAGCGGGCGGAGTTGTGGGAGCGGTACAAGCCGTCTGACCGCGGGAGGTAGCCGACGCACCTCGGGTTCAGCCCGGTCGGGAACTGCCCGGATCGCCGGTGGCGGGCTGGGTTCGGGCGGCCACCTTCGCCCGCAGGGTGGTGCGGGACATGCCCAGCCGCTCGCTCGCCTGCACCTGGTTCCCGCGGACGTGGTCGAGCACTTCACCAAGCACCACCCGATCCACCTCGTGAATCACCTGGCGGTACAAGTCGTCCGCCCCAGCCCGCAGCAGCGCCCGCACCAACTCCCGCACGTCGGACAAGCGGTCGACGGACGGCGGCGGGGGCGAGCCGCCGGTGACGGTGGACGGCAGGCAGTCGGGGGTGAGCACGTCGGACGTCGCCTGGATGACGGCGTACCGGATGGCGTTCTGCAACTCCCGCACGTTCCCCGGCCACGGGTGCGCGAGCAGGGCGGCCGTCGCCTCCGGGGCGACCACCGCCACCCCTTTCCCCAACCGCTCGCCGGCCTGGCGGACGAAGTGCTCCACCAGCACCGGCAGGTCGCCCGCCCGCTCCCGGAGGGGCGGCAGTTGAATGGTGACCCCGTTCAGCCGGTAGAACAGGTCCTGGCGAAAGTGGCCGGCGGCAACCGACTCGTTCAGGCGACGGTTGGTGGCGGCGATCAGCCGCACGTCGGTGGTGACCGTTTCGGTGCCGCCCACCCGCTCGAACGCCTGCTGTTGCAGTACCCGCAACACCTTCGCCTGGGTGTTCGCGGACATGTCCCCGATCTCGTCCAGGAACAGGGTGCCGCCGTCCGCCTGCTCGAACTTGCCGATCCGCTTGCGGTCGGCGCCGGTGAACGCCCCCTTCTCGTGCCCGAACAGCTCGCTCTCCAACAGGCTCTCCGGTATGGCCGCGCAGTTGATCGCCAGGAACGGCCGCTCGGCCCGCCGCGAGTGCTGGTAGATGGCCCGCGCCACCAACTCCTTGCCGGTGCCACTCTCGCCGAGCAGCAGCACGGTCACGTCTTGCGGGGCGAACCGGCCGATCGCCTTGTACACCTCCTGCATGGGCGGGGAGCGGCCGACGATCAGGTCGGCGTCCGGGCCGGCCGGTTGCCCGTCCACCACCGCCGGCACGTTCTGCATCCGCCGCAGGGCGAGTGCCTTTCCCACCACTTCCCGCAGGTGGTGCAGGTCCACCGGCTTGAGCAGGTACTCGAACGCCCCCCGCTTCATCGCCTCGATGGCCGTGTCGGCGGCGGCGAACGCCGTCACCACGACCACCGGCAGTTTGGGATCGAGTTGCCGCAGCCTTTCGAACACCTCCAGACCGGACTGGTCCGGCAGCCGCACGTCCACGATCACCGCGTCCGGCAACTGCTTCTCGGCCGCCGCCAGCCCCCGCCGGCCGGAGGTGGCCGTGATCACCCGCAGGTCGTCCGACTCCAGCCCGCTCTGGAGGGAGTAGAGGACGTTCGGCTCGTCGTCGATGATGAGCAGGGTGGGCACGTGTCGGCTCCGTCAGGCGGACAGGGCGGGCGGTTGCGGCGGGGGCACCACCGGCAGGCGGAGGGTGAAGGTGGCCCCCTGTGGGGACGACACGGCCGTCAGCCCGCCGCCGTGCGTCTCGGCGATGCGGCGGCAGATGGACAGCCCCAACCCGAGGCCGGACTCCTTGGTGCTGACGAACGGCTCGAACACCCGCTCGCTCATGTCTGGAGGCAGGCCCGGCCCACCGTCGGCTACCGCGACCACCACCGCCGGCTCGCCGGCGGTGTCGCGGTCCATGCCCACCCGCACGGTCACGTGACCGCCGTCGGGCTGGGCGTCGAGGGCGTTAAACAGCAGGTTGAACAGCACCTGCCGCACCTGATTCGCGTCGGCAGATGCCACGGCCGGGCCGGGGTCGACCTCCACCCGCACCGCCACCGACTGCAGGTCGGCCCGCGCCCGCACCCCGTCCACCGCCCGCTCGGCCAGTTCCTTCACGTCCACCGGCCGCGGGTCGAGCCGCGGCGGGCGGGCGAAGTCGAGGAACCCACTGACGATCTGCTCCAGACGCACGATCTCCTCTTCGAGCACCTGCAAGTCTCTGCCGCGGAATACCCCCCGACGCTCGGCCGCCGCTTGCACCAGCAGCTTGATGGCCATGAGCGGGTTCCGCACCTCGTGGGCGAGGCCGGCGGCCATCTGCCCCACCCCCGCCAGTTGCTCGGCCCGAAGGGCGTCCCGCTCCGTCTGCCGCAGGCGGGCGAGGACGGCCGAGGCGGATTGCCGCATCTGTTCGACCGGATCGATGGCTGGACCGGGGGAGTCGGCCGGCGACCGCGGGGGGAGGGCCAGCCCGAGTTCGGCCGCCGTCAGCCGCAGTTTGTCCTCGGCCGACATGAGCGAGCGGCGGAGGGCGACGGCGATGAGGGTGCCGGCGAGCAGCCCGCCGATCGCCCCGCACACGCCCAGGCCGATCAGCCCGATGGTCACGTGGTCGGCCACCCGCTGGTTGGCTTCGGTGGTGCTGGTCAGCCCGCCCTCGTTCAGCCGCAGGTACTCGTGGGCGGGCTCCAGGATTTCTTTCTCGAACACCTCGTCGGTGAGCACGAAGATCTTCGGGTACACCCACTGCTTCGGCTCCTCGCGCAGGATCTTGTCGTATTGGCGGAAGAAGTCTTCGTGCCCCACCCGCACCCGCCGCATCAGCTCCTGCTCCTTCGGCGTGTGCGCCGTCCGTTCGGCGGTGGCCAGAGCTTCGGCCGTCCGCCCCTTCAGCCGCGGGATCGGCTTCAGGTGCCCCTCGTCCTGGGTGATCAGGTACCGGGTGAACTGCGTCCGCACCTCCCGCAGGCTGATCTCCAGTTCCTGGGCGGCCTGCATGCTCGCTACGTTCGACGCGATCAACTCGGCCCCGGACCGTTGCAAACTACGGACGTACCAAGCCGACCCGATGGCGAGGATCAGGAGCAACCCGGCGAGTGCCGCCACCGGCGCGATCAGCCGCGCGACCAGACTCGGAGTCATGGCTTCTCCCCTCGGCTGTCCAGTTGCTGTACACGCGGTGCAGGAGTTGGTCACGCCCGCCGGGCCGATTGGTGGCCGCTGCCTCCCCAGGATTGAATTCTCAGGCCTGAAATCGAAGGACACCGCCCACTCTCGGGGTGCCGGCACGGGTTGGCACCGTGCTTGCACTGCCCGGCCGCATGTGCAAGTCACGTGCCCCCTAGCCGGAGATGACGATACGGCACGCCTGGCTTCGTGACGGGCGAACTTGGCGAGGTGACACACGCATTCGGGTTCAAACCCTTCACTCGGTCCCGGAAATCCGCGACCGGACGTGTCGGCGGATCACGCAGCGGTGGTGTGGCAATCGAGCGGAATGGGGTGTCGGACGGTACGCCAATTGCCTCGGGGCGAATCTTGTTCGATCTTGGCCCGGCCGCTTGTTTCAGCGGGTAGAATAATGCCACGTCATCGCACCTGCCCCGTCGCTTCTGGCCTGTCGCCGGTCCTTTGTCGGTCGTCGTTCGCCTTGTGAAGTGCCTTGCCAGCTTGACGATCCCCCGTCCGCGAACCGGTGTCCGCCGCGGGCTTCCAATTTAATTCGCTCCCGGAGGTCGCAACCATGGGGTGGAGCCAGGAACGACTGGAACACGTCGCCCAGACCCGCCTGGGCGGGGCGAAGCTGATCGTGGTGGCCAACCGCGAACCGTACATCCACCGGTTCAAGGACGGCGAGGTGGAATGGATCCGCCCGGCCGGCGGGCTGACCGCCGCGTTGGACCCCGTGATGCGGGCGTGCGGCGGCACATGGGTGGCGCACGGGTCGGGCGACGCCGACCGCCAGACGTCCGACGCGAGCGGCCGCCTGCGGGTGCCGCCGGACGACCCGACCTACACCCTGCGGCGGGTGTGGCTGAGCAAGGACGACGAGGAGGGGTACTATTACGGGTTTGCGAACAGCGCCCTGTGGCCACTCTGCCACCAGGTGTACGCCCGCCCGGTGTTCGACCCCGCCCACTGGGACGCCTACAAGCGGGTGAACGAGCTGTTCGCCCAGGCGGTGCTGGATGAGGCGGATGGTGGACCGGCGTTGGTGTTCGTGCAGGACTACCACTTCGCCCTGCTCCCGCGGCTGCTCAAGCAGGCCCGCCCCGATCTGGTGGTGGCTCAGTTCTGGCACATCCCGTGGCCCAACCCGGAGACGTTCCGCGTCTGCCCGTGGGGGCGGGAGATCCTGGACGGGATGCTGGGCAACGACCTGATGTCGTTCCACACGCAGTACCACTGCAACAACTTCCTCGAAACGGTGGACCGGACACTGGAGTGCCGCATCGACCGCGAGCGGTTCGCCGTCGAACGGAGCGGTCAGGCGACGAGCGTCCGCCCGCACCCGATCAGCGTGGACCCGCGGCTGGCCGCCGAATACCTCGGGGACGACTGGGAGCGGCGGGCGGAGAAGTTCCGCAAGCGACACCGGTTGGGCGATCGCCCCCTGTTGGTGGGGGTGGACCGGGTGGACTACACGAAGGGCATCCCCGAGCGGCTGATGGCGGTGGACCGGCTGCTCCAACAGCACCCGGAGTGGAAGGGCAAGTTCCACTTCCTGCAAGTCGGGGCGCCGAGCCGCACCCACCTGCCGGCGTACCGCGACCTGAACGACGAGGTGCAGAACCTGGCCGACCGCATCAACTGGACGCACGGGGACGGGTCGTGGCAGCCGGTCATGTTCCTGAACGAGCACCACGGGCCGGAAGACATCTTCCTCCTGTACCGCATGGCCGCCGGGTGCGTGGTGAGCAGCCTGCACGACGGGATGAACCTGGTGGCCAAGGAGT
>CAYMHO010000045.1:22999-30044 GCA_964390195.1 uncultured Fimbriiglobus sp. | reverse complement strand
GGGGGGTTGGGGGGGGCCTTCGTCCGCGGGGGGGGGGGGGGGGGGGGGGGGCGCCCGGGGCGGGGGGGGGGGGGGGGGGGGGGGGGGGGGGGGGGGGGGCGACTTGGCCGCCGGCTTCTTCGCCGGCTCAGCGGCCGGCTTCTGGGCCGCGGGTTTCTGAGCGGCCGGTTTGGCCGCGGGTTTCTGAGCGGCCGGCTTCGCCTCCGCCGGCTTCTTCGCCGGGGCGGCAGCGGGCTTGCCGCTCGCCGCCGGCTTCTTCGCCGGGGCGGTGGCCGTCGCCCCCCGCCCGCCCTGCCGCCCCTTCGGCGATTCGGCCGGTTTCACCGGGCGTTCCACCGGCTTCTCCTTCCGCCCCGGCCCGTAGGTCGGCAGTTCGTCGTCGTCCTCCTCCTCGTCGATGTCGTCGTCCTCCTCGAAGTCGTCCACGTCCACGTCTTCGATGAGCGACCGCCCGAGGACCAGCCCCTCGTCCTCGTCCGGCTTGCGGCGGTTGGGCGGCGGGGGCGGGGCGACCGGCGAGCGGGGCGGGGGCGGGGCGGCGGGCACCCGCGGCGGGTTGGCGACGGCGGTCGGCGTCTTCGACGGCTGGGCCGGCCCGCGCGGGGCCATCGCCGCCGGGCCGGTGATCGGACCCGGTCGGGGTGCGTTCCCGCCGGTCATGGACGCCGGCCCGAGTGCGGCCGGCCGCTGTTGCGGACGCGGGTCGGACACCGCTTCCCGCGGAGGCAGTTGTTGAGGGGGCATCGGCGAGCGGGGCGGAAGGCTGCCCATCGGCTGCGGGTGCGGCAGCGCCCCGCCGGCCAGCCGTTTCCCCTCTTCGCCGAACCGCGTCACCACGTACGTCCCGCTGTTCTTGTGCTTCTCGATCTCCACGATGCCCAGGCGGGCGGCGTCTTCGAGCAGTTCGCTGAACGTGCGGTAGCCGAAGTACTCCTCGTTGAAGCTCGGCCGCTTCCGCTTCATCGTGTCCTTCGCCATGCTGCTGAAGATGGTCTCCTTGTTCTCCCGCCGCAGGGCGATGAGCGACTCGAGCAGCAGGCCGAACACCTTCCGCTTGCCCTCCGGCAGGCCGGACAGGTCGCCCCCCGGCAGCGGGGCCGGGCGGTCCAGGTCCTCGTAGTAGATGAACTCGTCGCAGTTGTCGCGGAGCAGGTTGCTCGTCGCCTCCACCAGCCCCAGCCCGATGACGTGCTTGCCCAGTTCCTTCAGCTTGCTCACCAGCGGGGAGAAGTCGCTGTCCCCGGACACGATCACGAACGTGTCGATGTGGTCCTTGCTGTACGCCAGGTCGACCGCGTCCACCACCAGGCGGATGTCGGCCGAGTTCTTGCCGGTCATGCTCCGCTTGGGGATCTCGATCAGCTCGATGGCGGCCTCGTGCAGGCTGCGGGCGTCGGCACTCCAGCGGCTCCAGTCGGCGTACGCCTTCTTGGCCACCAGCTTGCCCTTCTCCACCAGCCGCTCGAGCACCTTCTCGATGCGGAAGCGGTCCCGCTTGCCGGCGAACCCGAGGGCCAGGTTCTCGAAATCGATGAACACCGCGAGGATGCGCTCCCCGTCTCCGGTGCGGTGATGTCTCATGACGTGTTCCGATTATCCCGCCGGGCGGAAAGTCCTGATCCGGGCGTTGGGGGTATCTTGCGGGCTGAACGGTATTCGACAACCGGGATGGGGAAAAGGCCAACGGTCGGGCAAGGTGTGCCGGCGGCGCAAACCGTGCCGCCGGTGCATGCGAACTCGGGCAAATCCGCCCTCGATCGCGCCACCGCTACAGGCGGTACAACTTCCGCTCCCGGATGTACTCCTCGACCGCCCGCGGCACCAGGAAGCGGACCGACCTCCCCTCGCCCACCCGCTTGCGGATGTCCCGGCTGGCGATGTCCACCTGCGGGCACTCGACCGCCGTCAGCCGCACCGCCTCCGGGGGCACCCCCACCTTCGCCGCCAGTTCGGCCGCCGCCAGCAGTTTCGCCCCCGGCCGCGGCACCGCCACCAGCCCGGCCAGCTTCAGCACCGTCGCCGGCTCGAACCACGTCGGCAGTTCCTGCACGCTGTCCCCGCCGACGATCAGGGCGAACGTGTGCTGCGGGTGCCGCTCGTGCAACTCGGCCAGGGTGCGGGCGGTGTAGCTGGGCGGGGGGAGTTCCTTTTCGATCGGCTCGACGCGGAACGCCGGCTGGCCGGTGACGGCGAGCGTCACCATGTCGCACCGCAACTCGAACCGGGTGATCGGCTGCCCCTGCTTGTGCGGCGGGGCGTAGCTGGGCAGGAACCACACCTCATCCAACCCCGCCTCCTCCCGGCACCGCTCGGCCAGGATCAGGTGCCCCAGGTGGGGCGGGTCGAACGTGCCGCCGAAGATGCCGATGTTCATCGCCTCGCCCCGCGTAACGTGCGGTTAACCTACGGAGCCGGGGTCGGGTACACTGGTGTCGATTCAACGAGCCGCGACCGCGAGGGAGCGGGACCACCAACCCGCTCCCTCGCGGTCGCGGCTCGTCGGAGGTTGCTCATGTTCACCCTGATCGCCGCCCTGTCGCTCGCCGCCCCGGTGCCCAAGCCCGGCCCGGACTGGGTGACGCTGAAAGGCACGGTCGTGTGGCCGGAGAAGGAGAAGGTCCCCGAGGCGAAGGCGATCGACCTGTCGAACGTGCGGGGCGGGGACGCCGACTACCTCCGCAAGGGCGGGGCGGTGTTCGACGAGCCGTTCGTCATCGACGCCAAGACCCGCGGGCTGAAGGACGTCGTCGTGTGGCTCCGCCCGGACGACGACGACCCGAAGGCCAAGTTCCCGGCCGAGCGGGTTCACCCCGACCTGGCGAAGGCGAAGCCGGCCACGCACACCGTCACCAGCGAGTTCGGCCGGTTCGACCGGCGGGTGCTGGTCGCCCGCGCCGGCGACTCGCTGAAGTTCGTGAACGCCGGCACGGTGGGCGTCGCACCGAAACTGGACCTCGATACCTTCCACGACATTCGTCTGATCCCGCCCGAGGAGAAGCCGAAGGTGGTCACCGACCTGCCGGCGGGCTTCGGCACCTTCTGCGATGCCATCCACCAGGGGTGGCTGAACGGGGTGGACTGGCCGCCCGGCCGGGGGACCCTCCGGGTGTTCGACCACCCGTACTTCGCCCTCACCAACGAACAGGGCGAGTTCGAGATCCCGCAGGTGCCGCGGGGCAGGTGGCGGGTCATGTACTGCCACCCCCAGAGCGGGTACCACAAGGGGAAGGACGGGCGGCTCGGCTTCCCGGTCGAGGTGCGGGGGAACGACGACGCGACGATGACGCTGAAGCCGCTGGCGTACGAGCAGCCGAAGAAGTAGCCGCGAGCCGGAGGCGAGCGCGTTCGACCTGCGACGCGCTCGCCTCCGGCTCGCGGCTACAAGAATCACGTCTTCGGCACCTCCCGCGGGTGCGGCACCTGGTACGTCTCGGCGATGTACAAGAGCTGCTGCGCCAGCCCGTGGAACACCTTCAACTCCTTCATCGTCGGCTGCCCGCGGGCGATCACCGTTCGCAGCACATGAAAAATGCCGTCGCTCCGGAAGTCCCACAGGAACCGCACCGCCGCCAGCGACTCCTTCAGGTGGGCGAACATCCGCTCCTGGCTCTCGAACCCGGCCGGCGGGTCGGGCGGCTGGTCCTTCCCCTCCCGCGTCAGCGACAGCTTGTGCAACTCGTACAGCACCACCGCGACGGCCTGAGCCAGGTTCAGCGACTCGTGCCCGGCCGCACTCGGGATGAACATCATGCCGTGGCAGGCGGTGATCTCGTCGAGCGTCAGGCCGTGCGGTTCGGGGCCGAACACGATCGCGGCGGGGGCAGCCGGCAGGGTGTCGAGGACCCGCGGCAGTTGCTCGGCCGGCGTGCCCCAATAGCCTTTGCGAGCCAGCCCGCCCACTTCACCCGACGTGCTGAGCACCAGCCCGCAGTCGGCCACCGCTTCGGTCAGCGAACCCACCTCGCGGGCGGCGTTCAGGATGTGCAAGCCGTGCGTGGCCATCATCACCGCTTCGATCGTCTGCCGGTTGGCGACCGGGTTCACCAGCACCAGTTCGGACAGGCCGAAGTTGGCCATGACGCGGGCGACCGAGCCGAGGTTGCCGGCGTAGTGCGGGCGGACGAGGACGACGCGACAGGTGGAGAGGGGCATAATCGGGGCCGAGGTCCGGAGTGGCGGGCACGGGTTTCGCGGCCAATTCCGCCCGCGGGTCACGACATCCGGGCGGGTGGGTGTCCGTTGAACCTGCCCTTCACCCGTTCCCGCGTTGAGTCAGGGAGTTCTTCTTGGCCGAAACGACCCACCTGCCCGCCGCCGAACTGCCGCCCGATTCCCCCCCCGAGCCGGTGCCTGTGGGGGTGAAACTGATCACCCTGGGGGCCATCCTCATCCCCCTGCTCGGGGTGATTGCCGCCCCGTTCCTGGTGTGGGGGTGGGGGTTCGGGTGGGTGGATCTGGGCCTGCTGGTGGGCATGTACGTGCTCACCGCGGTCGGCATTGGCGTCGGCTTCCACCGCCTGTTCGTCCACCGCTCGTTCAACACCTACACGTGGGTGAAGTTCGTGTGGGCGGTGTTCGGGTCGATGGCCGTCGAGGGGCCGCTGTTCTACTGGGCGGCCACCCACCGCCGGCACCACCAGTATAGCGACACCCCGGACGACCCGCACTCGCCGCACCACGGCGGGCGGGGCCTGCTCGGCACCCTCAAGGGGGTGTGGCACGCGCACGTCGGCTGGTTCTTCAAGCCGGCCCCGCCGGACGTCGAGGCGAAGTACATCCCCGACCTGAAGCAGTCCCCCGCCCTGCGGGTGGCGAGCGCCCTGTTCCCCGTGTGGGTGACCATCGGGTTCCTCATGCCGGCGGTACTCGGCGGGGTCATCTCGCAGTCGTGGGCGGGGGTGTGGACCGGGCTGATCTGGGGCGGGCTGGTGCGGGTGTTCCTCGTCCACCACGTCACCTGGAGTGTCAACTCGGCCTGCCACCTGTGGGGCGGCCGCCCGTTCCACAGCAGCGACGAGAGCCGGAACAACGTGGTGTTCGGCATCCTGGCCATGGGCGAGGGGTGGCACAACACGCACCACGCCTTCCCCACCTCCGCCCGCCACGGGCTGCGGTGGTGGCAGATCGACGTCAACTACTGGGTGATCCGCGGGCTGGCCCTGTTCGGGCTGGGGTGGGACATCAAGGTGCCGTCGAAGGCGGCGCAGGAGCGGGGGCGGCGGGTTCCGCGGCGGTCGAACGGGTGACGGCGGGCGGCGGGGCGGGGGCGAACTGCTTCCACAGGTAGTACCCGGCCAGGGTGAACCCGATGGCCACCACCACCCACCGCACGTAGGCCCCGGGTAGCCGGCGGGCCACCCGCGCCCCCACGTACCCGCCGCACACCGCCGCCGCCGACATGACCGCGGCCGCCGGCCAGTCGATCAGCCCGCCGACCACGAACACCACCACCGACACCCCGTTGATGACGCTCGCCAGCAGGGTCTTCACCGCGTTCGCCTGGTGGATGTCGGCCAACCCCATGAACCCGAGCGCGGTCAGCATCAGGATGCCGATACCCGCCCCGAAGTAGCCGCCGTACACCGCCACCAGGAACTGGAAGGCGATGAGCAGCGCCACCTGCCGCCGGCGGACGGCGCGGAGCGGCCGCAGGTCGATCACCGCCCGGTCGCCGCCGACCATGCCTGCCGCCGCCGCCCGCTCCCGCCGCCGCTTCAGGACCTTGTTGATCGGGTGCTGGAGGAGGAACAGCACCGCGGCGGTCAGGATGAGCCACGGCACCAGCGGGCCGAACGCCTTCGGGTACAAGGCGACCAGCACCGACCCGATGATTCCGCCGGCGACGCTGGGCGGGAGCAACTGGAGGGCGAACGCCCGCGCCGGGCGGTACTCGGCGCGGTACGCCCATGCCCCGGCCAGGCTGCCCGGCAGCAGGGCGAGGGTGCTGCTGGCGTTGGCCACCGCCTCCGTCTTCTCCCCGTAGCCGGCGGCCGCCAGGAAGGTGATGAGGGCGGGGAAGGTGAGCAGGGTGCCGCCGCCGGCCACCGAGTTCATGATGCCGGCGGCGAACGCCGCGGCGACGATGACGGCGAACAGCAGGTACTGGTCCATCGGGCTCTCGGGCGTCGGTGTAGGTCGCGGTCGAGCAGGTCCGGCACGGACCGCGAGGCCCGACGCCCAATCACCCACCCGGTCATCCCAATGGCGGTTGGCCGTCAAGCCTCACTCCCCCACGGGGTCGTTCGACCGCGACCTACTTCTTGACCAGTGCGTCCAGATGCACCAGCGGGTCCCACCAGCTGGGCTTGTACTTCGGGTCATCGGCGACCGCCCGCAGTTGCCGCAACGGGTCCATGATCTCGTCCCGCCACCACAGGTAGTAATACAGCAGGAACGCCCGCACCAAACTGGGTTCGGCGTTCCCGCGGCCGACGTACTCGTTCACCATCGCGAAGAAGTCGAGCACCCGGGTGGCCTTCTGGTACAAGGCGTCGCGGGCCGGATCGATGCGGGCGTGCGTCTCGGGGGTGGTCAGATAGTTCAGGAATTCGGTCAGGCGGGCGGCCCGCTCCTCGGGGCCGTCGCGGCGGCGGTCGAGCACGAAGTGCTTCCAGGCGGTGTTGCGGGCCTCGCGGAACTCCTCGGCGTTGTACTGCTGACACAGCTCCAGCGCCGTCCGCTGGCGGTTCTGCCCGCTCGGGATGACGAAGAACAGGAGCAACGGCACCAGCACGGCCACCAGTGGGCCGACGAGCGGCACGAACAGGTCGCGGACCAGTTCGTAGTTGGTCTTGCCGTCGCCGGTGAGCAGGCCGGCGAGGAGCAGACAGAGGACGGGCACGGCCAGGGCGATCAGCCCGGCCACCAGCGCCCGCGGCAGGTAGGTGGACGACATGGGCGGATCATGGCCGCCGACCGGGAGGCCGGTCAAGGGGAAGGTGCGAACGGCGGGCGTCCGCCGCCGGCCGGGGCCCCCCCCGCACCCGCGGGCGCCGCCCCCGCCGCTCGGCGGGTGCGGCCCCCCCCCGTGGGGTCGGCGGGCGGC
>CAYMHO010000045.1:0-22989 GCA_964390195.1 uncultured Fimbriiglobus sp. | reverse complement strand
TTTGGCTGTGGGCGCTGGGGGGGGCGGCGGGGGGGCGGGCTCACCCCCCCCCCCCGGGCCCCCCCCCGCCGCGACGTTCGGCGTTTCCGTCACTCCGCCTTCGGCTCGTCCGGCTTCGGTTCCTCGGCCTTCGGCGGCTCTTCGGCCTTCGGGGCCTCGGGCGGGGCGGCCGGCGGGGTGGTGAACATGGCCGCCAGTTGGGCGAACGTGTTCACCGGCGCCTTACCCGTCTTCTGTTGCTGGGTCAGCTTGGCGGCCGACTTCTTCACCTTCGGCGGGGGCGAACCGCCCTCGGCCGGCGGGGTGCCCTCGGCGGCGGGCGGGGCGGTCTCTTCCACCGGCCGCGGCGGGCCGACCTTCGGCAGCGGCGCCCGGTACAGCCCGGTCGGTTTGCCCTGGCCCGGCCGCATCGGCGGGGGCACGGTGCCGGCCGGCGGCCGCGGGATGAACCCGGCCCGCTCGCCGGCCGGGCGGTCCTGCGGCGGGCGGTCCTGGCGTTGCGGCGGGCGGTCGAACCGCTGCTGGGGCGGGCGGTCCTGCGGCGGCCGCTGCTGCATCGGCGGCCGCTGTTGCGGCGGGGGGCGGTCCATCGGCGGGCGGTCCTGCCGCGGCGGCCGCTGCTGCTGCATCTCCGGCGGGCGATCGAAGGTGCGTTCCTGGCCGGGCGGGATCATGCTGAGCGACACCCGCCGGCGGTCCGGATCGACGCTGTTCACCCACACGCTCACCACGTCGCCCACGTTCACCACGTCGTAGGGCGACTTGATGAAGCGGTTCGCCATCTGGCTGATGTGGATCAGGCCGCTGTCCTTCAGGCCCACGTCCACGAACGCACCGAAATCGACCACGTTCAGGATTTCGCCCTTCAGCTCCATGCCCGGCTGGAGGTCTTCGAGGTTCAGCACGCCCTTGCGGAAGATCGGCGCCGGGCGGTCCTCCCGCACGTCCCGGCCGGGCTTGCTCAGGGCGTCGAAGATGTCCCGCACCGTCGGCCCGCCCACCTTGTGGTGGTTGGCGATCGCCTCCGGGTTCTGGGTGGTCAACTTCTGCCGGATGTCGGTCAACTTGGCCTTGTCGAGCAAGTCAGCCGGGGTGTGCCCGATGGCCGACAGGATCTCGCGGGCGATGTGGTAGCTCTCCGGGTGCACCCACGTGTTGTCGAGCGGGTCGTCGCCGGCGCGGATCTTGAGGAACCCCGCCGCCTGGGTGAACCGCGCCTCGCCCATCTGCGGGACGCTCATGAACTGCTCGCGGGTCTTGAACGGGCCGTGCTTGGCGCGGAACTCGACGATCTCCCGGGCGACCAGTTGGTTCAGCCCGGACACGTGCCGCAGGAGCGGCACGCTGGCCGTGTTCACGTCCACCCCGACGGTGTTCACGCAGCTCTCGATGACCGTCTCCAGGCTCTCCTTCAGGTACTTCGGCCGCATGTCGTGCTGGTACAGGCCGACGCCGACGTGCTGCGGATCGACCTTCACCAGTTCGGCGAGCGGGTCTTGCAGGCGGCGGCCGATGCTGACCGTGCCGCGGACGGTGGCGTCCAGGTCCGGGAACTCTTCCTTCGCAATCGGCGAGGCCGAGTAGTCGCTCGCGCCGGCTTCATTCACGATGACGTAGCTGATCTCGGCCGGCGCCTCGGGCAGGCCTTCCAGGTTGATCGTTTCCACCGGCGGCGGGGGCGGCGCCACCGGGGCGGCCGGGACCGGGGCGGCGGTCACGCCGGTGTCGCTGGAGTCGGCGGCGGTCGGCGGCTCGCCGGTCGGCAGCGGGGAGGACGAGCTGACCACCTCGGCGGCGACGGGCATCGGGGCGGAGGTGGTCATCTCCACCGGGGCGGTGACGGCGGCGACGGTCTCGGTGGCGATCACCGGCGACGATTCGGCCGTCACCGGCGGGAGCGACGACACCACCGGCCGCGGGTTCGCCCGGCGGTCGGCCAGGTCGGCGATCACCTCGGACACCACCTGCTCGGTCTCCCGGCAGGCGGTGCCGTTGCCGATGGCGATGATCTCGATGCCGTACTTGCGGATGAGCTGTTCCAGCTTCTGCTTGGCGACGGCCGTCTGCTTCTGCGGCGGGTGCGGGAACATGACGCCGTGTTCGATCAACTCGCCGGTCTCGCCCATCACGGCCAGCTTGCACCCGGTCCGCAACCCCGGGTCGACCGCGAGCACCTTGCGGCCGCCGAGCGGCGCCTTCAGCAGCAGGCTCCGCAGGTTGCGGGCGAAGATGTCCACCCCGTGGTCCTGGGCGAACTCCGACATCTCCTTGCGGATCTCCCGCTCCAGGCTGGGCAGCAGCAGCCGGTCGACCGCGTCCTCGAGGGCCGGGATGACGAACTCGCGGTGCGGGTGGTCGGCCAGCGGCAGGCAGTCGAAGGCGATGTACTTGGCCCGCTGGGCGTCGCACTCCATCTTCACGCGGAGGATTTTCTCGTGCTCCCCGCGGTTGACCGCCAGCACCCGGTGCGGGGGGATCATCCGCACCGGCTCTTTGAAGTCGAAGTAGTCGCGGAACTCCTGCCCCTTGCCGTCGGGCACGCCGTCCGCCTTGGCCGTCACCATGACGGCGGTGTCGCGGAGGAACAGCCGCACCGGCCCGCGGACGTTCGCGTCCTCGGCGATGTACTCGGACAGGATATGCCGGATGCCGGTGGCCACGTCGTCCGGGGTGTTCAGCCCCTTGTCCGGGTTGACCAGCCCGGCGAACGTCTCGTCCAGGTTGGCGGCCGCCTCGTCGCGGTGCCACACGGCCAGCGCCGCCGGCTCCAGCCCCTTGTCGCGGGCGTCCGAAGCCAGCGTCCGCTTCTTCGGCTTGTACGGCAGGTACAGGTCTTCCAGCCGCTTGATGTTGTCCGCGTCCAGGACGGCCCCGAGCAGGTCGTCGGTCAGCCTCCCCTGCCCGGCGATGCTCCGCAGGATGGTCTGCTTCCGCTCGGCCAGCGCCCGCAGGGCCGTCACCCGCAGTTGAATCCGCCGCAGCATTTCCTCGTCCAGCCCGCCCGTCCGCTCCTTGCGGTAGCGGGTGATGAACGGGATGGTGTTCCCCTCGTCCAGCAGCTGCACCACCGCTTCCACATGCACCCGGCGGATTTGGAAGTCCTGGGCGATGCGGGCCAGCTCGTGCCCTTGCGGGGCGGGCGGAACCGTCGGCACCGGTTGAGCCGGTCGGGCCGGCCCGACCGGTGCCGACGCCGCCTCCGGCGGCAGTGGCGGCGGCTGCTCGCCGGCCGCTTCCGCCGGAAGCGGCGGCGGTTGCTCGCCGGCGGCCGCCGGCGGCAGCGGCGGCGGAGTGACCTCCGTCGGGCTGGCGTCGGCCGTGTTGGTGGGGGCGTCCAGGGTGGTCGGGTCGCTGGAGTTCATGGGGTTTGAACGTCCGATGGGGGACTGCTCGGGTCGGGCCGCGTCGGCAACGAGGGAGAAACCGGGGCGGAGGTTCGGCCCACGGGAGGCGAAGCAAGCGAACAGATTAGGTAGGTGCCGGTTGTGGCGGCGGCAAGGGACGTGGGACGAGACCTCACCCCCGTTCCCCTCGCCGTTCATGGAGAGGGGGTGTTCAACACCGATCCCCCGACGGTTCGTTGGCGAACGGGAATGAACGAAACCGGTCGAACACCCCCTCTCCATGAACGGCGAGGGGGACGGGGGGTGAGGTCGTCAAACGAACAGGCCGGGGTGAGGTCTCACCTACACCTCCCCCGCCCGCCGGTCGTGCGCTACAGTAGGATGAGTGCAGGCTCCCACGTCGCCCCGGTCGGAGGTTCGCTTGGCCGCCACCACCCCCGCCACCACCGCCGAGTTCCTCGACCTGGTCCGCCGCACCGGGCTGATCCCGCAGGTGCCGACCGACCTGCCCGACGCCCCGGACAGGGCGGCCGGCGAGCTGGTCCGCCGCAAGCTGCTCACCCCGTTCCAGGCCCGCATGATCCTGGCCGGCCGCACCCGCGGGTTCGTGCTCGGCGACTACGTCATCAAGGACCAGATCGGCCAGGGGGGGATGGGGTTCGTCTACCTGGGGGTGCACCGCACCCTCGGGCGGAAGGCGGCGGTGAAAGTCCTCCCGCCGAGCATCGCCGGCGAACAGATCGCCCGCCAGCGGTTCCTCCGCGAGGCCCGCACCGCCGCCGCACTGGACCACCCGAACGTGGTCAAGCTGTACGACGTGGCCCGCGACGAGGAGGTGTGGTACCTGGTGATGGAGTTCGTGGAAGGGGAAACGCTCGACCACGTGGTGACCACCCGCGGGCCGCTCCACTACTCGCGGGCGGTCGGGTACGTCGCCCAGGCGGCCGCCGGCCTGCAGCACGCCTTCGAGAAGGGGTTCATCCACCGCGACATCAAGCCGGGCAACCTGATCCTCACCCCGGAGGGGGGGGTGAAGATCCTGGACATGGGCCTGGCCCGGCCGGTCGGCCCGGAGGGCACCCTGACCGTCGCCAACGACCCGGCCGGCACCTTCGGCACCGCCGACTACATCTCCCCCGAGCAGGTGGTGAGCGAGCCGGACATCGACATCCGCGCGGACATCTACTGCCTCGGCCTGACTTTTTTCTTCCTCGTCACCGGCCGCCCGCCGTTCCAGGGGCACACGGCCAGCAAGCTGGTGCAACAGAAGCTGGCCCAACTGCCCGACCTGACCGAACTGGTGGACCACTTCCCGCCGGGGTTGGCCCAGGTGATCGCCGGCATGACGGCCAAGCACCGCGAGGAGCGGTACGAGACGCCGGCCGACGTCATCCTGGCGCTCAAGCCGTGGCTGGAGCAGTCGCCCAAACTGATGGCCGGGGTGTCGGGCACGAGGGCGGCGAACGACCGACTGAGCACGCAGGCGATGCAGGTGCCCGGCCCCCGACAACCGGCCGAGCGGGAGAAGAAGGGGCCGCCGGTGTGGGTGTGGGCGGCGGTCGGCGGGGTGCTGCTGGCGGTGGCAGCCGGCGGGGTGGCGGTCGCCCTGGCGATGATGAACAAGGGGACCACCCCGACCACCGGCCCCCAACCGACGCAGCCGGCCACCCCGCCCACGACCGAGCCGGCCCCGGCGACGAAGCCCGCGCCGCCGACGAAACCGGCCACCCCGCCGACCGCGACGACCCCGCTACCCCCGGCGACCGGCATAGTGATTTACGAGAAGGAGTTGGCCGGGCTGACGCCTTTCGAAGTGGTGCTGACGAACAACGGCGGGACGGTGGCGGAGTCGGCGACCGGATCGGGCAAGTACCCGGACGGGTGGACGGCCACCACCTGGGCGGCCGGCAACAAGGTGCGGGCGTTCGGCACGGCCGACGGGCTGGGGACGAAGGCCGAGCAGGGGTCGGCCATCCTGTTCGCCCCGGTGCAGCCGCTCGACGGGAAGGTGCCGGCGGTGCGGGTGACGGTGGAGTACCGCAGCACGACCGCCGACAAGAAGCTCGACCTGCGGGTGCGGGAGGTGGGGTCGAAGGACAACGTGGTGAAGTACCTGCCGCCGACCGGCGGGGAGTGGAAGACGGCCGAGATCGAGTTCGACACGACCAAGATCGCCGCCGCCCGGTTCGAGTTCCACAACCAGGACACGAGCAAGGACGCCAAGTTCGAGGTGCGGAAGTTCAGCGTGCGGGCGGTGAAGTGAGGGGAATGATCTTCGCCGCGGGCCGTGCGACCGCCACCGGGTTGCCGGCCTCACCCCCTACAACCCGGGCGGCACCTGAAACTCTTGCGTGCCGCCGGCGTTCCCGGAGCTGCCCGCCCGCGGCAGGAACACTTGCACGGTGGTGCCCCGGCCGGGGGCCGACTCCACCCGCACCAGCCCGCCCGCCCGGTCCACCACCTGCCGCACCACCGCCAGCCCCAGCCCGGTGCCGCCCGCCTTGGTGGTGAAGTACGGCTCGAACACCCGCCGGCGGGTGGCTTCGTCCATGCCCGCCCCAGTGTCGGCCACCTCCAACAGCACGAACGGCCCGCTGAACGCCGAACTGCCCGTCAGGTTGACCGGCCGCAGCCGCACCTCGACCGGCCCGCCGTCCGGCGTCGCCTCGGCCGCGTTCACCACCAGATTGAGCAGCAGTCGGGTGAACTGGCTGGGGTCAATCAGCACCAACCCGACTGGGGTGGGCTGCAGGTACCGCACCGGGTGTTCCGCGCCGACGGCCGACTGCAACACCGGTAGGAACCCGCGGGCCACCTCGCCCGGATCGACCACCTCCGGCGGGCCGGCGGTCGGGCGGGCGAACGCCATCAACTCGCGGGCCAGGGCGATCCCCCGCTCGGCCGCCTCGGTGATCGTCTTCACCTGCTCCCGCACGTCCGCCGGCACGTCCTTCCGCCGCCCGACCAGTTGGCCCTGGCCGAGCACCACGGTGAGCAGGTTGCGGAAGTCGTGGGCCACCCCGGCGGCCAACTGGGCGAGGGCGGTGGCCTTCTCCTGGTTGCCCAGCCGAGACTGCTGGGTGAGAAACGCCGACCGCAGCTCCCGCACCTCGGCCGACTGGATCCGCAGGGCGATCAGGTCGGCCACCGACCCGGCGTAGTCGCGGGCCTCGGTCGTCCACTCCCGCGGCGGGCCGACGTGCTCGTGGCACACCACCCCCACCAGATTGCCGTCCACGAAGATGCCGGCGTCGAGCATGGACGAGATGCCCAGCGGGGCCAGGTAGCCGACCAGTTCGGCCGCCCACGGGGCCGAGACCACCACCTCGGCCGGCACCGCCTTGCGGATGACCAGCGACTTGAAATAGACGGGGAAGTCGGCCACGTGCAAGACGGTGCCGGCCGAGTGCATCCCCTTCGACCGCTCGAACAGGTCGGCGCACCGCAGCACCCGGTCGTCGTCGATGAACAGCCACACCCCCACCCGCTCGACGTCCAGGGCGTCGGCGGACAGTTCGCAGGCGCGGGCGAACACCCGGTCGAGCGGGGCGTCCGGGGCGAGCTTCGCCAGCTCCAGCCGGGCCACCTCCGTCGGCCGGGTGGGGTCGGGGATCAACCGGTCGGGCATGTGCGCGACTCCGGAATCCGGGAGAGGTGTGGGAACACCGTATCACACCACCGGCGGGTTCACAGGTGAATTGTTAGACCGCTCTGAGGGATGTGTCGCACAGGGTGGCATCGGGGAAGCCGGCTGTTACCATCGACCGACGACCCGGACACGAGGGGCGACCATGACCCGCTTGCTGGTGGTGCTGCTGGTGCTGGCAACGGGGGTGGCCACCGCCGCCCCGGTGCCGAAAGCCTTGAAGCGGGCGAGGCCGCTGCGGGCGACCATCGAGCCGCTCCCCGGCGAGAAACTTCACTCGGTGGACTGGGACGACGTGCCGTTTGCGAAAGTGGTGGAGGAGTTGGAGGAGCGAAGCGGATTGACGCACGTGTGGAGAGACGCACCGGACGTGAGGATCACCCTGCGGGCGAGAGACGTCTCCCTGTGGGAACTGTTCGCCCGACTCGATGACATGCTGTACCCGGAAGGGTGGGTTATGGTGCCGAGGAAGCAGTGGTTCAGCACCTCGACGGCGAAAGGACTCTACCGCCCGGACAGCAGGCTCAAGGTGATCCCGTTCGCCACACTCGACGACCTCGATCGGCGGTTCCCGTACGCACCGGCACACCTGATTCTCGACGTGGGCGATGGGGGAGTTGAAGCGGGGGAGAAGGTCAAGAAGGGGATCGAATTCCCATACTCCGAAATCATCCCCATCGGCAGCGACAAGCTGATTGTCTACGCCCGTGTGATGGACCTCCAGAAGTTCGTGGACGAGATGGGCGACCACATCAAGAAGTGACGTGGATGGGATGGAACTGATTTGCCGCGAGGCGGAGACGAGCGCGCCACCGTGGCGCGATCGTCTCCGCCTCGCGGCAAACCGGGTTGGTCACTCCTCCTCGTGTTTCACGTTCGCCTTCGCCACCACCTGCTGCTGCACCATGATCGGCACCTGCTCGTAGTGGCTGAACTCGATCGTGTAGCTGCCCTGACCCTGGGTCATGCCACCGAGCTGGGCGGCGTACCGGGCCACCTCGGAGAGCGGCGCGCGGGCGGTCAGCACGCTCAAATCACCCGGCAGCGTGTCCTGGTGCTCGACGTGCGCCCGCTTGGTCGCCAGGTCGCCGAGCAACCCCCCGGTGAACTTGGCCGGGGCCGTCACCTCCATCTTCACGACGGGTTCCAGCAATACCGGGCGGGCGGCCAGGAACGCCTTACGGAAGGCGTGGCGGGCGGCGGTCATGAACGCCGCCTCGGACGAGTCCACGTCGTGGTACTTGCCGAAGTGCACCTCGACGGCCACGTCCTGAATGCGGCAGTTGGCCAGCACCCCCCGCACCAGCATCTCCTTGCACCCTTTCTCGACCGCCGGGATGAAGTTGTTCGGGATCGTCCCGCCGACGATGTGGTCGATGAACGCGAAGTTGTGCGCCGGGTCGTAGTGCACGCTCCGCATCTTCTCGAACCGGCTGCGGTTGGCGAACTCGGCCTCGCACTGCTCCTTGCTGGTGATCGTCCGCGGGAGCGGGTGGATGCGCAGGTGCACCTCGGCGAACTGCCCCCGCCCGCCGGTCTGCTTCTTGTGCTTGTGCTCGCCGGCCGCCTCGCTGGTGATCGTCTCGCGGAACGGGATCTTCGGCTCCTTCGTGCTCACCTCCACGTCGAACCGGTGCTTCAGCCGCTCCTGCACCACGTCCAGGTGGAGCTGGCTGACGCCGCTCATCACCAGCTCGTGCGTCTGCGGGTCGTGGGCGATCCGCACCGTCGGGTCTTCCTCGGCGATCTTGTGCAGCCCGCTGGCCACCTTCTGTTCGTCCCCGCGGGTCTTCGGTTCGATGGCCACCCCGAACATCGGCTGCGGGAACTCGGGCACCGGCAGCTTCGGGGCGTCGCTGCGGAAGGCGACCGTGTCGCCGATGTGCAGGCCGTCCACCTTCGCCACCGCCACGATGTCGCCCGGCCCGGCCTCCGGCACCGGCACGTACTGCTTGCCCTGCACCTCCAGCAACTGGCCGACGCGGACCGCCTTGCCGGTGTTCAGGTCGATGAGCTGGTGGTTGGGCGTGAGCACCCCGGCCAGCACGCGGATGAAGCTCAGGTGCCCGACGTACCGGTCGTTCACCACCTTGAACACGAACCCGAGGAACTCACTGTCCTCCTTCGGCTCGACCGCCTTCATGCTGCCGTTGTGCCCGACGCTGATGCCGTTCAGCACCCGCTTGGCGTAGGCCGGACTCAGCCCGTACCGGCTGAGGGCGTCGAGCAGTTCCTTCACCCCGACGTCCTTCGTCGCGCTGGTGCAGAAGATGGGGATGAGGGTGCCCGCCTCCAGCGCCTTCGGGATGGCCGCTTCCAGCTCCTCCGGCGACACGTCCCCTTCGGTCAGGTACTTCTCCATCAGGGCCTCGTCCGCCTCGATCACCGCCTCCACCAGCCGCGTCCGCATGCTGTCCGGCGGGACCGGGAAGCCGTTGCTGGTGGCGTCCGGCGGGTCGAGCACGCACACCACCTTGCTGAACGCCGCCCCGTTCGCGTCCGGCACGTTGAACGGCACGCACTTGTTGCCGAACGTGGTCTGGATGGCGTCCACGGCGGCGGCGAAGTCGGCGTGCTCGGCGTCGATCTTGTTCACCACGATCACGCGGGACAACTCGCGGACGCCGGCCTCGCGGAACATGCGGCGGGTGTTCACCTCGACCGCGTTGGCGGCGTTCACCACGATCACCGCCGTCTCGACGGCGGCCAGCCCCTCGAGGGCGGCGCCGATGAAGTCGGGCGAGCCGGGGGTGTCCAGGATGTTCAGGTACTTGCCGGCGTGGCTGGCGTGCAGGACGTGGGTGTCGATGCTGAAGTGGTGCCGCTTCTCGTCGTCGTCGGTGTCGGCGATGCTAGTCCCGTCGTCCACCTTGCCCAGACGGTCCACCGCGTGCGCCTCGTACAGTAGGGCATCGGCCAGGCTCGTTTTGCCCGCGGCCCGATGCCCGACGAGTGCGATGTCGCGGACGTCTTCGACCGTGTGTCGGCCCATACAGCCCTCCCTTCCCCCGAGCGGGGGAGAAAATGCGGCCCGGCTGGGGTGTGAGTTCCCCAGGGCGGACCCGGCAGGGAGGAGGGAGGCTCGGTGGCGTCAGCGCGGCACGAACCGTCGCATGGAGAGTGGCGGTTCAGGTCGTGTGCGTCGAAGGAGTCGCCGTCCGTTGAGACCGGGAGTCCGCCCGATCCGGAGCCAAGGACAACAGGGCGGGCAGGGACACCTGCCCGTCGTACAGCGCCCGGCCGACGATGCACCCGAAGGTGCCGGCGTCGGCCAGCCGGCCGGCGTGCTCGAGCGAACTGACCCCCCCGGACGCGATGACCGGCAGGGGCGTGTTCGCCCGCAGCTCGGTCAGGGCCGGGTAGTTCGGCCCGCCCATCATGCCGTCGGTGGCGATGTCGGTATACACCACCGCGAACAGGGGGCAACCCTCCACCAGTTTCACCAGGTCGAGGGCGCGGGTGGTGGACGTGTTCAGCCACCCGTCGGTGGCGACGAACCCGTCGCGGGCGTCCAGCCCCAACACGATCCGGCCGGGGTGCCGGTCGGCGACGGCCCGCACCCACGCCGGGTCTTGGAGGGCCTTCGTGCCGAGCACCGCCCAGCGGACGCCCCAGCCGAACACGGTGGCCAGGTCGTCGTCGGTCCGGATCCCGCCGCCGAGTTGCACCGGCACCCCCACCTGGGCGATGCCGTGGACGATCTCGGCGTTCACCGGCCGCCCGGCCTTCGCGCCGTCCAGATCGACCACGTGCAGGCGGTCGGCCCCCTGCTCCACCCACTGCCGGGCGATGGCCACGGGGTCGTCGGAGAACACCGTCTCGCGGTTGTAGTCGCCCTGGCGGAGCCGCACACAGCGCCCGCCGCGGAGGTCGATGGCCGGGTAGATGAGCATGGGGTCAGAACCGACTGGGAGGGATCGGCCGGCGGTTTGCACGCACGACGTGGCGGATCAACACCGTGTCAGCGCCGATGGTGAACAGGATGCGAAACGTCTGCCGCCGGCGGCCGTACAGCAGTTCACGCACGTCCAGGCTGGTGGCGTCCGCTTCCGCCGCACGCCCACAGCGTTCGGGCATTGTGCGGAGGGTGTAGATGCGTGCCCGGATGCCGACGAGCCACGCGTAGGCCGCGACCAGGTTCGTCCGACGGATGTAGGCGTACGTCGCCAGTATCTCGGCGTCGGCCACAGCCGCGAACTCGATCTCGAACATCACCCCACCTCGGGGAGTGTAAAACCGTACTTCGCCGCGATGTCTCGGAACACGTCCGCCGCCGGCCGCACCCGCCCAGCCGCCACGTCCTCTTCGCTCTGCCGGAGCGCGGCGATCACGGCCTCCCGCTCCTCCGCCTCAGACGCCTCCGGAAGACTCTCGAATGCGGCGTCGAGTGCGGCGTCCAGTTTCGCGTCGGCGCGGACGAGGGCGAGCACGTACTCGCTCACGCTGGCGAAACCGCCGGCGGAGGCCAGTTCTTCCGCGGTTTGGAGCATTTCGTCCGGCAACGTGATGGTCATCACGGTTCCTCCCTGGGTGTGGTGAAGTGTACCACGGCGGGGCGGGAAAAGGCGAACCGGCGGGGGGGGGGCCCCGGGGGGGGCCCCCCCCCGGGCGGCCCCCCCCCCCCGCCGCCCCCCCCCGCCGGTTCACCGGGACGACCGGGCGGTCACGACGCGATGGCCGAAGCCGAGGCGGTTTCGGCCGGCTTCTCGCCCGACCCGTCGCCGCCCGTCGGGCCGCTGCCGGGCAGGCCGGGCTTCGCCTTCCCTTCGCCGAAGATGAGCAGCAGCGGGCTGGCGATGTAGATGCTGCTGTAGGTGCCCACGATCACCCCCATCACCATCACGAACGCGAACAGGTGGACCCCCTCCCCGCCCCAGATGTACAGCACCACCACCACCAGGAACACGGTGAGGGCGGCCAGGATGGTGCGGCTGAGCGTCTGGTTGACGCTGTCGTTGATCATCTGCGGGGTGAGGATGGGGTTCTTCCCCCGCACCTCGCGGATGCGGTCGAACACCACGATGGTGTCGTTCACCGAGTACCCGACGAGGGTCAGCAGGGCGGCCACCGCCGCCAGGTCGATCTTGAAGTCGGACACGCCGAGGAGCGGCCCGAGCGGGGTGGCGTGCAGGTAGTGGCAGACGGCGATCGCCCCGAGGGTGAAGCACAGGTCGTGGACCAGGCAGATGACCGCCGCCAGGCCGAACTGCCAGCTGCCGAACCGGAACCACAGGTACACCAGGATGGCCACCCACGACAGCAGGATGGCCATGAACGCCTTCCCGCGGGTGTCCTTGGCCAGCGACGGGTCGAACGTCTCCAGCCGCTCGGGCACCGGCCGGCTCTCGAACGTGTCCTTCGCCTTGGTCAACTGCTCGGTGATGAACGCCTTCGCCCCGGCCGCCTTGTCGGCCGCGTCCAGTTGCCCCTTGAGGGTCGGCAGTTTCTCGAAGTTGACGGTGATGGTGGTGTACCGCTGGCTCTGCCCCTCGCGGGCGGCGCGGGCGGTCGCCTGCCGCTTCTCCTCGTCGGTGGCGGTCGCCGGGGCGGCGGACGGCACCCCCACCACCTCCACCGAATCGGCCTCCTCGGCCAGCGGGCTGGTCTTCAGCGCCCGCACCACGAAGTCCTTGAAGTAGCTGCGGGAGACGCCGTCTTCCACGCCGGCCGGCGGCTGGAAGGTGACGGTCACGCTCCCGCGGTCGGACACCGGCCCGAGCTTGGCCGTGTACCCGGCGATGAGCCCCGCCCCCTGCTCGTCCCGCAGCAGGCGGTCGAGCGCCACCTGCACCACCTCCTTCTCCTTCTCGGTGGTGCGGATGGTGAACGACCGCGACCGCCCGCCCTCGAACTTGTCGTCCTTCAGGAACACCTGCTCGACCGAGTGGTCGGGCAGGTGGGACAGACGGGCCTTCAGGTTGGCCAACTGGGCCTTCTCGTCCGCCCCCTCGGGCAGGTTGGCCAGCGACACCTGGGCGGTGCTGCCGTCGGTGTAGCTGACGTCGTAGATGTTGGCGTTCACCGCCTGGGTGTTGCGGCTGACGTCCTTGACCGCCAGCAGTTTCTCCTGCCGCTTCTCGCCCAGCAGGTCGAGCATCTCGGTCAGGCTCTTCTCCTTGCCCTCGGCCAGCCGCCCGCCGTAGGCGGTGCCCTGGGTGAAGTCCACGTTCAGCACCCGCTCGCCCCGCCACAGGAACAGCCCCAGCCCGGCCACGGTGAGGAAGGCGGTGAGGGCGAACATGGAGTGCCGGATCTTCATGAAGTCGAAGTTCGGGCGGGCGAACAGCTTGAGCATCTTCAGCTGGGTCAGCCACTTCTTGTACATCCAGAAGTCGAACATCAGGCGGGTGATGTACAGCGAGGTGAACAGGCTGATGATCAGGCCGACGGTGAGCGACACGCTGAACCCCTTCAGGGCGTCGTTCCCGAAGGTGTACAGGACGATGCTGGTGAAGATGCTCGTCAGGTGGGTGTCGATGATGGTCGGCAGCGCCCGGTCGTACCCGTTGCGGACGGCCGCCGCCAGGGTGGCCCCCTTCTCCCGCTCCTCCCGCAGCCGCTCGTAGATGAGCACGTTGGCGTCCACCGCCATGCCGAGCATGAGCACGATGCCGGCCAACCCGGGCAGGGTGAAGGCGGCGTTCATGGCCACCATGAACCCGATGGTGAGGAGCAGGTTGACGAACAGGGCGACGCACGCCACGAACCCGGCGAACCGGTAGTACACCACCATGAACAGCAGGACGGCGATGAACGAGGCGGCGACGGCCAGCAGGCCGTTGCGGATGGTCGTCTCGCCGAGGGTGGCGCCGATGGTGTTCTCGCTCACCGGGTCGGGCTTCAGTTCGGCGTTCAGGTTGCCCGACCGCAGGATGGTGACCAGCCGTTCGGCGCTCTTGGCGTCGAAGTTGCCCGAGATGGTGCCGCGGCCGGGCAGTTCGTCGTGCAAGGCGGGGGCGGTCACCACCTTGCCGTCCATGATGACGGCCAACTGCCGCTTGAAGTCGCCGGTCGGCTTGTTCCGCCGGGTCAGGTCGCGGAACCGCTCGCCGCCGGTCTCGAACTGGAACGACACCCCCGGCCCCTTGTTGTCCACGTTCGCCAGGTAGCCGGCGTTCAGCTTCATGTTCACCACCCGCAGGGCGTCCCCCTCGGACACCCGCGTGAGCATGAAGTACTCCACCTTCTTGTCCGCCTCCTCCTTGTTCGGCTCCCGCTTGGTGAACTCGCGGCTGTAGACGGCCATGCCGGCGCCCTGGTACACCTTGCCCGCGTCGCGGGCCGCCTTCGCCCGGCTGTAGTGCCCGGGGTAGTAGGTGCCGTTCCGGTCCCGCGTCTGCTTGTCCCCGTCGGCGTACACCTGGGTCAGGCCGAGCGACTCCCGCTCCTCCTTGCCCAACTCCACCCACTCGTACCGCACCGGCAGCGGGGCCTCGCCGGCCGCCTTCACGTCGTACAGGCTGGTCGGGGCGGGCGGGGCCAGGCCGGCGGCGGCCGCGTCGTCCAACTGGCCCTTGTTCGCCGGGTCCTCGATCAGCTTGACGGCGTCCTCCACCCCGCGGGCGTCGTCGCTCCCGTTGGCCACGATGCGGAACTCGAGCACCCCCGTCTGCTTCACCTTCTGCCGCACGTCCTCCACGAACTCCTCGTTCGCCTTCTCCTTCCCGCCCGCCCCGCCGACGAACGGCAGGATGATCTCGATCCGGTTCTTCCCGAGCGGGCGGACGATGACGTTTTTCAGGTCGTTCTCGTCGATCCGCTTCTTCAGCTTGTCGGCCAGCTCCTTGATCTCGTCCTCGCGGAGTTCGCCCGACTTCACCTCGTAGATGAGGATAGTCCCGCCGGCCAGGTCGATGCCGCGGCGGAACTGCGGCTTCCACCCGTCCGGCTTGAGGGCGTCGCGGGCCGCCCGCTCCTCCGCCTCCGCCTGCTTCAGTTGCTCCTTCTTGTCGTCCGGCCAGCCGGCCCCGGCGGCGCGGGCGGCGGACTCCTCCTTCCGCAGTGCCTGCACCGCGTCGACCTTCTCGTTCAGCTTCTGTTGGGCCGCCTCCCGCGCGGCCGCCCGCTGCGAGCCGGTCGCCTCCTCGTTGGCCGCCCAGGCGATGAACCCGGCGGCGAAGAGGGTGGGCACCAGGCAGATGATCAGCCCGCGGAGGAAGTTGCGACGCATGGCAGGTCCGTTCCGTGAAGGCGAGCGGGGGGCATCTGCCCCCCGGTGCGTGGTCCGGTCGTGTGCGAGACGGGTGTGGGTTAGCTCTTGGCCGGTTCGGTGGTGGCGGTGGCGGGGGCGGTCTCGTCGACCACCGAGGCGATGGCCGCCTTCAGCACCCGCAGTTTGGTGTCGTCCGACTTGATGACGATCTCGTCCTCCCCGTCCTTGATGCTGATGATCTTGCCGACGATGCCGCTGTTCAGGATCACCTTCGCCCCGGCCTTCATCTTGTTCAACTTCTCGGCCTCCTCCCGCTTCCGCCGCCGCTGGGCCGGCAGGATGACCACCAAGAAGAACAGCCCGAGCAGGATGAACGGGGCGTAGGTCATGATCCCGCCGCCGCCGAACAGCCCGCCCTGCTGCGGGGCGGCCGGGTCGGTCTTGGCCGGCTCGGTCGTCCCGCCGGGGTTGGCGGCGCCGGGTTCCTGGGCAAACGCGGGGGTGAACTTCACGGGAGCGGTCTCTGTTGAAAAATCGGAACGCGCATCTTAGGGCGGTGGTGCGGACCCGGCAAGGCAACCTGCCGGTCACGGTGAACCGGCGGCGTGAGTCGCCTGGGTGACTCCACCTCACCCGCGGGTTCACACCCGCGGTTCACCGGACAGTTCAGCCAGCTTCTGCCTGACGAACTCGGCGTACCGCCCTGCGACGATCGCCGTCCGGGCCTGTCGCATCAACTCCAGGTAGAACGCGATGTTGTGCAAACTCAGGAGCGTCGGCCCGAGCATCTCGTCCGCGGCGAACAGGTGGTGCAGGTACGCCCGGCTGTAGTTCGCGCAGCAATAGCAGGCGCAACCGGACGCCAGCGGGGCCGGATCTCGCCGGTGTTTCGCGTTCCGCAATCGCACGGTGCCGGAACTGGTGAACGCCAGCGCGTTCCGGCCGCTGCGGGTGGGCATGACGCAGTCGAACATGTCCAGGCCCGCCCCGACGGCGATGAGCAGGTCTTCCGGCCGGCCGACACCCATCAGGTAGCGGGGTTTGTTCGTCGGCAGCAGGGCGGCACAGGCCGGTAACGCGGCGTGCATCTTCTCGGGCGCTTCGCCCACGCTGAACCCGCCGAGGGCGTAGCCGGGGAAGTCCATCGGCACCAGCGCCGCCGCACACTCCGCCCGCAGGTCCACGTCCAGCCCGCCCTGCACGATGGCGAACTGAGCTTGGTCCGCCCGCGTGTGGTGCTTCTTGCACCGCTCCGCCCAAAGGATGCTCCGCCGCACCGCGTTCCGGATGACCGCCGGGTCGCCGTCCGCCGGCGGACATTCGTCCAGCACCATGGCGATGTCGGAGCCGAGGTTCTGTTGAATCTCCACCGCCTTCTCGGGGGTCAACTCCAGCGGCGAGCCGTCGATGTGGCTTTTGAACTTCGCCCCGTGGTCGGTGATCTTCCGCTGCTCGGCCAGGCTGAACACCTGATACCCGCCGCTGTCGGTGAGGATCGGGCGGTCCCAGTTCATGAACTTGTGCAGGCCGCCCAGGTCGCGGATGAGTTCGTCGCCGGGTCGCAGCGTGAGGTGGTAGGTGTTACCGAGGATGATTTGGGCGCCGCAGTCGCGGACCATCTCGGGGGTCAACCCCTTCACCGTCGCCTGCGTGCCGACGGGCATGAAGATGGGCGTTTCGATCACCCCGTGCGGGGTGCTGATGGTGCCGGCACGGGCCGGGCCGTCGGTGGCGTCGAGGGCGAAGGTGATGGCCATGAGGTTGCTTTACGGAGACCTCACCCCCCGTCCCCCTCTCCATGACATGGAGAGGGGGTGTTCAAAGGGGAAACGTGATTGATCTTCGCCGCGAGCACAGCGAGCGGGAAACGTGACCCGCTCGCTGTGCTCGCGGCGAAGACGATGTGCCTGTGGAGTTGAACACCCCCTCTCCATGTCATGGAGAGGGGGACGGGGGTTGAGGTCTCTTCGACACCCACATGACGACACCCAGCGCGACCGCCAGCAGCACGAACGCGGCGGCGTGGGTGCCGGCGTTCAGGCACACGTCTTGAAGGTCTTCGTCCCACGCGGCCAGCACGCTCGGGCCGGTCATCAGCAGCACCGCCGCCACCAGCGTGCCGAGCAAATACAGCCGCACCTTCCACCCGACCCGGCCGAACACCCAGCACCCCACCAGCGCCGCCATCGGGATGGCCGTGGTGGTGGCGTGGTGCTTCCAGGTGCGTTCGCTGAACAACAACATGCCGAGCAGGATGAACCCGCACTCGGCGGCGAACCAGACCCCCTGTCGTCGCACCGTCACCGGGCACCGCGCCAGCAGCACCACCGCCAGCACGAACACCCCCTGACACCCGCGGACCATCCACCCCGCCGCCGGCGGGCCGAGGTCGGCCAGCGTGCCCCGCCGCTTGCTCGGCTTGCCGTCATCCTCGTCGGCCACTTCTTCCGGCAGCGGCACGCTGGTGAAGAACCCGTGCGCCAGCCCCGGCAGCGACTGGTTGGCCACCTCCGACTGCACCCGCCCGCCCTGGACGAACGGCTTCACCATCGTGCCGTACCAACTCTGCAGGAGCGTCGCGTTGCGGTCGAACCCGAGGTACAGCCCCGGCACGACGAGCAACCACAGCACCAGCCCGGCCACGCACCCGAGCAGCACTTTGCCCCCGCTCCACCACGCGTTCCGCAGGACGGGCTGTTTCGCCCGCCACGCCACCCACCCGCCGTGGACCGCTTTCCACCCGAAGTACACGACGAACAGGGCGGGGGTGACTTTGCACGCGATGGCCAGGGCCAGCACCACTCCGGCGATCACGTCGCACCGGAAGCGGAACAACTCCAGGCTGGCGAGCACCAGGAAGGCGATGAAGATGTTCACGTTCCCGTGCTGCAAGTCGCCGAGCACCGGGTGCAGCGCGAGCAGCCCGACGAACAAGGCGGCAAACGGGGGGAAGGCTCGGCCCGGCTCGGTCGCCAGCCGCACCGCCCAGGCGAACATGACCGCCGCCATCGCCGCCTTCAGCAGCAGCCACGTGACCGCCCCGGCGGTCGGCGGGAGGGCCATGAACGGCTTCAGCACCAGGGCCATGATCGGCGGGTTCGGGTAGTTGTGCTTGTCGTAGATGTCGACGCCGCGATCCAGGTCTTCGATCTGCGGCCGCCACCGCAGGAAGGCGGACTTGGTGTAGTTGCCGTTGCGGTCCGGCTTGTTGATCTTGTGCAGGTACAGGACGACGGTGGCGGCGAGGACGAGGGCGACCAGCAGCCCGACGGCCGACCCCCACACCCACGGGCGGGCGGCGACGGCCGCCGACAGGCGGGCGGTGAAGGTGGACAGGCGTGCGAACATCGTCGGCGGTCGGCCCCGTGTGAACGGGGGGAAGTGTAGCGACGGACGTGAACGGGCCACAAGGGCGACTGCGGGGGGTGCAACCGTCCGGGTTCACCCGCCGCCGGTGAGCCGGCGGAAGTCCGGGTCGTCGTGCAAGGCGGAAAAGTCCGGGTCGGCCTTCAGTTCGGCGAGGGGGTGGCCGTCCTTGTTCAGATCGAGCAGCAGCTTCATCGCCTCCGCTTTCAGGTCCGACTTGGTGCGGGCGAGGAGGGCGTAGGCGGTGGCGGCGGCCATCCGCACGAGCTGACGGCGGTCGCTCGCCAGGGCGGAGGTCACGTCTCGGACGGCCTCGTCGGGGCGGCCCAGGCGGGCGTACAGCACCCCGCGACTGGCCAGCAGCACCGTGTCCCCTTTGGCCAGCGGGATGACCTTCTCCATCACCCCCGCCGCCTCCTCGTACCGCTTCAGCTTCTCCAGCACGAACACCTGGTTCCGCAGGGCGGTGACGTACTGCGGGTTCAGCCGCACCGCCTCCTCGATGTCGCCCAGGGCGGCCGCCGGGTCGGCGTCGGCGCGGGCCAGCCCGCGGAGCAGCCAGCCGATCTCGTCGGACGGGGTGAGGGGCAAGGCGGCGGCCACGTCGGCCTCCGCCCCGGCCGCGTCCCCGCCCGCTTTCTTCCACCTCGCCCGCTGCAGGTACGCGCGGACGTGCATGCCGCCGGGGTCGGGGGCGGCCAGCACCGCGTCCAGGTCGGCCATCCCCTTCGGGCGGTCGCCGGCCATCGCCAGGGCGTGCGCGCGGTGCAGGCGGGCGGGGGCGTTCTCCGGGTCGAGGGTGATGACCACGTCCAGGTCGGCGGCCACCTCCGGGTGGTTCATCAGCGGGACGGTGGCCATCGCCCGGTTGAAGTACACCCACGCCACGTCCGGGCGGAGGGCGACGGCCGCCGAGTAGCACGCCCGCGCCTCGCCCGCCCGCCCCATGTGGTGGTGGCACGCCCCCAGGTGGCACTGCGCCCAGATGTGCGTCGGGTCCAGGCGGGTGGCCTCGCGGAGGAGCGGGGCGGCGTCGGCGTACCGGCGGGAGGCGACGAACTCGTCGCCCGACAGGAAGTGGTCCTCGGCCGTCCGCAGCGGGGTGGCGGCGGCCTGTTCGGCGGCGGCGGTCGCCTCCGCCGTGCGGCCGAGGCGGGCCAGGATGGCCGCCCGCTGGGAGAACACCGCCCGCGGCACGTCGCCGGGGCGGACCGCCTCGGCCAGGGCGTTCCACCGCTCGGCCGACCGGGCGGCCGCCTCGCCCCCGTCGGCCCGTTGCAGGTCGCCGCGGGCGAGCAGCAGGCAGGCGTCGGACAGGGTGACGGACAGCTCCGTTTGTTGGGTGGGGGTGAGGGCGGCGACCGGCGGTCTGGTCCGCCAGCGGGGGTCGTCGGGCAGCCCGTACCCCTCCAACTCCTGCCGCACGCGGGTCAGGTCGGCCGGGGCGGTCCGCAGCTCGTTCACCCGCCCGGACAGGTGGTAGCGGGCCGCCCGCACCTCGGTCTGTAGCGCGAGCAGCCGCCCGACGGCGTCGATCCGCTCCTGCTCGCGGGTGGTGGCGGCCACCCGCTGCTGGTGCTCGGCCTCGGCCTGGGCGATCCCCTGCCACGCCACCCCCGCCCCGCCGCACAGGCCCAGCCCGGCCAGCACCCCGCCGGCCACCAACAGTTGCCCGCCCAGCTTCGGGTGCCGCTTCCGCCACTTCACCACCGCCGCCCACCCGCCCGGCTCCGGGGCCACCCGCAGCCGCTCGAACGCCAGCACCCGCCGCAGGTCCTCGCTCAGGTCGGCCGCCGACTGGTACCGCCGGGCGGGGTCGGCGGCGGTGCAGGTGCGGACGACCGACTCCAGATCGGCCGTCAGGTCGGGCACCGCCCCGCCCAGCCGCGGCACCCACCGCCGCCGCTCGTCCAGCAGGCGGGGCAGGTCGGCCTCCAGGTCGTCGGCCGGGGCGGAGAACGGGTGGGCGCCGGTCAGCCACTCGTACAGGATCACCCCGAGGGCGTACACGTCGCCCCGCGGGTCCACCGCCGGGGTGACGGAGAACAGGTGGGTGAGCTGCTCCGGGGCCATGTACGGGACGGTCCCGCCAGCCGCCTCGTCCGCCCGCTGCTTCAAGTCGGCCGACACCCCGAAGTCGAGCAGCATCGGCTGCCCGTCGTCGGTCAGCAGCACGTTCGCCGGCTTCACGTCCCGGTGGACGATGCCGCGGTCGTGCGCGTGCGCCAGCCCGTCGGCCACCCGCGCGACCATCCAGCACACCGCCTGCGGGAAGGTGAGGGAGCGGAGGCGGTCGTACACCGCGTCCGTCCGCGGGTGGGCGGCCGGGGCGGGGGCGAACGGCCCGCCGTCGGCCGCCGTCATCCGTTGGAGCAGGTCGGCCAGGCCGGCCCCGTCGGCCGGCCGCGGGCCGCGGAGGCGGCGGAGCAGGTCGGCCAGGGTGGTGCGGCCGAAGTACGGCATGCACACCGCGTGCAGCCCGCGGTCGTGGTGGACCGAGTACACCGGCACGATGTTGGTGTGCTGCAACTGGGCGAGCGACCGCGAGTCGCCGGCCGCGTCCGGCGTCACCTTCAAGGCGACCGGGCGGCCGGCCAGCTCCCCCTGGGTGGCCAGGTACACCCGCCCGAACGCCCCCCGCCCCAGTTCCCCCACCAGGCGGAAGCCGAGGAACTCGCTGCCCACCTCGGGCAGCGGGCGGCGGGCCGGGCCGGGCGTGTCGGCGGCCGTCGGCGGGTGCGGGCCGCGGGTGCTGGCGCGGGCGGAGGCGGGGCTGATGAAGTTGCGGACGGTCGGCGGGTCGTCGTCCGCGCGGGGTGTGGGGGAGGTGTTCACGCGGGCGTCTCCGCACGGCGGACGGCAGCGGCCGACGACAATTCCGTCGCACGAAGATAGGTCACATTTCCACCGCGGTCGGACGGTGGGGCGCGAGAAATGGCACGTTAACCGAAATTGACACCGTTTCCGTTCGCGCCCGCCCGCCCGAATTCCGCCCGGATCAGAACCGAGGAGAGGGTGTTCAGGCGGGGCGAGAGGCCATTTGGGTGGCCGACACGAGTTCGGAAATTCCGACACCGGCGGGCAACCGGGCCGACGCTCGTGGGCTACAGCAGAGTACGGCGGAATCGGTTGTGTCGCCGCGGGCCTTCCCGTCCCAGTTCGCCCGCCCGACCGCCCACCACCGCATCCGAGGTCCGTGCCCATGCTCCGCTCGTCGCTCACGGTCACCCCGCTGGAAGACCGAAACGCGCCCGCCACCCTGACCTTCAGCACACGGCTGGCGATGGTCAACGTGTCCACCCCGCCGCAAGACCCGATGGACAACCCGCCGCCGGCCAACTCGGGCGGGAACACCACCCCGCCCTCGCCCCCGCCCCCACCCGCCCCCACCCAGCCGACCGGCTGACCGGCTGACCGGCTGACCGACGTCCCCGATCACCACGGTCGGGCCCCCTCCTCACGCCCCCGTTCGCCCTGTGTTCGACCCGAGCCAGACGTTCCGGACGGCCAAGGCGGTCATCCTGCCGATGCGGGTGACCGACGCCTGTCTGGTGTTCATCTACCCGACCGGCCCGCACATGGGCGCGCGGTACGTGCTCAAGGAGTCGGCCGTCGTCGGCCGCACCGACGACTGCCAGGTGCGGAACACCGACGCATCCGTCTCCCGCGCGCACGCCCGCCTGGACTGCCGCGAGGACGGGTACCATGTGACCGACCTGGGCAGCACCAACGGCACCTTCGTGAACAACGCCCCGGTGACCGAGGCCCGCCTGAGCGACGGCGACTACCTCCGCATCGGCAACTGCATCTACCGCTTCCTGGAAGGCGGGAACATTGAGGCCGAGTACCACGAGGAGATCTACCGGCTGACCGTGCAAGACGGGCTGACCGGCCTGCACAACCGCCGCTCGCTCACCGAGTTCCTGGACCGCGAGCTGTCCCGCGCCGAGCGGCACAGCCGCCCCCTCGCCCTGGCCCTGTTCGACATCGACCGCTTCAAGAGCGTGAACGACGGGTTCGGCCACCTGGCCGGGGATACCATCCTGCGGGAGCTGGCGGCCCTGCTCCGCCCGGTCGTCCGCAAGGACGAGCTGCTCGCCCGGTACGGCGGGGAGGAGTTCGCCATGGTGCTCCCGGAGACGCCCGTCGAGAGCGCGGTGAAGGCGTGCGAGCGGCTGCGGCAGACGGTGGCCGAGCACTACTTCGAGTACGACGGCCGGCCGATCCCGGTGACGGTGAGCATCGGGGTGGCGGTGAACGGCCCGGCCGCCGACACCCCCGAGCGGCTGCTGCGGGCGGCCGACACCAAGCTGTACCAGGCGAAAGCGGCCGGCCGCAACCGGGTGGCGTACTGAACGTTCGATCACATGTTAGCCCGACGCGCGAGCGAGGGGCAAGCCACCTGGGCGGACCCCGCAGGTGGCTTGCCCCTCGCTCGCCAACTTATTGCAATCGTGCCGTAAGTCGTTGTGGCTGGGCGG
>CAYMHO010000044.1:0-31071 GCA_964390195.1 uncultured Fimbriiglobus sp. | reverse complement strand
GCGTGTTTTCCGATGTGACGCCGATCGCGTTTCCCTTTTCGATGCCGATTACCAGCGAGTGACGAATCGGGGAGGTAACAGCCGCTCTTAACGCTTCAAGACAAACCTGTGCGAGGTCGAGGGCAAACGCGATGGCCGCCTTCACTTACCAGTGGACCAACCGCTGCCGGTTGAACATGCTCGGCTACGAGGGCCGACCGCTCTCCCTGTCGGCGGGGAAGGCGTTCACCTCCCGCGGGGTGGGGGCCGGCGACACCATCTACCTGGTGGTGGTGAACGCCGGGAAACTGCACATGGTCGGCCGAATGCGGGTGGCCGAAGTGAGCCCCCGGCGAGAATGGGACCGTCGCCACCCCGGATCGGACCTGTGGCCCGGAGGCGAGGTGGTGGTCGGCACCGACGGCACTCCCATGCGGTTTCAGCGGACCCTGTCGACCGACGTCCTCCGACAGATCCGGTTTCAGACGCGGCAGGGGGTCGTGAAACTGCTGCGGGTGGATGAACACGGGTGGTTCGACCCACAGTCCGTCCGCAGCGTGCGACGGCTGACGCCGGCCACGGCCGAGTTGCTGGATGCGTACGTCGCTTGAGGTGAGTTAGGTCGACGGTCTTCGCCGGCACGCACACCAAGTTCAGCAGACACACCCTATCCCCACGATGCTGACCGCATCGGTACACATGAGTGAATCCTTACTCGCTCGCGTCCGTTCCCATGTACTGGATCCTGTACTGGAATTCGGTGTTCGGTACTGTGAAAACCTGCTACGAATTGCGTCTCTTTGCTCGCCTTGTAGAAACGCCTCCGAGGCGGTAAACTGCTGCAATTCCAGGGTATTTCAGACGCTTCGGCCGAGTCTGACGAGTTGCTTCGGGACCAAGAGGTCGCAGGTTCGAATCCTGTCAGCCCGACTGATACGGCCCCCTGGTTTCCCAGGGGGCCGTATCCTTTTCCCTCAGACTCGTCCGCCCCGCACATATCTCTGATGGCACCTTTCGGGCTCCTTTCGCCCGACCCGAGGTGCCGCCCATGCCCCGCCTGCACAGACCGTTCGTTCGCCGCGGCTGGTACGTGAGCAAGGTCCGCGGGACGCTCGTCCGCCTGTGCCCAGCCGCCGACGGGGTGAAGCGGGCGACCGCCGAACTGGCCCGATGTGTGGCCGGGGTCGAACCGCTTTCAACGCCCGCCACCTCCCAACCTCCGGCCTATTCTCCCGAACCCGCACCCGCCCCGCCCGCGGTCGGTCCGACCGTGGCCGAACTCATCGCCCGCTTCCTGGCGGCCGTGCGGGCGGAGAAGGCGGCCGACACGTACACCGACTACGAGCGGTGGTGCCGCGAGTTCGCCAAGCTGTTCGGCCAAAGTTCCGCCGCCGCACTGACGCGAGCCGACGCACTGGTGTTCCGCCAGCACCTGCTCACCGCCACGTGGAAGCCGCCCAATGGCCGCCCCCGCAAGTACAAGCCGAAGACGGTGAACAACGCGCTCATCGCCGCCCGCCGGCTGTTCAACTGGGCGGTGGACGCCGGGCTGGTGACGGCCAACCCGTTCACCCGCACCAAGCTGCTGCCCACCCGCGGGCGGGAGCGGGTCATCACCCCGGACGAGTTCGCCCGCCTGCTGAAGGCGTGCACGGAACCGGCCTTCCGGGACGTGCTCGTCTTCCTTCGGTTCACCGCCGCCCGCCCGCAGGACGCCTACACCCTCCGCTGGGACATGGTCGACCTGGCCGCCGGGGTCATCACCGTCGCCGCCCACAAGGGGTCCCGCACAGCCAGGCGGCCCAAACCGCGGGTGCTCGGAATACCGCCGCAGGTGGAAGAAGTCCTGAGGCGGAGGATGGGTGCGGCCCGCCCCTCGTCCCTGGTGTTCGTCAACTCGCGAGGCCGCCCGTGGCGGAAGGACTCCCTCGGCCTGGCCATGCGGCGGCTGCGGGCGCGGGCGAAGCTCAAGGCCGACGCCAACGGCGAGAAGTTGGTGCTCTACCACGCCCGGCACTCGTTCCTGACGGCCGCCGGGGCCGACCCGACCATCTCCCAAAGCACTCTGGCGGAGATAGCCGGGCACACCAACCCGGCGACCACTGCCCGGTACGTGCATGCCGCCCGTTCGGCCGTTGCGGAGGCAGCGGTCCGGGCCGCCGGACGAGTCGGCTCGGTTCGAACGTCCGATGAACCCGACGGAGGGTGAGGCCCCGATTCGTTGGGGCAGCACGCCAAGGCAGTGTTGCGTTTTCTTGCGTCAGAGGCGCAAGTAATTCAGGCCTCTCATTCACTTCCCCCGCGTAAACGGGGCCGCCGGTCGGGTGCAATCTGGGTTGTGGGGCCGACGACACCGTCTGTGCGGGGCCCCCTAAGTCACGCGGTCGGAGGTAGCCGTGGCAGGAGGGGGGTGAACGTGGTGCCGCTGGTGTCCGACGACTCGACGTTGATGTGACCCCCGTGACCCCGCACCACCTCGTGCGCGACGTACAGGCCGAGGCCCAGGCTCCCGGAATCGTTCGGCCGCGCGGCCCCCCGGGCGATTCGCTTGAGCGGGCTGAAGATTTGACCCAGGTCCGCGGCGGGGATAGCGGGGCCATGGTTGTGCACAGCCACCACGACCTCGTCGGCCTCGCCCTTCACGACGACGGTGACGGGCGTCCCCGGGCAGCCGTGCTGGACGGCGTTCCCGACGAGGTTGGCCAGCGCCTGTCCCAGCCGAGCCCCGTCCCACCACCCCCGCGCGTCGCCCGACGTCTCGAACCGGAGGTCGCGGCCGGGGTGGTGCGCCGCTACCTCCTCGACCGTCTGCCGGCCGAGCGCCACCAGGTTCGCGTCGCCGAACGCGAGCGGGATGCCGCCCCCCAGCCGCGTGCGGGTGAGGTCGAGCAGGTCGTTGACCATCCCCTTGATGCGGGCGCCGCTGGTCAGGATGCGGGACGCGGCCGTCTGCTGCGGTTGGCCAAGGCCGGGGCTGGCGAGGAGCGCGGACGCCGACATCAGAATGGCCCCGAGGGGGCTCCGAAGGTCGTGGCCGAGGATGGCCAGGAACATCTCCCGGGACTGGTCCAGGTTGCGGGCGTACCGGGTGAGGGACTCGGCCAGCGCCTGGTCGATGGCCTCGTTGAACCGGGTCAGGTCCTCGAACGCCACGCCGCCCGGCGGTCCGGCGGACGCCCGCCACAGCCGGGTGACGCTCGCCCGCAGGGCCCGGAACTCGGCCACCATCTGCCCGATGGTGAACCCGGACTCCGCCCGGAGGGTGCCGTGCGTCTCGGCAGCGGTGTCGGCCGTTCCCGGGGGAGGGCCGGCGTCGCCCTTGGCCTTGTCCGCCCGTTCAGGCTCGGTCTGGGTACGCCGCAGGTCCGCCACCACGGCCCGGAGGATGTCGGCCGCGTGGTCCCGCAGGGCGGCCACGTCCATCCCCTCCCCGGCGGGGATGTGAGAGCGGGCAAACGACTCCCACTCCAGCAGGATGGGCTCCGGGTTGGCCTCGATGAAGTCCGACAGCCTCATTGTCTGCTCCAGAACCGCCCGGGAAGGGGGCACCACCGGGCTCCGCGGCCGCCGGCCGCAAGGGCTATACCTACGAGGTTACACGCTGCCGCATTCGGCGGGTGGTAGCCAATGGCCATTGCGTACGTTGTGCCGCAGGCGCGGGTGGGGTTTACACCTCGAACCCGGCCCACGTGGCACCACCCCCAATGGTTCCGACAGGTGAGGATGACCTCGACGGCGCGGCGCACGATGAGGGTTGCGTTCACGACCCAAAGACGGTCCGCTGCCCTGAGGGGACCACGTGGCGGCATTGGCGGGAAAGTGGTCGACGTGCCGGCGTCCTTCACCCGGTTGGGTTAAGCTCTCTGGCCCGGTCGTGGTCGGGTCGGCCGTCCGCGGCACCCATCTCCGACCTCCCTTCGACGGCGGGTCGGCGTAGCTGGGGGTGGTCGCTTGGGCTGCTCGCCGTCACCGCGTACACCTCCAGGCAGGCCCAGGCCCCCTCATCGACCGTGTACACCCACGTCCGGAGGCTGGTGTCAGGAGGGGCGGCGGCGGCGGGGTGGACGCCGAAGTAAGTCGGGGGTTCAACTTCCACATCGCGCGCCCTCTGGAAGTCCGGGTCAGGTCAAACGGCGGCGCTTACCGCCTCCCGGACCACGTTACTCACCGGCCCGTCCACTGCCATCGCTCATGTGCCGCACTGGGTCGGTCGGGATAACCGGGGTGTTGGCCCAGCAGTCACCGGGGGGCGCGCACCCCGGACGGGATTCATCCATGGGCAGGGAGTCTGTCAGGCGGCCAGAGGGCTCGGCGGGGGCCGGGAGACGGCCGGGCGGTCGCCGAACGGGGCTTTCGGGGGCACAACACCCTCCGTTCGGGGAGCGAGACCCTCTTCGGCCGAATACATAGAGGATTCGGAAGAGGGGGTGCTCGAGGGGGAGGGCTGCCCCCCCTCGTCCAGGCCCGTCGGCGGCCACTCCCCGGCGAACTCGTACACCGTCGCCCGCCCGCCGCCCGAACACCGCACCCCTTCGCGGACGACCCGCACCAGGCCTGCCCGCCGGAGCGTGCCGACGGCCTCGTGGGCGGTGGACGAGGACACACCGGCCAGCTCGCCCAGGAGGGCGAAGCTGAGGAAGAAGTCCGGGCGGCCGTAGGTGAGGGTGACGAAGCTCTGCACCTCGGCCATCACCGCGGCCACCCGCCGGCACCCGTCGGACAGCCCCCGCGTCTCGGCCGGCCGCCAGCCCGACTCCAGCCGGACGCGGGCGTGGTCCCGGAGGGTGGACAGGCCGGGCGTCTTCACCTTCGGCCAGCTCGCCTTGAAGTCCCGCCAGTTGGCTTCCAGGTTCTTGCCCCGCATGTTCGGCCGCGAGCGGGCGTGCCACTCCTCGAACGCTTCCAGGGCGGCCTCGGGCGGCTGGTCGGCGAGGAAGGGCACGCCCTTGAGGGCCCGCTCGAACGCCCACATGCGGGCGTGCCGCTCGCCCTCACCCCGGACGGCGTGCCGGCGGGCCAGGGCCCGCAGCTTGCGGGTCTGCCGCTCGGACAGCGGGCGGAGGTCGGCGTACGCGGGGCTGGGGGCCCGCTCCTTCACCCGGGCGGGGGCCTCGGGGGCGGTCACGGTCGCCGGCCCCGCGGCCTTACGGACGGCCGCGTCGAACTCCTCCTGGGACAGGAAGCCGGCCTCGACCGGGTGCACGACCGGGGTGTCGGTGACCAGGGCGTCGGCCGGGAAGTTGACCGGCGTGTACAGGCGGCCGGACGCGTGCAGGCTGCCCGGGCCGACGATGTAGCCCTTGTTCGCCTTCAGCTCGCCCTTCCGCAGCTGGTCTGCGTACTTGACGAACACCTCCGGCATCCCGACGGGCATGCGGGCGTACACGTGGTACCCGTTCCCCGAGCGGACGGTGTACAGAACGGCCGCGGCGGCGGGGGAGGACTCGGCCCACGCCCGGTACGCGTCGACCGTGTCGAAGTCGCGGGCGTAGACGGATTTGTCCGGGGCGAGCGGGTTCCGCCCGGTCAGGACGGCGTAGCCGTCCACCCCCGCCCTCTCGCACACGGCCCGGCCGAGTTCGCGTTTGGTGGGCGGCCGCCACTGGAGGTCCTTCCAGGGGATGGTGGGCCTCTTCTGGTGCGTGGTGACGGCGCGGACGCCGGCCGCGACGAGGGCGAGGAATTTCGCCACCACCGCCGCCCGGTGGTCGGCGAGCGACCCGCGGGGGCGGTCGGGGGCGGCGGGCCGGGGTTCGGGCGGGCGGGTGGCGTCCATACCGGTACTTACCCCGACCCGGCCACCGTCCCGGGCCCGCCGCGGGGCCGCGTCCGCAATTTTTCCGTCCTTGGTCGTCTGGGCCTGGGCGGGCGAATGCCGAGCGGCACCCCCGTCAGGCGGCGCGGCGGCCGGGCGCGAACACCTCGTGTAGAGTGAGGGCAGTGAATTCCATGGGGCGGCCGCCCGGGGGGTCGACCGCCACCGCGGTCACCTCGCAGGCGGGGTCCGACCGGAGAAGGGCGGTGAGGGCCAGGGGGCCGGCCACCCGGAGCAGGCCGGCCGCGCGGGCGCCGGTCCGGGCGAGGTACGCCTCGGCGTCGTCCCGGCCGGTCCACAGCGGGAGGACGACGTCGTCCGAGGTCTCGAGCAGCAGCGGGGTGGCGGGGTCGGTCAGGGCGACAAAAACGGGGAAGCTCAGCGGGTGGGTCACGTCGCGGTCTCGGGTGGTGGGCGTACACCCTGACCCACCGCCCCGCCCCTAGCAATGTCAGCCGGCTGGTTCCCGCCTCCCGCCACAACTCGCCCCGGCGGATGCGGCCGCCGGTCCCGGCCTCGAACGCCTCGCTCGAGTCGCGTTTTCTGCGGGCCCGGGCTGGCGTCCCGCCGCCCGTGTGCGGCAGGGTGGCGGGTCAGCGGCCCAACGCGGCGCTGAACCGCTCGGCCTGGCGTTCGGCGAGGGCGGCGAGGGGGCTGTTCGACACCCTGGTGTAGGTCAACCGCCCGCTCGCATCCCGCTCGGCGGTGAGCACCGGCTCGAGGGACTCCCGCATTCCCTTGGGCACGAACCACACCTTAATCGTCCCGTGCCGCAGCTTGTCGCCGTTGCCCCAGATTTGGAAATCGATGTAGGCGGTCACCCCGGCGGCCGCCGGGGTCGACGCTTGTCCGGTGAAGTAGGGGGCGTTCGCCTCCAAGGCGTGGACCTCGAACCCCTCCGCCCGCAGCTTCCGCTCGAAGTGGGGCACGTCCACCCAGCGGTTCACCCAGACGAGCCCGCCGACGACGACCCAGAACGCGACGGCCGGCGCCACCCACCACCAGTTGATTTTGCCCCGGACTCCCGCCCGGTGTGGGCGTTCCGGCCGCGAGCGGCCGGGTTCGAAATCGTCCGGTTCGTCCCTTCGGTGCTTGCCCATGCCGACTCCTCCTGTGGTTGATGACGCCACGCGTGGCGGGCGTCGGAAGACGGAGACCACGTTTGACGGGTCGCCCACCCGGCGGGGCCGTCGAGACGCGTCAGGCCGAAGGTCGCGTTGGCCCGGGTCACATGCTCGGCGGCACAGGCCTGGCCGCCTCACCCCAGCCGCACCACCCGGCCGAACGGCAGGGCGGTGTTGCCCCCGGGGGTGACCGCCCAAAGAACATCGAACGGCGGGGGCGGACAGGTCACGCGGGTGTGGCCGTCCGTGAGCAGGACCGCCACACTCACCTCCCACCCCTCGGCCTCGACATGAGCGAACAGGGGGTCGTGGTCGGTCCCGCCACCCCCCACCGGGTCGAGCCTGAGCGGCAAGTCGGTGGGTGTGACAGTGTCCACCCGGTGCACCTTCGCGTCGCAGTACACCACTCGAGCGCACATGAAAGGGTGGGCGGCCAGGACGGCGTTCAGCTCCCGCTCGAACGCCGCTAGTGTGGCGGCGTCCACGCTCCCGGACGTATCAATCCCGACCAAAACCTCACCCAGCTCGTCCGAGGCGAGCCCGGGCAGGTAGAGGCCGGCGGCGACGAACCGCCTCGTCGGCCGGGCCCACGAGTAGTCGGCGCGGGCGGTGCGGGCGACGAACTCGCGGAGCACCTCGGCCCACGGCAAGGTCGGGGCGACCGCCTCCCCGACCAGCCGGGCCAGTTCGGCCGGCAGCTCCCCCCGCCCTTGGGCCGCGGCCGCCGCGGCGGCGGTCGCGGCGACAGCCCACCCGGCCGCCAGCCCCGCACCCCTACCTTCCCCGCCGCCCGGCCCGCCCTCCGCCCCCGGCCCCAGCGGCCGCACGTCCCCCACACGCCCCGGCCGGCTGGCGGCCACCTCTTGGGGCGTGAGGCGGGCGTAGTAGGCCTCGGCCGACAGCCCCCGCGGCAGGTGGGCGAGCGGCCCCTCCCCGGGCATGAGGCGGCAGGCGGGCAGGGTGACCCCGGCCCGCTCGAGCAGGTCGTTCACGGCACAGTCGCAGGCCACGTTCCACCGCTCGTGGTCCCGCCCGGCCATGCGGGCGAAGTGCAGAAGGCACGCGTGACAGGTCTCGTGGAGCAGGACCCCCACTAGCTCGGCCGGGGTGAGGGAGGCGACGAAGGCGGGCGAGTAGTACAATCGCCGGCCGTCGGTGGCCATGGTGTCGAGGTCCGGGTCCGGGGCGGGCTCCAGCCGCAGGACCATGGACGAGAAGAAGACGAGGGCCGGGTCGGGGCGGCCGGCCGGGGTGCGGGCGGTGAGCACGCGGACGCGGGCGTCGGCCAGCCGGCGGCGGGCCCGGGCGTCCAAGTCGTCGGGGGGCATGGGGCCTCCGGGGGTCAGGCGGGGGAGGGTTCGCTCAGGGAGGACAGCAGCTCGCCCGCCAGGTGGGCGGTGCCGACGCGGTCGACCAGGGCGGCGAGCGCCTCCAGCCCGACGCCGAGCACGTGCTCGAACTCGCCCACCTTCCGTCGGAGGGCGGCCGCCTCGCGGGCGCGGGCGGCGAGGGCCTTCTCCCCCAGCTCCCCGGACAGGATGTCGGCCGACAGGCGGGCGGCCTCCGCCTCCACATCCGCAGTGACCGCGTCCCGCACCGCCCGCACCGTGTCCGGGGTCCACTCTTGCTGCATCAGGTAGCAGCGGGAGCGGCCGCCGCCGGCCCGCTCGGCCACCTCGGCCGCCTCCCGCCACCGCCCGACCCGGGCGGCGGGCAGGAAGTACAGTCCCCCGTTGGGCCTGAGCCGCACCCCGCCGAGCGCGCAGACGACGTCCACCAGGGCGGCGGACAGGCGGGCGGCCGGCACCTTCCCCTCCATGGCTGCGTACGCGGCCATCACCTTGTCGGTCATGGGCGGGTCCCAGCCGGTGCCGGGGACGACGACCACACTCCCGCCCTCGCTCACCTCGGCGCGGGCGAGGTGGGTGTAGGCGTTGCCCGACTCCCCGCGGTCCTCCCGGACGACCGCCCAGCCGGTGCGTTTGGCCAGCGGGCGGACGAGGGTGCGGGGGCCGGCGGCGACTGCGGCCAGGGCGTCCCGCAGGATGGTGACCGGGGGCAGGGGCTCGGGGACGAAGGCGGCCAGGTCGGCCGCCCCCCACCCCTGCAACACGGTCTCGCGGTCGGAGAACTCGGCCAGCGACCAGAAGGCGAGGACCCCGCCGGTCGCGTCGGTGCGAATGACTTCCATCGGGTAAACTCCAAGGGCTGTCGACTCGGGGCCGGGAGACCGGTGAGTTGGTGCGGACCGCCGGCCCGGGCGCGGTCCCACCGGCGGATGGGGCCGACGGGGTCGGCGGCCATGTGCGGAGGAGTGGCATGCTGTTCGAGGAGTTCTGGGCGGTCAGCGGGCGGGGGCGTGCACCCCACCCCGGCCGCAGGCGGCGAGGACGGCGAGGACGGACGGGTCGGCGGCCACCGCCGCCCGGTCGGCGGCGGGCAACCCCGAGAGCAGTTGGGTGAGACCGAACCAGGCGTACTCCGGGGCCACCCGGCCGAGCAGGTGGGCGTAGGCGGGGCGGAGGGGCGGCTCGGCCCGGGCGACCGCGGCGGCGGCGGTGAGGGCGGCGCACACGAGCGACGGCTCGGTCGGCAGCGGGGCGGTGCGGGCGGCGGCGAGCAGGGCCCGCGGGTCGGGCAGTGACGCGGTCAGTTCGAGGTGGGCGACCAGCTCCGCGGCGGGGCCTGGGCCGACGCACCCGGCCAGGGCGGCGTGCAGCAGGCCGGCGGTGTCCGCCGCGTAGGCGGCCCCGCCCGGCCCGCGGAACGCGTCCACCACCCGGGCGGCGAACTCCCAGCTCCTCGGGGTGGGGTAGGCGCGGTCGGGGCGGGAGGGGTCGAAGGCGAACAGGGCGTCCGGGCCGCGGCCGCGGACGAACGCCACCACCTCGGGGGCGAGCGGGCGGGCGGCCGCCCAGGCCAGCCACTCGTCCAGGTCCACCCCCAGGTCCAGGTGGACAAATCTGTTCAGCAGGGATGAAATCACCCGCCCGGCCCCGGCCCGGTCCTCTTGCCGGTTGCCAGCCGCCACCACCCTCCAGCCGGGTGGGAGCGCGTAGCCGGCCAGCCGCCTATCGAGACAGAGTTCGAGGAGCGCGCTCATCACCAGCGGGGGCGCGTTCGGCAGCTCGTCCAGGAACAGCACCCCTTCTCCGTCCTTGGGCAGGAAGTCGGGCGGGCACCAGGTGGTGCGGCCGTCGGCGACGGTCGGCACCCCCCGCCAGTCGACCGGGTCGGTGGTGGCGGCGCGGACGTCGACGACGGCCAGACCGAGCCCGGCGGCGGCCTGCCTCACGCAGGTCGACTTGGAGCATCCGGGCGGACCCCACACCCACACCGGGGTCGGCGGGTCAGCGGTCAGCAGGCGGGTCAGGGCGGCCGTCAGCCGGCTCGGGCTGAGGGCGGTCGGCGGGGTCGTCATCAGGGGGCTCCGATACGAGGGCGGGGTAGTGGCCGGCGTCGAACCGGCGGACGAAAGTCGCCAGGGGTGCGGGGACGGCGGCCAGCGGGCTGGCGTGCTCGTCCAGCACCTCCAGGAGGAGCGGGTTCCCGCTCCTCCGGTAGGAGATTTCCACGGCGACGCCGAGGCGCCGCCACAGGTGGTTGGCCAGGACGCAGGCGCACGCCACCCGCGGCTCACCCGTCTCGCCCCAGGCGGCCAAGTAGTCGGCCAGGCGGCCGGCGGCAGCCAGGCCGCTCAGGTAGTCGAGCTCGCGGGGGAGAGCCAAGGGCGGGGGGTGGGACATGCCGGCCTCCCGGGCGGTGACGCCCCGTCGGGGTGGAGGCGGGACGTGGGCGGGAGTGAGAGGGCCGCGCCCCATACTTATCAGGGGGGCGACGGAAGGGGTTGGAGGGCCGGAGGTTGTGCGTCACACCCCGCCGCTATCGGGTGGGGACCGGTTCGGTCCCCTTTGGCATCGGGCGGGACCGGAGCGGCACCGCCCTCCGGACGGGTCCGAAATGTCCTTCCCCGGCCGCGGCCCAAACCCCTTGACGGGCAGGCGGATGCGGCGACGCGTGCGCGCGCGAAAACACCCGCGGGACGGCCCGCGGGCGTGCGTGACGGGTCGACCGTCGGGGAGGTTATTTCTCGATGCCGTTGGCCGCGAGGGCGGCCGGGAACGCGGCGTCGGCCGCCCGCTCGGTGGGCCGTTCTTCCCCGTCTTTGAGGCGGAGCTCCCGCTGGGCGCGGAGCCGCCGCTTGGCACCCTCACTCAGCTCGCCCCCGCCGGCGGCCGCCCCGCCCACCCGCGTGGTCGTCACCCGCTCGGCCCCCTTCACCCACCACTGTGCGAGGAGGGCGGACAACGCATCCACCGGCGGGCGGTCCCCGCCGACGACGACGAGCCAGCCGTCCGGCTCACCCGGCGGCGCTTCCCAAACCAACTCGGCGACCATGCCCCAGCGGGCAAAAAACCGATGCCGCTCCCGCCGCACGTCGGCCGTGTCTCGGCAGTAGATGAAGACGGCGGCGCCGCTCACCCGCTTGGTGGCGGACCCGCCGGCGCCGTCGACGCCGACGGTCACCGACGAGCGGTTGACAATGACGGGGCGGGCGTGCCTGCCGCGGCGGAGCGCCAGCCGCTCCGCCCGCTCCCGTTCCGGGGTGAGCGGTTTCACCGTGTCCATCGGTCGCACCTCTGGTGGGCGGATGCCCGAAGGGGGGCGGGGGGAGTTGCACCCCCCGCGCGGCTTGCCGCGCCCCCCAGCCAATGCCGGGCTTAGGCGGGGACGGTCACCCGCTTGCCGTTGCGGGCGGGCGGGGCGACCGCCGCGTCCGGTTCGGTCGGGTCCGCCGGCACCGGCGCCTTGATGCGGAGGAGCATCGACCGGGCGGCCGCGCCGCTCCCCTCGTGAGACTCCCGGCGGACCGCCCCGTCCACCGCCCCGGCCACCTGCCCGCCGTCCACCGTCGCCGTCAGCTTGCCGCCCCGGGCCACCTGCGCCGCCATCTCGTCGAGCGAGCCCTCGAGGACCCCCTCCCGCCGGAACGTCACCTTCACCCCGCCCACCTCCGCCCTAATGGTGGTTTTCGTTTTGACCCCGCTGATGCCGTCGAAGAAGGACATGCCAACCCCTTTGCGGGCGGACGCCCGCCGTTGTGGGTGAGGTTCGTGCCGGCCGGTGCGGGCGGAACGTCCGCCGCAGTCGGTGCGAGCCGCTCGCGGGGGGCGAGCCGGTCGGCATAGAACCCCACCCGTCGCCCCGTCCGGGGCGCCCCGTGTGTGCTGTCGGCCGGTTCGGGCCGGCCACCCGGTTCGGCCGGGTGGCACCAGTAAGGGAACGGGGAATGTCTGTTTCACGGGGGTAGGGGGCGGGAAAAGGGGCGGAGCCCCAGGGGGTCAACCAAAATTTTTGGCGGAGATTTTGAGTTGCCGCCCCGGCGTTGCTTTTGCCTGAGTGATGTCTGAAACGGTGCCGGGCGAGCCACACGCGGTTCGCCTTGTCGATGGCGAACTTCGCCGGGGCGATGCAATCGAACCTGACCACCCCGTCGCGACGCTCCGATTGAATCGCTCGCGGCGGGTTGTGTACACGCAACGATTTTCGGCCGCCGGCAGCGAGGGCGCCTGACCGCCCTTCGGAGGCCGACCAAGGACGGGGAACGGGCCCGCCACCCGGTCGGCGTGCCGCCTCTTCCCCGTCGATGGTCATCACCGGCGGGAACCCCATCCTCGGGCGGGTGACCCTCCACCGCCATCCGCGAGGATTGCGTCCCCCAGAGGGGGTGCCGCACCCCACCAAGGGCGGGAAAGGGCCAGTGAGCATATTCTTACGAGTGTCCGGACCCGCTGCAGAATCTATTGTTACGAGCTCGGTACTAATGATTCGAGAGATGCGATACTCTTGGCCTGCGCGTCCACCACCTTTGGAGAAGGCCAGCAAACGCCCTTTTTCCCGTCCATGGACCCGGCCGCCAGGCCGGGCGAGGGCTATCACGGGGAGTTCGTGGACCGTCGCTTATCCGGCCACCTCCCCGAGCGAAGCGAGGTATTTGGCCGGGGGTTTGGGGGCGGAGCCCCCATGGGAGCCACCGCCCGGGGCCGCGCGCCCGCCGGCGGAGGTGACCAAGGGCGGGGAGAAGGCTCGCCCAACGGTCTGCCGGAGACGCCCGCCGGCCGTGTGCCCTCTTCCCCGTCCTTGCCCTCTTCCGTCGCCGGCCGTTGCCCGCGGACGTTGCTCGTCAACGCCACCCGGCCAGCGCTCGGCCGACCGTTGTGGGGGCTGCCGCCCCCACCCCCCGCCGACCTCGCTCCGCTCGGTCGGTGTGTTAAGCGGGAGAAGACAAAAGGCGGCCGGCTCGTCCCCTGCCCTTGGGGGTCGGCCGTCCGTGCCCGAGGGGGCGCAGTTCACCCGCCGAAGCAGGTGAACACAAAAAGGTGGGCTCGAATGCCCACCCCAGTTCATGACCGGGTTGTGATTGCCAGGTCCCCGGTCGGGCTCACGCCCCCCTTTTCGCCTGCCGGGCTCTCTGAGGTCGCACCTACCGTCCGCACGACCGAACACCCGGACGAGCCTTGCGGCTCGCGGCCAAACCTCCCGCCGGCACTTCCACCGGCGGGCGTCGGCTGGCGTGGTCGGGAATGGCTACCCTCCCACACCGCCCCATCTGCCTCCCTAAAGCTCGGGGAGCCGGGTTCAGTCCCGGGGGTCTGCTTGCGAGGTGACACTGCCTGGATGTCGCGGGTCTCGTCCCGCTCGGCCGCCGTGTCACGGGCGTTTGGGCTTTGCGCCCTGCTGTTGGGTGGGCTCCTTCCTCCCCATCGGTACTTACCCCCGGTGAGGGCATTCCCCCGGCTCACCGAAATCAGAATTCCGAAAAAATTCTTAAACCATTACCGGGTATAAACTTGCGGCGAATTATCTCCGGTCATCCCGCCTTCCGGTCCCACTCCTCACTGACCTCGAGTTCGAAGCTGACCTTGGCGGGAGGTGGTCGCCACCCCGTCACACCCGCTCGCGTTCGCCATCACGCCGGGCGGGCAGTCGGACACGCAACTCGGCATGTTCCTGTGCGTGAAGGCGGTGTTCAACCCGCCACGAGTCTGGGCACACTTCGGACGCCATCTGGCGATGGCGTTCGGCCTCGCGTGGGAGGCGGCCACCTCCCTGTTCGTAGTGTTCGCCGTCCTGCCGAGGTGAACAAGGTGCGGTGTGTCTGGGCGGGTTGGTGGACCCACTTCGAGGCACGCCAAACACCCCGCCGACTGCGGTCGTGATGGCGAGCCGCGTCAGGACGGCAGGCACCTCGTTCACGCCTTCCAGAGTTGCCACTTGCGGGCGACGATGCCACCCCGGACGACCGCCAACCCGGTCACCCCGGTGAGCCCGTGGTCGCCCCGGTACTCCCACTCCCACAACTGGCCGCCGGCCGCGAGTTCGGCCTCGACTTCCCTTCGGAACGCAGCCCACTTCGCGCCCCGCCAGCCGGTGAGCGTGTCGAACCCGAGGTCGCGCTCGTACTCGGCGAAGGTGGTCGCCCGGTGCAGGTGGACCGGCATCTCTCGGCTCGGGTTCATCGAGTCCTCCGGGATGTCGGCCGAAACACCCGACGGCCTGCCCCTCCAAACCGTCGGACGGTCTACCGGCCCGTGACCTGTGCCACGTCCCAGACGAGGGCGGTCGTGTCCCGGTTGCCGGTGACGAGCCGCTTGCCGTCCGGGGTGAACGCCACCGCCAGGACGGCCCCTCCGTGCCCGCGGTTATGGACCAGCTCCTGCAACCCGTTCGCCGCCCAAAGGCGAAGCCCATCGGAACACCCGCCGGCGATGGTCTTGCCGTCCGGGGAGTATGCGAGGGAGTGACATCGGGCCGGCCAGTCGTGCGGGCGACGGGCGGTCACCCGGCCCGCCGTCAGGTCCCACACCACCACCTCCTCCCTCAACCCGCACGCCAGGGCCGACCCGTCCGGGGAGAAAGCGAGCGGCCCGCGCGCCCGGTACTCGTCCACATCCACCTTCGTCTCGACCGCGGTCGCGGTGTCCCACACCCGTACCCCCTCGCACGCGTCGACCGCCAGCCGGCGGCCGTCCGGGCTGACCACCAAATCGGACATCGGGTCGGGGGGCCGGATGGCCCCGTCGAGCCGCTGGGGCGTGCCGTACTGGCGGACCTGCTCCCCGGTCCTCAAGTCCCGGGCGTGTACCGTGAACGTCCCGGCCGTGTAGAGCAGCCGGCCGTCCGGGGAGAACGCCACCTGGGAGACCCAACTGTCCGGGCTGGCGAACTCCCACACCAGCCGACCGCTCCCCGCCTCCCACACCCGCACCTTCCCACCCGACCCGCCGGAGGCGACCAGCCGGCCGTCCGGGGAGACCGCCACCGACCGACCGTCCTTCGGGCCTCCCAGGTGCCGGAGGGGCCGCCCGGCGGCCGCATCCCACAGGCGGACGTCGTCGAACCCGGCGGTGGCGACGACCCGGCCGTCGGCCGACACGGCGACCGCCCGAATCGCGTCGTAGTGCCCGGTCCCGCCCGGCCGCTCTAGACCGCTATCCCGGTCGCACACCCGCACGGCGTGGTCGTCCCCCCACACCACCAGCCCCCGCCCGTCCGCGGTGAACGCCCCCAGCCACGCCTCCCCATCCAGGCCGTCCACCGCCCGGCGGGCTCGTCCGGTCGTCGGGTCGAGCAGGTGGGCGGTCCCGTACTCGACCCCGGACAGGATGGCAGACCCGTCGGGGGCGAACGCCAGCGAGCGGACCGGGTGCTTGTGCGGCAGTGCCTGCCACCGCTCTTCACCCGTGCCCGCGTCCCACAGAGTCACCCGCCCGTCCCAGTCGCCAACCGCCAATGCGGCCCCGTCTGGCGAGAACACCACCCGCATCGGGAGTTCCGGCACGGGTCCGTACCGTCGCAACTCCTCCCCCGTTCGCCGGTCCCACAGCCGGACGGTGTGGTCACCACTGACGGACGCGACGGACTTCCCGTCCGGCGCGAACGCCACCGCCACGCCGGTGGTCTGACCGCTCCCCAGGCGAGCCATCGGCCGTCCCGACGCCGGGTCGAGCAGGAGGACGGCCGAGGGGATTTCGCCCCGCCCGGCGATGGTCTGACCGCCCGCCCCGACGGCCAGGGCGGTACCGTCCGGGGCGAAGGAGAGGGAGCAGTACGTCTCGTCTTCCCGGTCGCGGGTGGAGGTGAGAAGACGACCGCTGGCCACCTCCCACAGTGAGACCGAGTCGCCGGCGGTGGCCAGCACCCGCCCGTCGGGGGAGAAGGCGAGGGCGCGGGGGGACCAAGTGTCGGTCTCGAGGTCGCGGACCAGCCGGCCGGTCTTTGCGTCCCACAGGTGAACCGTGGGGCCCTCCGCCGAGGTGGCGATGTGCCGCCCAGTCGGGGAAACTGCGACGAGCCTCACCCGCGAGTCGTGGCGGAATTGGCGGGTGCCGAGGCGGAGGACCGCCCCGGCCGGCAGGTCCGCCGTCGCCTCTTCGGTCATGGCTTCGGGTGCGCCGGACGGAGGGCCGCAAAGAAGGGCGACGAGCGGCGCGGCGAGCGCGGCCAGGAGGAGGGCGAGGGCGGTCAGACTTCGGCGGCGGGCAGGGGTCATGCCGTGTCCCTGGCGGTCGGTCGGGCATTCTCGCATCACCCGGGCGGCAGAGGCCAGCCCGTTCTCGCCCGCAACCCTTCCTGCCCCGTCGGAGACGGTCGCATGGTTACCCGGCAGTGGGCGAGCACCTCGAGGTCGACACACCTCGCTTCTGCCTCGCCGCCCGAGGCACCTGGGCCCCTGCTTACGAGCGGCTTCGGCCACTCCGAGATGGGGCCGTCCCCGAGGTTACGGGGGTGAGGGCGGTTGACGGTCCGGGGGCACGCCGGGGCTGGTCAGACTGTCCTGGCTGTGGGGCGACGGGATGTGGCTCAGCGTAGTTGGCTTCCAGTTGACGCAGTTCACCACCAGACGGATGTTCGCCTTCGAGACGCTGAACCGCCGGGCCAGGGCCGCATAGCTCCACCCCTCGCGGCTCAGCCGCCGAATCTCGTTGACCGATTCCCAGTTGAGCTTGGCACCCGGGTGAGCCTCGCCCCGGCGGATTCTCCCGTTCCGAATCGCGTCACGCCGGTTGTCCGCCTCGGTTCCCCACCTCAGGTTGTCTTTGTGGTTGTTCGTCTTGTCCTCGTCGAGGTGGCGGACCAAGTACTGACCCGGCTCGGGCGGGGGCAGGAAGACGAACGCCACCAGCCGGTGGATGAAGAACTTCCGCTTCCTCCCCCTCACCCGCCTGAGGACCTGCCGGTACCCGCCCGGGTGGCTCGACGGCTTCAGCCGGCGGACCGACCCGGGCGGGTGGCAGGTCGACCGAAGGCGGGAGAAGACCTCACCCCCGGCGGTAATGACCCAGTCGGGCAGGCCGGGGATGTTCCGCACCTCGTCGGTGAGGCCGAAGTCGGCCGCCAGGCGGGCGAGTTCTCTGGGGGTGAACGGGCGGCGGGTCGTCCGGCGGTCGCGTGGGCAGGTTCGGTTAGGCACCCTCTGGTTCCTCTCGGGGAAGGGACGTAGCCCCTTACACCGGGAAGCCGACGGCCCCCCCGGCGGGCAGGTGCCACGAGGCCGAGAGGGCCTTTCGAGTAGAGGGGTGGAGCCGGACAGGGTTGCCCAAAGTCGGGCGCGGGATTCAGGTCGGGGCGTCCGCACGGCAAACAGCGGCGGGCGGCGGGTGCAGGAGAGGGCTCCAGCTCGAAACGGTCAACGGGAAAAGGTGAGAACGACCGGACGGGCCCTGCAGAATAGGGTCGCCACCCTCATCCTCTCCCGCTCGCGGCGCCAGGCCTGAGGCCGGACCAGACGTGAGTGGCGTTCGACTTCCACGCCGGCCGGGTGTGGGCCGCCGGGGTTGGCTCCGAGCCGCTCTCGCCTTCCCCCGCCGCCTTCACCCCGGTGGTGGAAGCCGCCCTGCGGGGGCTGGAGGCGGGGCCCGTCGACTGTCCGCCCTGGAGGGAACGGCATGCGGACGACCACCTCCCCGCCCTCGCTGCTCGGCACCTACCCCACCCCGCGATTCGCCTACGGGCTCACGCTCACCTGCGAAGTGCGCGGCGAGGTGGTGGCGACCGGCCTGACCAACGCCCCTATTCCGTGGCCGGTGGGCAAGCGGCCGGGCGGCCGGGGCCGCGGTTTGGTGGTGTGCGGCGGGCTGGCCGCGGCGGTGCGGCGGGAGGCGGTGGCGGCGGTGGCCTACTGGTGGGGGGTGACCGCCCAGACGGTGACCAGGTGGCGGGGGGCCTTAGGGGTTGGGCCGTACACCGAGGGCAAGGTGACGAGATTGACCTTCTCATGGCCGAGTTCACTCGGCAGCAGTGTGACCGCGTCCTTAACACCGCGTGTGAAAAGTACCCATTACGTGCGGCGATTATGACGGACGCCTTTGCCGCCCACCGCCAGGGGAAGTACACGCTCAGCATCCCCGCTTTGCTCAGCCAACTGGATGGTATCGGCTGCGAGGTCATGGGGATGGGTCGAAACTTCTTCGTCGAGAATAGGCGCGCAGGTGCGCTCGCTGGCATCCTCGAGCGTTTTCAGTTGCCGGGCGACGGCCAACAGTATCCCGTCGGGGGAATCCACGACCGGATGCTCGCGGCGATTCAGCGGACATGGGGTTTGACCCTCGACACCAACCGACGTCGCTCGGGGACCGGATACTGCCCACTGAACCGGCACGGGGTGATGCACGGCCTCGACACCGACTACGCGACCGAGTTCAACTCGCTGCGTTGCATCCTCCTCATCGGGTACATGCTGGAGGTGCGCCAGGTCCTCCACGAAGACATCCCTAGCCACCTGCGGGGCATTCAGCAGCTGTTCGCCAGGCTTGGCCAACGAGCTTAGCCGTCCACCTCTTCGTCACCCGAACCGGCCGCTGTCTCGGCCCGGGCTCGAGCGAGGAATCGGGTCGCGGTCAGGTGGCAGTTCTGCGAGAGGCTGCCCCGCAATCGGTACAGCTTGGCCTCGGGCCCGAACGCGAACACCCGGTACAGGCGGAACTTCTTGGGCACGTCCTCCGAACAGGCCAGCTCGGTCGCGGTGACGTGGAACGGGTGGTACTTGCCGCGGCGGGTGGTCTTCACCTCGACGAACAGTTCGGCCGCGTCGGCCGGCTCGAACGACCGCACGTCGTACCCCAGGCCGTCGCCGATGGTGTCGGCCACCCAGTCGACCTGCCGGGCCAGGTCGTCTCGCCCGTCCTTCTTCAAGCGTGCCCGCTCGAGTTCGACGACAAACTCCTCCCCTTGCCGGCCGAGGGCGCGGTTCTCGACGTCCAGCCGGGAGAAGTCGATTCGGCGACCGGCCTGCGTCAGCCACGGCTTCAGCACCGCGGAGGGCGGCGGAAGCCACTCGGGGGCATCCTCGAACAGGGTCATCGGGTCGGACGGGACGGCCGGCGTGGCGACCGGCCCGGACATTGCCGGGGACTCGGCCAGCGTGACGAGGTACTCCGGGTGGTGGGCGAGGTAGGCCTCCACCCCGCGGGCGAGCAAGGCCTGGTAGTTGCCCGCCGGCTTGTACCCGGGAAGGTAGGGGATGCCGAGTGCCGCCAGCACCGCGCTGATGTTCTGGTGCTTGTATTCCACCGACCCGTCCGAGCGGTCGTCGAGCAGGCGGCGGAGGGCAGCGCGGTGTTCGGTCTTGCTGTACGGCTCGCCGAACAACTCCTTCCGGAGCATCGCGAAGTAGTCGGCGACGACCGCGGCCACTTCTCGCTCTGTCCAGTCCCGCCGCGGTGTCTTCTCACCTTTGGCCACGGCCTCCCCCTTGGCGACGATGGTGAACCCGAGTTGACGGAGGACGGCGTTCGCCTGTCCCGGACCGTTCCCGCCGCTGAACCGGTCGTGGGGGAGGAGGTGACCGGTCAGGTGACGGTGGGCCAGACCGATGACCGCCTTCGGGGCGTACCGCCCGCCGGCGTGCACCAACTCGTAACCGGTCGGCGTGCCGAACGGGGGCACCTCGCCGCCGTCGATGTCGGCGAGGGCGAGCAGGACGTGGGCTCGGGTCAGTCCCGGAGGGATGGACTGGGGCACGGGTCGGGTCTCGGGCTGAGCATTACGGCCGTGTCGGTGTTGGGATATTGGTTGTCGGGCGTCGGGCCAGTGAGGGTCTGGCGGGCCCGACCACAAGCGCCGGCCGGGCGGTGAGCACGCGGCCAGGCACGTTGAAAGCGCGCGCGGTGGCCGTCACAATTACACACATCCGAGCTGGGGGTGGGCCGATGTCCGACGTGTTCACCGCCGTCTGCCCCACCCTCGACAACTACTGGCGGGCGGTCATCCTGTTCGGCCGGAACGTGGCCAGTTACAAGTTCGCCCTCGGGAAGTCGCTCCTCGAGCTCGCGGGCGAGGGGCGGTCCCACGTCCCGCTGTCCGACCTGGCGGTCCCCTTCGCCCGCCACCTGGCCGACCACCTGAAGGGGTGCGACAAACAAGCCACCTCCCGCTCGAGCCGGTACCTGGACGAGGTGCGGCGGTACACCCGCGGCGAGCTGACGACCGAGTCCCTGGCGGAGGCCACCGTCCGGCTCGGGTTCAACAACGTCATCGACGCCTTCCACGTGGTCGGCCAGGCCGAGGTCGGCGTCCGCTTCTTCGCGGACGAGCGGGCGGGGCCGGCCAAAGGGGTCAGGCTGACCGACGACCTGTTCCGGCTGGTCGACACGTTCCAGCACCGCAGCCTGCCGGCCGAGGTGGAGGCCCGGTGGCGGCTGGTGGAGACGGCGTGGGAGTTGAGCCTGCCCGCCAGCGCCTTGGTCGTCGCGTACGACGCAGACACCGGCGGGCTCGTCACCGAAGCCCGGTTCGGCCGCCGGCGGGCGGTCACCCACTGCCGGGACGCCCTGAACGGGTACCAGAAGGGGCGGTGCTTCTACTGCTTCGCCGAGGTGTCGGTGACCGGCGGGGCGGACGACCTGGCGGAGGTCGACCACGTGTTCCCGCACACCCTGAAGCGGCGGGCCCCCGAGGCCCCGCTGGCGGGGCTGGTCGACGGGGTGTGGAACCTGGTGCTCGCGTGCCGGGTGTGCAACCGGGGGCCGGCCGGCAAGTTCGACCGCCTGCCGCACCCGGACTACCTGGAGAGGCTGATGCGGCGGAACGAGTTCCTCATCGCCAGCCACCACCCGCTGCGGGAGACGCTCATGGGCCAGACCGGCGGCCGGGCGGGCGAGCGGGTGCAGTTCCTGCGGGAGGCGTACCGGCTCGCCCGAACGGAGGGCGGGCTGGTGGGCGACGCCTGGAGGGCGGCCGATGAGCGCGACCCCGCCTTCTGACCCCGCCCTGAACTACTACGAGTCCAACGCCGAACGGTTCGCAGCCGAGACCGGCGGCGTCGATATGACGGCCCTGTATGAGCCGTTCCTGGCGCTACTCCAGCCGGGCGCCCGCGTCCTAGACGCCGGCTGCGGGTCGGGCCGGGACGCCCGGGCGTTCGCGGCGATGGGCTACCGGGTGACCGCCTTCGACGCCTCCCCCGCAATGGCCGCCGTCGCCGAGCGGCTGACCGGGTCGCCCGTGCGGGTGCTCCGCTTCCAGGACGTGGACTACGGCCCCGAGTTCGACGGGGTGTGGGCCTGCGCCTCCCTCCTGCACGTCCGCCGGGAGCAGGTGGGCGACTGCCTGTCCCGGCTGGCACGCTCGCTCCGAGAGGGCGGCGTTCTGTTCGTGTCCGTCAAGTACGGGGTGGCCGATTCCGAGCGTGAGGGCCGCCCGTTCACCAACTTCACCCCCGAGTCCCTCCGCCTGGCCGTCGAGGGCGACGCCCAATTCGCCGTCCACCGCCTCTGGCTCACGGAGGACGCGAGACCCGGGCGGGCGGGAGAGTTGTGGGTGAACGCTCTCGGCATCAAGCAGCGGCCGCTCGGGTGAGGTGGTCTGTTGCCCCCCGCGTCTTCGAATGTCCCGGGCCGACAGCCATCTGGCCGTTTGCCCCCTCACCGCCATCCGGGAGTGCGAGACGTGTCGCCCGCCAGCGCCAGCGTGCCGAGTCGAGGGTTCACCGTCGCCCTGGTGTCGTGTGTGAAGGCCAAGGCGGCGGTCGCGGCCCCAGCCCGCGAGCTGTACACCTCCCCACTCTTCCGGAAGATGCGAGCGTACGCCGAGCGGTGCGGCGACCGCTGGTACGTCCTGTCCGCGAAGTACGGCCTTGTCATGCCGGACCGGGTCATCGCCCCGTACGAGGTGACCTTGCACGGGATGCCGAAGCCGGCCCGAGTTGCGTGGGCCGAGCGGGTGTCGGCCGAACTGCTCACGGAGTTGCCACCCGCCTCGACGGTCGTCTGCTTGGCCGGGCGGTGGTACCGCGAACGCCTCCTACCACTTCTGGTGGCGGCGGGGCATTCGGTCACGGTCCCACTGGCCGGCCTGCCGTTCGGGGCCCAGCTGCAGTGGCTCACGCGGAGGGCGACGGGTTGACGCCCTCGGGGCCGTTGGCCGAGCAGGTGCGGCAGCTGTTCCGGGTGTTCGCCCGCCGGCACGGGCTGGACGGCGGCCTGCCCCCGCTCGACCCGTCCCGGTTCCGCCCGCCGCCGGACCCGCGGGGCCAGGGGTGGCTGTTCTAGCGGCTTTTGCTCAACCCCAGGCCTGCCGGTCAGAGCGTTGTCGGCCTCAGGTCCCGGGGCCGTCATCGCTTTCCAATCGCTGTGCCGGCTGGTGGGCCTTGGGGGGAACCCAGTCGGCGGAGAGTTGGATGGCCGGCGGACGCACGGGGCCGTCGCTGTCCCGAAACCCACCCGCCGTTCGACACCGGACCCACGCCCCCCGCGAGCGAAGTGCTTGTGCACATTGGCGAAAGCGTCAGCGTTCGATGCGGCACTTCAGCAACGCCTTCTCGAGTTCCTTCGCCCCGGCCTCCGTCACTCGCGTCCCGCCAGGTAGAGGGAGGTGAGGCCCTTGAGGGCGGCCAGTTCCTTCAGGCCGGCGTCCGTCAGCTTCGTCTGCTGCAGCCGCAGGGTGGCGACGTGTTTGAGGGCGGTCAGCCCCTTCAGGTGGTCGTCCCTCACCTTCCAGCCCTGCAGTGTCACTTCGACCACCGGCTTTCCGTCCTTCTTCACGTCCCGCTTCACCACTCCGCCGAGTCTCTCCAGCGATTTTGCCGCCTCGTCTCGGCGTCGTCGGCCCGCGTCACCCCGTACGCCAGCACCAGCACCCCGACCAGCACGTACCGCGTCATGGCGGCCCCTCCGGCCGGACGGGGCGGACGCCCGTGCCACGGTCAGATGATACGAGGCAGCGGGGGCGGTCCCCACCCCGCCCCCGAACGATGGCCGCGGCTCACTGAGCGATGCGGCACTTCGGCAACGCCTTCCTCAGTTCCTCCACCCCGGCGTCCGTCACCTCCGTGTAACGCAAGTTGAGTGAGGTGAGGTTTTTGAGCGGGGCCAGGTCCTTCAGCCCGGCGTCCGTCACCTTCGTGTTACTCAAGTCGAGGGTGGTGACGTCCTCGGGATTGGTCGGCCGCTTGCCGCCGGCGGCGTCGGCCTGAGACATGGCGTGCAGCAGCCCGGCCTCCCGCAACCCCTTCAGCCCGGCGTCCGTCACCTGCGTGTCGTTCAACTGGAGGGAGGTGAGGCTCTTGAGCGGGGCCAGGTTCCTCAGCCCGGCACCCGTCACCCGCGTGCCCCACAATTCGAGCCTGGTTAAGTTCGTGAGCGGGGCCACCTCCCGCAGCCCGGCGTCCGTCACCGCCGTCCGAGACAAGTCGAGGGAGGTGAGGTTCGTGAGCGGGGCCAACTCCCTCAGCCCGGCGTCCGTCACCCGCGTGTCATGTAGGTAGAGGGTGGCGAGGCTCGTGAGCGGGGCCAGCTCCTTCAGCCCGGCGTCCGTCACCCCCGTCCGAGACAAGTCGACGGCGGTGAGGTTCGTGAGCGGGGCCAACTCCCTCAGCCCGGCGTCCGTCACCCGCGTTTCGAACAAGTGGATGGAGGTGAGGTTTTTGAGCGGGGCCAGCTCCCTCAGCCCGGCGTCCGTCACCTGGTGGCCGGTCAACCGTACCCCCACGACCGGCTTGCCGGGTGCCTTGTCGTCGCGGGTGACGGTCCCGCCGAGCGACTCCACGAACGCGACGGCCCGGTCAGGCGTCGATGTGGGTGAAGGAGTCGGGGTGGGTGAGGGTGCGGGGACGGTCCCCTCAGCCTTGATGACCGGGGCGTTGGGCGCCGGCCCTTCCGGCTTCGGGCCGCAGCCGCCCGCCGCCACCGCCAGCACTACCACCGCCACCATCCCGACCGGCACGCACCGCGTCATGGCGACCCCTCCGGGCGGACGGGGCGGACGCCCGTCTCACGGTCAGATGCTACGGGGCGGCGGGCAGAAATGTTTCACAGCACATCCGAACGGCGGTCATCCTGGCCGCCGGATGCCGAGGCCGTCACGCCCAGCCCGCAGCCGGGGCGCGGTCGGCCGGTCGTTCGCCGACGAGAAGGGGTGCCTCGCCGGTGAGGCGTTCGCCCTGGGAAAGCGGTGCTTTCCATCCGGGTGACGCGCCGGCGGCCGGTGTGGGGCTGGCGATGCACCGAATCCGCCTACGCCCCGTTCGCTCAAGGACACGATAGATTTGACCGGCGGTGTCACTGAGGCCGGGTTGACCTCCCCTACGGGGTGGGCACACCGGTGTATCGGCTACAACCCCGAGCGGTTGCACCCCCTGGCAGGCCGACGGTTTGGCGCCGCGAGGCCGGGGGTGTCGGTGTTCGCCAGCCGGCGGTGCTGGCCTGTCGCGTTGTGGGCTAACCGATGTCGCCGACGGGCTCACCGGCCCTTACCGCCGAACAGCCCGTCGGGCACGCCCTCCTTCGCCCCGGCCGGCGGCTTCACCCCCGCCGCCTTCGCCAGGATGGCGGCCGCGGCCAGCGGGCTCGCCCGCCCCTTCCGCAACCCGGCCGTCACCCCCGGCCCGTACACGACGAGCGGCACGTGCGTGTCGTACTCCCACGGGCTGCCGTGGGTGGTGCCCGTCCCCGTCGCCGCCGACGGCAGGTGGTACGGCTTGAGCATCACGTACAGGTCCCCGCACCGCTCCGGGTGGAACGACCGGGCCACCATCCGCCCGACCGCATCCTTCTCCGGCACGCCGGCCGCCAGCTCGGCTCGGGTGTACGCCCCCTCCACCCCGTCCTGCTTGCGGACCCATTCGGCCACGGCCGTCTCCACGTCCGCCCCCTTCAGCCCGGCCGCCGCCACCGCCTTGGCGTTCAGGTACACCCACGGCCCGCTCACCGCCTCCACCCACTTGCCCGCCCCCTTCCCGTACGTCTCGGTCAGGAACCCCTCCACCTTGGCGGCCGTCGCCGGCTGCACCCGCTTGCCCCGCTTCTCCTTGTCCTGCTCGGGCAGCGGGCACACCCCGTGGTCGGCGGTCAGCACCAGCGTGTACCGCCCCTTGCCCACCTTGTCGTCCAGCAGTGCGAGCAGCCGCTCCACCACCGCGTCCGACCGCAGGGTGACGTCCAGCACCTCCTGCGAGTCCGGCCCCCACGCGTGCCCCACCGCGTCGTTCGACGAGAAGCTGAGGGCGAGCAGGTCGGGCACGTCGTCCGCCCCCAGTTCCTCCGCCGCCACCGCCTGCTCCGCCAGGTCGAGCAGCAGGTCGTTGCCGTACGGGGAGGTGTACACGGCGGTGAAGTAGGCCGGCTTCGCCTTCGGGTCGGCCGGCTCGAACGGGTGGGGGAACGTCCGCCCCTGGCCGGCGGCCCCCTTGCCCTCCCCGGCCGCGTCGTCCACCCCGCTCAGCTTGGCGTAGTCCAACTCCGGCCGCACCCGTTCCCAGGACTTCCCCTTCCACCGCTCGGCCGGGTTGCCGGCGTTGAACTCCTTCACCCACGGGTGGACGGCGTCCCGGTAATACGTGGAGGTGACGAACCGGCCGGTGCCGCCGTCCATCCAGTAGCACGCGTCCGGCTCCTTCCCGCCGGGCAGGGCGGCCCCGCGGTTCTTGAGCGACAGGGCGACCACCTTGCCCTTCCCACCGGTGCCCGCCTTCAGGGCGTCGGCGAACGTGGGCTGGAGCAGGCGGCCGGGCGAGACGCCGCCGGTCGCCCCCTTCTTCTCGTCGTCGTCGGTGCCCTCGGCGGTGCGGCGGGGTACCTGGGTGTGCCGGTCGGAGCCGACGCAGTTGACGCCCTTGGCCGCCTTGCGGTCGAACCAGTCGTTGCCCACCACCCCGTGGTCGGCCGGCCCACAGCCGGTGGACACGGACGCGTGACCGGCGGCGGTGACGGTGTACGCGTACGGGTAGTGGCAGTCGGCGAACCACGCCCCGTCGGCCGTCAGGCGGTTGAACCCGCCCTGGCCGAACTGGTCCTTCCACCGGGCAAGGTAGTCGCCGCGGAACTGGTCGAAGAACACCAGCACCACCAGCCGGGCCGGGGGCGGGTCGGCGGCCGGCGTGACCGCGGGCGGGAGGAGGACCAGGGCGAGGGCGGCGAGCAGGGGGGCGGGACGGCGGCACATGGGGAGGGCCCGGGGAGGCGGGACAGGGAGTGTACGAACCGGCCGGGGGTCGGCCGACGGGACGTCGGGCGGGCCCCCGAGGACGGGTGTGTATCGGCTCGGCGTGGTCCCACCCTCCCGTCACTCGGTGCCCCACGGCCTGGTCGGGCGGGTCGCCAGGTCCCAGTGCGGGCGGTGGACCTCCGCCCAGGTGGCGAACTCCCACACGTCGGCGAACGGCTCGGCCGCCCCGAGCACCCCAACCCCGCCGAGGGCGGCGTGGGGGGCGGTCACCGGCCGGCGTGCCCGGCGGCCGAGTTCGCCCAGCACGTCGGCCCGGAGGGAGTCGGACACCGCCAGCGTCTTCAGCACCGCCAGCAGGTCGTCTTCGGTGAGGTGACGACCGAGGAGGCCGAGGGCGCGCGTCAGGTAGGTGTGGGCGACCGAACTCGGGTCGTCGCTCATCCCCACGGCCACCTTCACGCCCAAGTCCCTGGCGGCGGACGGCTCGAACCACGCCCCCAGGGCCCTCACGGCGTCCTGCAGCCAGAGCACCCGGTGACCGAGCCCGGACGCGTCCGGGTGGGGACCCACCATGAGGCGGACGACGGCCGCCGCCGCCGGCCGGACCAACTCGCCCCGCTCATCCGCCGTCAGCCGGCCGGTCAGCACGACCAGCGCCGACGCCAGGTACTCGTTCCCGACGCGGAAGCTCTCGGCGGAGGCCAGCCGGCCGGCCACCACCCCCGCCGGCCGCCGCACCACCCGCGCCGCCGCCTCGGTCGGCAGCCGGCCGGCCAGGGCGGAGACGACCACCGCCAGGTCCTCCACCTCTCCCGGCGAGAGCGACGGGGTCACCAGGGCGGCCGCCGCCAGCGCCGCCGCCTCCGCCCGGTCGACGGGCAGCCAGTCCAGCAGTTCCAGCAGGGGCTTGGCGGACGCGGTCGCGGCCGACGGGCGCGCGGCGCGAACCACCCGGTCGGCCAACGCCCGGGCCGGCGGGCCGGCCAACCCCTCGGCCTCACCGGCCGGCAGCATTCGGGTCAGAACCGCCAGGGTTTCGGCCCGAACACGCAGGCGGTCCGGTTCCGTTTCGGTCGCCAGCCCGTCGGCCGCCCACTTCGCCCCCGGACGCGCCGCCGCCGCCAGCTCCGCGGGCGTCAGCCACCCCGCCAGCGGGCCGAGGGCATCGGCCAGCGGCTTCAGCTCGTCCCCCTCCTTGTCCGCCGCGAGGCGGGCGGCCACCGCCTGGGCAGCCGGGCGGGCGATGCCGGCGGCGACCCGGGCCGGCAGGAACCGCGACCAGGCGGCGAGTGTGGCGGCGGGCAACCCGAGCGATTCCGGAGGCGCCGGGCTACGGACGTAGGCCGCGAGTTGCTCGGCCAAGGGGCGGACGAGGCTCGCCCCTTCCGCCGGGGGGAGGCGGCGGGCGAGGGCCGCCGTCGCGGACGCCAGGTGCCACCACTCGGACAGGCCGTCCCCCGCCGCCCGGTGGGCGACCGTCGGGGCGAGAGCCGCCGCGAGCGGGGCGACGTCGGCGGGAGCGAGTCGGTCCACCAGGGGGTCGAACGGGACGGCCAGCCGTGACAGGAGGGCCGGGTCCCGCTCGCCGCCCAGCCGGCGGACCAGCGCTCGTGCCGCACGGGCGGCGGCCGCCGCCGACACCCCCCGCCGCGCCAGAAGGCTCAAGCCTTCGGCCAGCTGGTCGAGTTCGGCGAAGCCGTTCGCCGACTCCATCCGCGCGGACAACACGCCCGCCGCAACGTCCTCCATCCTCCCGTCACCCGGGGGCAGGACCGTGGCCCACATCGCGGCCGCCGTCCGGAGGTCGGGCGGGGTGGCGTCCGCGGTCAGGAGGGCCGACACCCGCTCCCGCAGCCGGACGCCCGCCGCCCGGTCGAGCCCCACTACCGCCCAGACCAACTCGCGCCGCCAGGTGACGGCGACCGCCGGCCCGCCGGGGGAAGTGCCGCACGCCTCGAGGGCCCGCAGCCGCGCCGGCTCGTCGGCGGTGGCCAAGTCGCGGAGGGCGGCGAACTGTTCGGGACTGACCTTCGCCCCCTCTCGCTCGACCAGCCGGTCGGCGGACAGAGGTCGTAGGACCCCGCGGAGGAACGCGACTTCGGTCGCCTCCCGCTGCGCGGCCAGCCGTTCGACCGACTGCCGGAGGTGCGTGCGTTCGGTGGTCAGCTCGCGCACCAGTTCGGCCTTCGCCGCCGCCTCGCCCTCCGCCACCGTCCGGTGTTCCTCCGCCCGCCGGTAGCCGGCGTAGCTCGCCCCTGCCCCGGCCGCGAACACCCCGAGCACCGCCGCCAGCAGCCCCGCCACCGCCGGGTGCCGGCGGGCCCACCGCCACCCCCGCCCGAGCGGGCCGACCGGCCGGGCCAGCACCGGCCGCCCGGCGAGCCACCGCCCGAGGTCGGCCGCCAGGGGGCCGGCGGCCGGGTACCGCCGGGCCGGGTCTTTGTCCAGGCACTTGAGGCAGACCGTCTCCAGGTCGGCCGGGACGGCCGGGTTGAGCGCCCGCACCGGCACCGGCTCCTGTTCCAGCACGAGCAGCACGGTGGCGGCGGGCGAACTGCCCTGGAACGGCGGGCGGCCGGTCAGGCACTCGTAAAGGACCGCCCCCAGGGCCCACACGTCGGCCGCGGTGCCCACCCCCCGGGCGTCCCCCCGGGCCTGCTCCGGGGCCATGTACGCCGGGGTGCCGAGGACCGCCCCGGTGGCGGTGAGTCGGTCCCCCGACTCGAGCAGCTTGGCCAGCCCGAAGTCCCCCACCTTCGGGGTGCCGTCGGCCGCCAACAGCACGTTGGCCGGCTTCAGGTCGCGGTGCACCACCCCGCCGGCGTGCAGGTGGGCGACCGCCTTGGCCACCCCTTCCACCAGTTCGACGGCCGCCGGCGGGGGGAGCGGGGTCCCGGCCAACCTCTCGGACAGGCTACCACCCGGGCAGTACTCGAGGGCCAGGAACGGCTGCCCGCCCCAGGTGCCGTAGTCGTACACCTGCACCACACCGGAGTGGACCACCCGGGCGGCCGCCTCGGCCTCGGCCAGAAAACGGGCCCGCTGCGACAGCGACGCGTGGTCGCCGGCCAGTAACACCTTGAGGGCCACTTCCCGGTTCAGGGCCACCTGGCGGGCCCGGTAGACGACACCCATCCCGCCGCGGCCGAGCACCCCGAGTACCTCGTACCCCGGCGGGGGGCTGGCGGCGGGTGGTAGGTCGACGTTCGCGCCCTCCCCACCCGCGTACGGGGCGGTGCCTCCGGTCGGCCTGACGGAATGGTCGCGGGTGAACGTCCGGCCGGCGGCCTCGAACGCCCCACCTTCTCCGGCGGGCGGGGTCGTGTGGGTCGCGTCGTGGTCTGAGCCGCCCTCGGGCATGTGCGTTCTCGTCGGTGGGAGAGGCCGTCCGCCCGGTCGGTCAGGTCGAACAACAACGATGGTACCAGAGCCGGGACCCGATACCACGGACATCGCCACCCCCGCGAGCGTGCGGGGGGGCCGGACGGGGACGTGCCCAATCGGCCGGCCGATGGCAACGCCCGCACCGGGGAGAGGCTGTGGGGTGGCGGGACGGAGACTGCCTGGAACGGTCAGCCGTCCCCTGGGGGCAGGCACTCCTCGGCGAGCAGTTCGAGGTGACAGGCGAGCCGCGCAGGGAGTCCGGCGGCCCGGACGCGCAGCCCGACGAGCAGGTCCTCGACGGCGACCACCCGCACCGCCTCCCGACACGCCCCGGTCACCCCGTGCTCGGCGACCCCGAGGCGGTCGGCCGCATCCCCGCCCGGGTGGGCCCACATCCGGCGACTGTACTCGCTCACGCCGCCCTCCCGCTCACCGGCGGGGACTGGCCCGCCGCCAACGCCGGACGGACGGCACCGTCATATCACCTCGCCGAGAAGAACCGGCATCCATTCGGCGCGGGTCATCACCCGGTAGTAGCGGGTGCTCGGTTCGCACACCAGGTACACCACCGGCTCGCCCGCCGGGGTGACGACCGCCAGCCCACGAAGCCCCCGTGTCACCTTGAACCACACCCCGTTCATCAACGCGTAGCGGGCCGGCACCTCGACCGCCCTCGGCTCGACCCCCGCCCACTTGCCCGCCGCCACCGACTCCCGCCACGTCCACCCGGTCGGCGGGAGCTGCCGCTCGCCCCGGTCGCGGTTGCCCCACCGCAGGACTTGCAGCCTCCCCTCCCACCAGACGGGCAGCACGGCCGGCCGGTGCCGCCAGTCGAACCGCACCTCCCGCTCGCCCCCGCGGTCGTGCACCCGGTCGGTCATCGCGCTCACCACCACCTCGGGCAGTTCACTCACGGGCAGGGCGACGGCCGTGCACACGGCGGGACACCTCCGGCGGGGGTCGTGCGAGCGGGACAGGTGGGGTGCGGCCAACGGCCGCAGTGCGGCCAGCAGGGTGGCGGGGTCCGCGCCGTCGGGCGGCGGCCGGCCGGTCAGCCGGGTGACGACCCGGCGGAGGTGGGCGAGCGGGTCTCGCCCCCGGTCGGACAGCAGGCGGCACCACGCCAGTTCCCTCCACACGGCCCGGAGCGGGTGGCCGGGCGGCACCGCCGCGTCCCGCAGGGCGTCGGCCACCGCCCGCCAGCCGCGGGCGAGGGTCACGAAGTCCGGCGGTCCCATCGTCCCCCTCCCGTTGGTCAAAAGCACACCTTCCCCCGCACGTCGCAGATGTCGAAGTCGTTGGCCGGGTCGGCGTACACCGCCGGCA